>NZ_LCTZ01000002.1:2365000-2682500 GCF_001413955.1 Flagellimonas eckloniae | reverse complement strand
TGTAAGTAAACCTGGGAGGCCAACCGAGTTCCAGGTGTCGCCGTTATCTGTGGTTCCGAATAAATCAGCACCAGCGGCAAACAATTGGCCATTGAACATGGCAAAATCGTTAAACAAGACCATTGCAATACCTGAACTTTTTTCTTCCCAGCTCGTTCCTCTATTTGGAGAATAGTAGACTCCGCCGTCCTCGTTGGCGGCGTATAGATTAGTTCCATCCGCATAGATCGAATTAAATGTAAAGTTGGAAATGCCGTTATTTATTGGCAGCCAACTAGCTCCAAAATCTTCAGATTTAAAAAGTCCATCCTCCTCAGTTACAACATAAACGAACTCATCATCAGAGATAAGTTTTTTAATAGTAATGTTACAGGGTAAACCAGAGTTGGCCGTTCTCCAAGAAGTGCCATTATTTGTAGATAGATATAGACCAGCTTCGCCAGCAGATAAAATCAAATTACCATTTGCAGCGACAATTTCTTTGAGTGCACCACCTTGCGGCCCACTAGTTTGAACCCACTGTGATATTCCCAAGGTTGTCGTGAAAAAACCGACAAACAATAGTATTCGAGTTTTCAAATTCATAGCAACATTCGTTGAAAACAAAGCATTTAAAGATATAAAAGGGTTTGTCAAAATCAAGCACTATACCGTTAAAATGTTGGAATTATGGGATTTATCTGAAAATTTAAAATCTTTTTTACTTCACAATATTGTTTTTTGGAAAGGACGGGACATAAATCAAATGAAAAATGCATTGTCATTTTTTCATTTTGTGGCGCTTAGGGATTGTTGTAATGATAGACTTGGATGCTGGGTCAAGGTTAAAAAAGTTTGAAATTGAACAAGAAAGGGAGCTTACAAAGATGACTTTGTTCAAGTGAATAGTAAAGCTGGATTTCCTTCGATTGAAGATTATAATAATAAGGAATACGCACACCGTCATGGGGTTGATTTCACTTATAATATCAAACGAACAAGTGGAATATTTCGCTGGGAGCCAACTATCAGCGAAATGATATTTCAGGGAGAAAGGAAGGGGATGTTTTTACAATCCTTAATGATACGCTTACCAAATTTCTTTCGGATGGAGAGCATAGTTTTGATAAAACCAACTATTCTATAATGTTTACTTTTAAGTTTAAATTAGATATTCTAAATAATTATTATTTAGAATTTTATATTAGAAAAAAGTAAAAACATAACAACAGATATTTTATTATTTTGACAACCATGCAATTACTCCGGCAGAAGGGAAAATAAAATATATACTAATCAGTATTTTAATGAAAATCTCCGAATACGTAAAAATGACTTTGTTTTGGGAAGTTTTGATTATACCTATCAGTTTAAAAATGAAGGGCAAATTTCAGCATCATTGCTTTATGAGTATACCCTATTGGGAGGACCCACCACAAATCGAAACCTGGGATTTCCAAATACAGGAATAGTTTTCCAAGATGAATTCAACACCAATGACAATCCGTTGAATAGATTTCGATTTCAAACAGATTATGTTTTTCCAGACTTTGAAGTTGGAAATGGGAATATCTTTTTTGCAACGGCATATTATAGAAATACAAAGAATGTTGTAAACAGGGGGAATACCATTTTAAATGACACAATTTTAAATCGAATTTACTCCAATGTGGGCAAGGAAAAGACGTTAGGATTGGACATGGGATTTGAACTAAAACCCACAACAAAATGGATCAACTTTATTGGTGGCAATGTTTATCACTATGCTATATCAGGTAGTTTTAAAAAGAGTTTTTTGGATGATAGGCTTACTGCAACGTTACAGTGGCAACATATAGATATGGGTCTTTGGAATACCAATGAGCAACGAATAACCACTTCTAGGCCAGACGAGTTTTTTACCACCACCAATTATGTTTATGAAGTAGATGTAGTGTTGTTGAATCTGAGTTATTCAATCAATAATTCAAAAAACAAATCCAGATTTATTGAAAGTGAATTTTGAAAAAGGGAATTTTAATCGGCCCTTAATCTTTTTTTAGTCGTATTCCCATAATCAGTAACCAAAGACATGTGCCAATCTCACCGATGCTAGCGGGAATGGTGATATAGTCGGAAACCCACAAATCTCCATAGTTTGAAAAGGCAACTCGACCTGCAAAATCTAGAAAATAGCCACAGCTGCCAATCATTAAAAATAAGCCCAAAAACTTAGGCAAAAACCCTGATTTGAATACCAAATATCCAAAAGGGAATAACCAAAGCCCCCAAAATGCTTGAGCAACTAAATTCCCATAGCTGTACGATTTTAGGGATAACATTACCTGTGATTGGATTTGTTCTGGTGTAAAAGCTGCAAGATGTTCCGCACCATTGAGAAGTGCAAGAACATCAAATTTATGTATCATGTTGACAAAGGAGATAGGTACGCTTACTATCGCCAAAACTACCATTACTAAAGCAAAGTTTTTATTAATGGATTCAAAAAGTTTATATAAGACCAATGGCAATAGTAAAAAGAAAATATAGCAAAGCAAACCTGCCAAAATTCCAGACCTGAAAAGAAGTTCGAAAGACTGAATATTCCCTATCGTACTAACTGGGTCGTTCGAAACAATAAGCCGTGATGGAACATATAGAAGGCTGAAAATACCTGTAAGCACAACTAGAAAATAGAGCAAGCCAGCTAAATGGGCTGTTTTTTTGTTTGGACCTAATTGTTTCATTAGTGATATGGTTTGTATAAAGAAAGACGTTTGTTCCCTAGAAATGGTTGCCTGGCGATTGTTGTAATTCTTCCAAGATTAACCCATAATCATATTGTAAATCTTCATGCAATGCGGAAATTTTCTTGCTGATATAGTCCAGCTGGCGGTTGTACAGATTCAATAAAGTCGTGTTGCGGTTTATGGACGGTCGAAAGGCCTTAAGTTTTTCGCAGAAATACAACATGAGTTCAACCTCTGTTTCTTTTTTACCAGAGTATCGGATGTATTTTTTTAGGTTGCGAAGAATTTTCCGCGAGCTTTTTTTGATGTAAAAAAAACTATTGATGTTTATTTCGGAAAACTGCTGATCTACTTCTCCTTTCACGGTTTCAATATATCCTTCTTCATCGTCGGATTCAAACAATAAATAAGTCAATAACTCCTTATTTTCTTTTTTGAATTTGGATAAACGAAGACAAAGCTCCAATAACTCATCAGGGTTTCTATGTTGTAGTTCTTTTTTGATTTGGACTACCGTGGCTGCTTTCATTCTTTCAAATTACCCAGTTCGTGTTCTATTTGTTGTTTCACATCTTGCGCTTGTAATTTAATCTCGTACCATCGGGACATTTGTTCTCGATTACTGCCGAATTTAAGCAACACCATTTTCCAAAAATCCCTGTTCTCTTTAAGTGCTTTCAAATCAATACTTTCTAAATTGGCAATATTTTGTACGTTTAGTCCCAGTGATGAGAACCCTTCAGGATTCATAAACAAGGTCTCTACGAAAATGGGTGTAATAAGTTCATCGGTTACCTGGCGGGTTGTGCCATCATTGTCACTTTCACTTGCATTTCGGTAATAGTCAAAAATATTTTGGCGTAATTCTTCATTTTGTACATAACTCATTCTGCCCGATGAAACAGCTTCATCAAAAATACCGCTATTGCTCTTAAAGTATTGATCAATTACAAACTCAAACGATTTTTCAATAAACAAAGACTTATCAATATTGGATGAATTTTCAAGCAGCTGCACAATACTGTCCAATCGGGATAATCTCTTCGTGGATATTTCAGTGCTGTTTTCAATTTGAAGAATATCCAACTTAATCTCATTGGCCAAATTGGTAAGAAGAGAAACTTCTTGTTTGCGTTCTTTTTTAGACTCACTATAATTGTTCAACTGCAAAGCAATCAGAATACCAATGACCACCAAGATAATCTCCCCAATGGCATAGAATAGATATTTGGAAAACTTGTTTTCAGAGAGTAAATTTTGACGGATGCGACGGAAGAATTTAATCATAATCCTTGGGTTCTGTTAAACGAATAATATTATCTATCATAGCCGTCACCCCCTCTTCCTCAACAGTAGTTAAATTGTTATACAAATCTCCAGCTCTTTGATTTAGAAAATTTCTGTGTCTCTTGCTAAAAAATGCCGTAATATATTCAGGGTCGTCATTTAGGTCTGGATCAAAATTTTCTCTTGCCCAAGGGCGATATTCATAAAACAGAAAATTTATGGCAAATTCCTCTTCTTCTAAATAATCATTTAGCACGTCTTTCCATGAAATTAAATTTCGTCTTAAAGTGTCATTTTTAATGACATCAAAAGAAGAAGAGTTTAAAAGCGCCTCAACACTACCATTTTTGGGGTTAAACGATTTGTTTCTCCAAACCAAACCATAGTAATAGCGAATACTATCCGTCAAATGGGCATTCGACTCATCAACCTTAGGGTTCTTAAGATCAAAGTTTTGTATAATCTCCAACAATCTAGAACCGGCATGTAAACTCACTTTATTGTAATTTATTATAGAGTCTAACTGTATTTTGTTGGATTTAAAATCCAAATTTATCTCTTCTAAAAAAGCTTGCTCTTTTTCAAGTTCTTTTACCTGCTCATTCCAATTATTTATTTGAAGTGCGATTAAAATACCAATGACCACCAATACAATTTCGCCAATGGCATAAAGAAAGTAATTTGAATACTTTTTTTCGGAAAGCAATTTTTGCCGAATCTTTCTAAAGAATTTAAGCATGTAAGGTTATTTGATATAAATATAGCAAGTTATGACTGATGTTTATTGATTGCTGAACGGTTGTTGAAATCGTTGGATTCCGTTACCTTTAAAACTACAAATTTCAAAACTATGCGGAGACTTCTTCTTTTATTTCTTGTGACCGGTGCACTGCAATTTTCTACTGCACAAAAACAAAACTTTTCCTACTTGGACATTTTTGATTTACAATATGTCTCGGACCCTCAAATATCGCCTAACGGTGAGTGGGTAGTATACCGACGTATGGGATATGACATTATGAAAGATGCCGCCGTTGGAAACCTATGGTTAGTAAGGATTGATGGAAGTAAACACCAAAAATTGACTTCCAGAGAAGTAAATGAAAGTAGCCCTAGATGGTCACCCAATGGAGATAGAATTGTATTTTCCAGTAGTACCGATGAAGGTTCGGAAATCTATATGTATTGGTTTGCTTCTGGGAAAATCGCAAAATTGAGCCAATTGCCATTTAGTCCCAGTTCATTGGCATGGTCTCCAGATGGAAAACAACTTGCATTTTCAATGAATGTTCCCAAAGCGGCTCCGGTAATTGCCAAAATTCCAAAAAAACCAAAGGGAGCCAAATGGGCAGAATCTCCAAGAATAACGGATCGTGTATATCATGAAGCTGATGGTAGGGGGTATATAAAACCAGGCTTCAATCATATCTTTACTATTCCAGCAAATGGAGGTGCGCCCCGTCAAATTACTTCAGGAGATTGGCATCATAGAGGCACACTCTCATGGACAAAGGATGGCTCAAAAATTTTCTTTTCAGCAAACAGGGTTGAAGACTGGGAATACCGTTTTAGAAATAGTGAAATTTATACTGTGGAAGTGGAAAGCGGTGAAATTTCTGCGCTTACCGATCGCAATGGGCCAGATTACAGCCCAAAAGTATCTCCTGATGGAAAACATATTGCTTATTTAGGATATGAGGATAAGGTACAGGCATACCAAATCCGTAAGTTGCATGTGATGAATTTGGACGGAAGCGGGAAGCGTGTAATTTCTGAAGGACTGGACAGAACCATTTCCAACATTCAATGGAATTCCAAGAGCGATGGTTTATACGTTTCGTACGACGATAAGGGCAATGGGAAAATAGGTCACATTTCACTCTCTGGAACGGTCTCCAAAATTGCGGACAATGTTGGGGGAACGTCATTGGGAAGACCCTATGCTAGTGGGTCGTATAGTATTTCAAAAGGTGGGACGATAGTATTTACGCATTCACGCCCTAATTACCCTGCGGAATTGGCGGTGTTAAAACCAAAAAGTAATGACCCCATAAAGATTACCGCACTCAACAAAGCCTTATTGGACTACAGAGATTTGGGCAAGGTAGAGGAAGTATGGTACAAGTCTTCGGTGGATGCAAGAGACATTCAAGGTTGGGTAGTGTATCCACCAAGCTATGATGCCTCCAAAAAATATCCATTTATGGTCGAAAACCATGGAGGACCCATACTCAATTATGGAGATCGTTTTTCTATTGAAATGCAATTGTATGCTTCAGCAGGGTACATTGTTTTTTATCCAAACCCAAGGGGAAGCACAAGTTATGGCGAAGAGTTTGGGAACTTATTGTACAACAATTACCCTGGGGAAGATTATAACGATGTAATGGATGGGGTAGATCATTGCATTGAAATGGGAATTGCACAGGAAGATCAATTGTTTGTGACCGGTGGTAGCGCTGGAGGCATTATGTCTGCATGGATTATAGGCAAAAACAATCGGTTTGAAGCTGCCGTTGTGGCCAAACCAGTGATGAACTGGATCAGTAAAACTTTGGTGGCCGATAATTATTTTTACTATGCCCAAAATAGATATCCAGGACAACCTTGGGAAAATTTTGAAGGCTATTGGAAATTTTCTCCTATTTCCCTCGTTGGTAATATAGAGACCCCAACTATGGTTATGGTGGGCATGAACGATTTACGTACCCCACCAAGTGAAGCCAAACAACTGTACCATGCCCTAAAATTGCGTAAAATTGAAACGGTGTTGGTCGAAATTCCCGGAGCAAGCCATGGAATTGCGAACAAGCCAAGCAATTTAATCACCAAAATTGCACATACCGTGGCATGGTTTGAAAAGTTTAGAACAGATAAGGGAGATGAATAAAAAGAAAAAGCATTGGTTGTGGAACGTTTTGATTGTTCTTACGCTTGTAATCTGCGCCTCTGCTTTTGTACTCCATTATAAAAATTGGCACAAAATTGAAGAAGGGAAATTTAGAGTCCTTTCAGGAGTCTATTATCAGAAAATACCAATTTCTGAAATTGACAGCATTGAATTTGTTGAAAAGCTTCCAGAAATGGAGCGCTTCAATGGGTTTTCTTGGATGGCCAGGGAAAAGGGCGTTTTCAAAGATTCGTTAACCGAGTCTAAAGTATATGTGTTTGTAGATGATTTACGACAGGAAAAAATACGATTGGTTCATCATGATTCCCTTAAGCTATTTATCAATTTTAAGGATAGTATACAGACAAATGAAATTTATGATTTTCTGAACAGCAAATTAATGGCAAACCTTGAAGCCCAAAATTGATTTTATAAACGTATACTAAGAAACGATAATCTTGTCCAGATTTTACTTATGAGAATTTTTTTATATACCTTTTTAATAATCCCTTTTTTTATATTCTCACAGAATACTATTTCCGTTCAGATTCATAACGTTCCATCTACAGAAGGAAATGTAAATGTAGCGGTTTATGATTCTGATGATACCTTTCTGACTTTTGAAGGGGTGTTTAAAACCGGTACGGCCCAGGCAAAAGAGGGGGTGGTAAAGTTGCATATAGAAAATATACCTCCAGGGGAATATGCGGTAGCCGTGTTTCACGATCAAAATGGGAATAATATTCTTGATACAAATTGGTTGGGAATCCCGAAGGAAAAAGTTGCTTTTTCAAAAGCCAAAATGAAGACCTTTGGTCCACCAAAATATAAAGAATGCTGTTTTAAGGTAAACAGTGATACCGAAATTGATATTGTTTTTTAAAAACGTTCAATAAAAACACTTAAAATTTATGGAAACACTTTTACTGGCTCAAGTAATGGGAAGCTTTTATGGTCTATTGGCCATTATTTTTGGAGCATTTGGAGCTCACGCACTAAAGAAGAAATTGACCCCGGAACTACTTCATAGTTTTGAAACCGGGGTCAAATATCAAATGTACCATGCTATTGTACTGTTGGTGCTTAGTTATAATCTTGGGTTTGATCAACCCTTGGACAAGTACATTATAAATTGTTTTGTTTTTGGGACCTTACTTTTTTCTTTTAGTATTTATGGATTATGTATGAGCGCTGCCAGTGGAAAAAAATTAAGGTTCCTTGGTCCAATAACACCTATTGGGGGATTACTGCTCGCAATAGGGTGGGGCTTATTGCTATATTCCTTTATTGCACCCCTGTTTTAAAGCCGCAAATACATATTGCCATTAATGGTATTTAAGCGCAAACGGTTTGTTGCATTGTTAAAACTACCTTCTACTTTTTGGCCTACGTACCTATCCGTAACTTTCAGGTCCAATTTTTCATCAGCATAAATCTGACCATGAATGGTTTCTGCCGTAAGACGTGAGTTGGCCATAACCAAGTCTATCTCACCATTTATGGTCTTAAGATCTAAGTTGCCGCTATACTTTTTAATATCAATATTGCCGTTGATAAGATCAGCTGTAAAATCTCCTTCGATAACTTCAGATTTTAGGTCGCCATTGATACTGCTAATTTTAAATTTTGCGTTTTTAGGAACGTAGAGCACATAATTAAACTCGGTTAAATCCCCCGTATTATAGCAATTCCTTTTCTTGTCAGGATTTTTTTCAAGACAATCTTTCCGATACGCCTTAAAAACTGCTTCTGCCTCTGAGGTAATATAAATTTCACCTGATTTTTCTTCAATGTGCAATTTGTAAAACTCTTGAAATTGTGAATCTTCGGTGTAAATATCAGCTTTAAAATACACGGTGTTTTTATCCCAGGTTTTCACATCGATGTTGGAAGCAAATTTTAGGTCTACATCTATAATCTGATTGGTGTAGGGAATACTCTTTTCAATAACTTTTTGGGCATTGATGGATAGACTGATGAAGCCTATTACTACCATGATTGTTAAATGTTTCATGACTGATCGTTTTTTGATTATTATTTTCTTAAATAAATATTCCCATTGGTAGACTTTAAGGAAATGTTGACACCCCCATTATTAATAGTCGCCCTCACTTTTCGTCCTGAAATCGATTTAAGGCCGTCCTTTTCTTCCCTTTTAAACTCAAAGTTGGTGTAGATATCTCCATTGGTTGTTCCCAGTGTCAAATTTGCTGGAGTATTTGAAGGTAAGGTAACATCCACTTCTCCGTTTGTGGTATAGATGGAGATGGGGGAATCTTGTTTTACTTTTCCAAATTTTACGATAACTTCTCCATTAAGGGCATTAGCAGTTACTGGTCCATTTACATTAGTAATTTCAATACTTCCATTGAGTTGGGCATCGGCTTCTATTTCCCCGGAGAAACCGTCAATTTCAATATCCCCGCTCCATGTACTTTTTACGGATACGTTTTGTGTTTTTGGAAGATAGATTGTTGCTCCTTCCGATTTTCTTAGATTTTTTACGATGAGTGAATTTCCATCTTGGATTACGTAGAATCCAACTTCAGTATTATCAGATCCACCTTCGCCAACCAATCGTAGGCCTTTTGCTTTTTCAGTAGTTTTTGAATATCTACTGCCTTTTATCAGCAGTTCATTGGAGTTGGAGGTCTTTAAGGTTATATCGGATTTTGATTCAATTTTAACCCATTCAATTCCACTTAATGATTTGGAATAATCTGTTTGTGCAACGGCAATACTTGTTGAGATACATGCCATTAAAAAAAGTGTAAAATGTTTCATGATTTTTCGTTTTTTGATGTTTATATGATTTTTGGTAATCCTAAATTGATTTCATTTTTGACAAAGGGTTGGGTATCCTCCTGTTCCAATAGTTTTTTCATGGGCGCAATAGCTTTCTTTTCTTGAATTTTTACCAACGCCTGAATTATGCCAATCTGAATACTTGGGTTTTTTTCCACCTCCAGGGCTTCAATAAAGACTTGTTTCACGTTTTCTGAAGTAACGAACCTAGAAAGTGCTTCGAAAGCGTTTAAGCGGACATTGTCATTTTCATCATAAAGAAGTCGGTTGCCCAAAGCTTTTACAATGGCTTCATCCGGATTCGTAAATTCTTCGATGAAACTTACACCTTGGATTCTTTTACTGGCGGATTGATTTTCCATTAAGGAAAGCATTGCCGTTTGTTTCAGTTGTAAGCTTTCATTTCTTAACAATGCCAAGTCTTGGTCAAAGCTTTTATCTTGTAAAATTCTTCCCATTTGAAAGGATGCAACCAAAAGCGCAATGCTTGCTGCAATTTTAAAAACATTGGAAGCCCAATTAGACTTTTTATTGACCGAATCAAGGGAAACCACTTTAGAAGTAGCTGATTTTTCTTCAGCCAAAGCGCCTTCAAAATTGGCTGCAAGACGTTTGGTGGGTACCGCGAGTTTTTCCTCTTCAAAAGCTTTGAAAAGTATTTTCATTTCATCCAGTTCCAATTTGCATTGAATACAAATGGATACATGTTCTTCCACTTTTTTAGTTGCTTCCTTGCTCAATGTATTGTCTAGATAATCTGGGAGCAAGTTTGAAACATGATTCTTCTCCATGTCTATATATTTTCTAAATAAATAGTTTTTAATTTTTTTAAAGCCCTGCAAACCCTGGTTTTTACTGCACCAGAAGTACTGCCAATGATTTCCGCCAATTCTTCATATTTTATTTCTTGAAATCTGTTTAAAATAACCAACTCGCGATCTGTTGCATCCAATTTATTGAGCGCATTTTGCAAATGCGAATAATCTTCATGCATGTTTTCTTGGCTCTCCAGTTGTTTGTATTCAAGTACATCAATACTCTCATGAGTTTGATGGTTCCTGGTAAAATGTGTTTTTAAATTATTTCTGGCTATGGTGAACAGCCATGATTTAAAAGACCCATTTTTATAGGAACTTCGGTACTTTATCAACTTATAAAAAACATCTTGTGTAAGATCTTCGCTCAACATTGAATCTCCAGACATTTTATGCAAAAAATTGTAGATATGCTTATGATGTCTATCAAAAAGCACCTTTAGCAAATCTAGATTGCCATCTGCAACTTTTTGCATTAGTATTTCATCTGAAGGCTCTTTCAATTTTTGTTTTTAGTTGGTATGCTATCCTATATAGTCAGGAATTTATAAAAGGTTACACGGAGAAGTGAATTTTTTTAAAGAATTCTTCACTTTTTGAGATAAATGGGAGGTAAACGAATATGTAATATGTTGAAGAAGTGCTAACTAGTTACATCCACATTCACCTTCACCGCAGGATTTGGATGTGTTTCTTTTATTCGAAAATAAAAATTTGGGAAGGATAAATTTCCATACTAAGTACCCCAATGCCAATGTAAGGGTTGAATACATTAAAATATGTTGAATAGTATCCATTACTTAAGTATTTGAAAAGCGCTCAATGCAACAAGATAAGCAATAATGCTCATAATTAGTAGCTGAAGCATGGGCCATTTCCATGAATTGGTTTCTTTTTTTACAATGGCCAGCGTGCTCATGCATTGCATTGCAAACGCATAAAAAAGCATTAACGAAATGCCCGATGCCAAATTGAACAGGGGTTTTTTGCCCGTATGATCTAATTCTGCGGCCATTCTACTTTTAATGGTTTCTTCTTCATCATTTCCAACACTATAAATGGTGGCCAAAGTACCAACAAAAACTTCTCGTGCGGCAAAAGATGTCAGCACCGCAATGCCAATTTTCCAATCATAGCCTAAAGGCCTGACCAGGGGTTCAATCGCTTTACCCATATATCCAATATAGGAGTGTTCCAGTTTGTAGCTGGCAATTTCTTGCGCTCGAGCTTTTTCCCTTAGAATATTCGTCATCACTTGTATCGAATCTTGGAGAGATTTTAATCCGATGGCATTTTCCTGAGCCACTACGCTTACCTTGGTATTTTTCTTGTAGGCATCGATATTGTTTCGAATATAGTTTTTGCTATAAGGGGAAAGCCCTTCATTTTCAATTCTTTTATTTACGATTTCTTCTGCATTCTTGAAATCGGCAGAAAAACCATTTGAACCTAAAAACCATAGTACAATTGAAATGGCCAGAATGATTTTTCCGGCACCAAACACAAAACTTTTGGTTTTTTCCAATACGGTGTAAACAACATTTTTAAGGAGCGGGAGCCTATAGGTTGGCATTTCAATCATAAAAAGCGAACTACTTTTTATTTTCAAGATCTTATTTAAGATCATTGCCGAAAAAATTGCCGTTCCAAATCCTAAAAGGTACAATAGCATTAATGTTAATGCCTGGTAGCTCAAGCCCAGAATCTTTCCTTTGGGAATTACCAAGGCAATAAGGATGAGGTAAACTGGCAATCTTGCCGAACAGGTGGTGAACGGTGTTACTAAAATGGTAATTAGGCGTTCTTTCCAGTTTTCAATAGTTCTTGTTGCCATTACGGCAGGTATTGCGCAAGCTGTTCCGGAGATCAGGGGAACAACGCTTTTTCCACTTAAACCGAACGGGCGCATAAGCTTGTCCATTAAAAAAACCACGCGACTCATATATCCTGATTCTTCTAAAAGTGAAATGAAAAGGAACAAAAATGCAATTTGCGGGATGAATACCGCTATACCACCTATGCCGGCTAAAATACCTTCCGCTAAAAGGTTGGTAAAGACTCCGGAGGGCAAGGTATTCTTAATCCAATCACTTGCCATTGAAAATTGCTCATCAATAAAATCGGATGGATAGGTACTCCATTCAAAAATGGCCTGAAAAATGGTGAGCAGTATAACCAAGAAAATAAAGTACCCGAAAATTTTGTGTGTCAATATCTTGTCCAAAGAGGCACGCATACCTCTAGCTGCTTCAAAATCTACCTTATATGTTTCTTTTAAGGTGTCATTGATAAATTTATAGCGCAATACCGTTTCTCTGTGCTGAAGTTTTTTAAGCTCTGCTTTAGATTTTGTAGAGAAAGAAGTTGCGTCTTGAATACGCTTCTTTTCAATGGGCATAAAGTTGACATCCTGGGTAATCACTAACCACAGTTTATATAGGCCTTCCTTTGGAAATGCCTTTTGCAATCGCTCAAAATACTCAGGTGAAATCCTGGAAGTATTCACATTGGCAGTTGTAGATAAGCTCTTAAAATCTGCAATCAGTTCTTTTATGCGATCAATACCGCTACCTTTTCTAGTGCTTACCAGAGCAATTTTGGTATCCAGCTTTTTTTCCAACTCCCCAACATCCAAGGAAATTCCTTTTCTGGACATTCTATCGGCCATATTAATGACCAATATGGCAGGAATACCCAAATCTTTGATTTGGGTAAAAAGCAGAAGGTTTCTTTTTAGATTTTCTACATCGCTTACAACGACTGCCACATCTGGATAATCCTTATCATTTTTATTGAGCAACAATTCCACCACCACACTTTCATCAAGTGATGTGGTATTGAGGCTATAAGTTCCCGGAAGGTCAAGAATGTGGGCTTTTACCCCTCTGGGTAATTTACAAACACCTTCTTTTTTTTCAACGGTAATCCCCGGATAGTTCCCAACTTTTTGATTGAGTCCGGTGAGTTGATTAAAAACAGAAGTTTTTCCGGTGTTGGGATTACCAATTAGGGCAACATTGATGCTTTTGCTCATACGTTTTCGGTGTCTTCAACAATATCAAGCTCAATTTGCTTGGCCAAAGAACGTCTAATGGCTATATGGCTCCCATTTACATTAATATAAATAGGGTCTTTTAACGGGGCAACCTGAACTAATTCTACATGATTTCCTGGCAAACATCCCAACTCCAATAGTTTTATGGGAGGAATGCTATCCGAAAATTCCCTTATGATTCCTTTTTGTCCATGTTCAAGGTCGATAACGGTCGCCACAAATTCTTATTTAGATTAATTTTAAGTAAGAGCAAAAGTAAGTAAAAAAGCGCATATGGGATTTCAAAAGTTTAGGGATTTCAAGCATTATTCTCCATAGCTTGCTTTTAGGATCTGCAAGTCTTGAAGCAACTTTTCAATTTCTTTGGAATCCGTTCCATCGTAAAAACCTCTAATCCTTTTTTCTTTGTCCACAAGGATAAAATTTTCGGTATGGATCATATCGTATGGACCTCCATTACCATCGGTTTTAACGGCCAAATATGATTTCCGTGCCAATTCATAGATTTGTTTTTTATCGCCGGTGACCAAATTCCATTTATAGTCCACAACCCCTTTTTCCAGTGCGTATTTTTTCAATTGCGCTACTGAATCGATCGTTGGGGTTACCGAATGGGATAGTAGCATCACATCTTTGTCATTAATTACCTCATGCTGTATTTCTGCCATATTCTTTGTCATAATAGGACATATGGTGGGGCAGGTAGTAAAAAAGAAATCGGCTACATAAATTTTATCCATGTAGTCTTGTTGGGTAATTTTCTTTCCATTTTGATTGATCAATTCAAAATCTGAGATCGTATGGTACTTCTTTTTGTAATGCAAAGTACTGTCCACCAATTCCTGGCTTACCATGCTGGGTTGGTAAATGGGTAACATCTTTTTAGGTTGCAACGCAGTGTAAAAAAGATAGATTATCACAATAGAAAGTGCCAAGAGCACCATTCCAAAGAATTTATATTTTAAAAAAAAGGACAGCATGTTTTGCAAAATTACGGCTGACTGCAGGATTGTTTGTCATAAAACGGAAGTTTTGTTGCCAAAACTTTCTTAAAACCCAGTGTGGTCTCAACGCCTGTTTTTTTATGACTTTGTAAAAGTTTACTTTTGTGCGTTTTAACAGATACGATCAAATGAGTCCCATACTAATAAAAACCATACAATTCTTTCTCAGTTTGTCCTTGCTGATTGTTCTTCATGAACTAGGACATTTTATCCCTGCAAAATTATTTAAGACCAGGGTTGAGAAATTCTACCTCTTTTTTGATATAAAATTTTCCCTCTTCAAGAAAAAAATTGGAGAGACCGTTTATGGAATAGGTTGGTTGCCATTGGGAGGCTATGTGAAAATTGCTGGAATGATTGATGAAAGCATGGACACAGAAGCCATGAAAGAAGAACCAAAACCCTGGGAGTTCAGGAGTAAGCCTGCTTGGCAACGATTGATTATCATGTTGGGCGGCGTTACGGTTAACTTTATTCTTGCGGTTATTATTTACATTGGAATGGCGTATTCGTATGGTGAACAATACGTCCCAATGGAAAGTTTACGAGATGGTGTTTGGGTAATGGAAGAGGAAATAGGGGATAAGGTCGGAATACAAACAGGGGACAAAATTATCGCCGTTGATGGTAATGAACTTGAATCCTTTAACAGCGTTTTTATCGAGTTGATCAATGGAAATACCATTACATTGGAAAGAGACGGACAACGGATTGAAAAAGAAATTCCAATAGACTTTATTTCTACCCTTTTGGATGATGAAGAAAAAGTCAGGTTTTTAAATTATCGTATTCCATTTTTGATAGGTGAGGTATCTGAAGAATCTGAGAACAAGGATTCTGGTCTAAAAGTTGAGGATGAAATCATAAAAATTGGAGACGACAAAATCACTTATTTTGACCAGGCAAAATCAATTTTAAAGAAATATGAAGGACAGCATATTGAGTTAACTGTTGCCAGAAAAGGTGGGGAAGTTGCCAATATTCCGGTCAAAATTAGCGATAGTGCAACCATTGGGGTGAGGCCTGGTTTTCCAACTATGGAAGATTTGCAGGAAAAAGGAATGTTGAACATAAAGGTTGAGACCTATTCTTTTGCTGAGTCTATTCCTGCAGGTATTGATAAGGGCGTAACCACATTGTCCAGTTATGTAAAACAACTTAAAAAAATATTCAATCCTTCCACTGGGGCTTATAAAGGAGTTGGTGGATTTGCCGCTATTGGGAGTATGTTTCCTGATACGTGGAATTGGGCTGCTTTTTGGTCTACCACGGCATTGATTTCCATTATTCTTGCTTTCATGAACGTATTGCCCATACCCGCATTGGATGGGGGACATGTAATGTTTTTGCTGTATGAAATGGTAACAGGCAGAAAACCTAGCGATAAGTTTTTGGAATATGCACAAATGGTTGGGTTCTTTCTTTTAATAGCCTTGTTGTTATTTGCGAATGGCAATGATTTGTACAAATGGCTTTTTAAGTAGAAAACCATTTTTTTTGCTTGTAGTGTTTTAAAGAAACTGCTATATTTGCACCCGCTTAAGGTAAAATATTCCTCCTTAGCTCAGTTGGTTAGAGCATCTGACTGTTAATCAGAGGGTCCTTGGTTCGAGCCCAAGAGGGGGAGCAGAAACAGCAAGGCTTCAGAGAAATTCACACTCTGGAGCCTTTTTTATTTGCACGCAATTTGCACGCAGATTGAGAAAAATTTTATTTGGAGTTAAACTTTAACATTTCAGTCTAAATTTTTCTAGAATTATTTTCCGATTTGTCCCAAATACTTACCCTTAAACTTTGCGCATGGATCCTGTTTCGATTTTATAGTGTTCGGAAAGATAAGCGTAATATAAAATCGAAATAGGGCGTACCTACTTTATTCCCAGAGTAGTTATTCTATTTCAAAACTATGTTTGTCCCACACTTTTCAAACTGCATCAAAGAACATCAAATAAAATTTGAGAAAAATGATTACACAAATAATCACAATTAGTAGTAAATAATATTTTTTACAGCAAAAAGTTCCAATGTTTACTGCACCTCCCAAGGTTTTTACAGTAAAAAATTTTCTTCTCGGAATCCTGAAATAACATAACTAATTGAAAATCAATTAACTGAAAATTGTAACATAGCGTTAGCGTGTTACCCTCTTGCTTTACATTCTTCGTCCTGCTGGCAGGACAAAAAATGTAAACACTAAGTGCCTTTCGCCTCAACCATATTTTACCAAAACACTCCAAATTTCATTGATTCCTAAAATCTAGAGAAAATCGGATTGTTAGAAACAAAGTATGAACCTGTTTAAAATTAATTGAAATCAAAATGCGATAAGAAACAGAATATCTGTGTCGAACTATCCCGTAAAAGGTGAATTAACGAGAATACTAAAACAGACCATGGGATATACTGTTAAAAAAATGTAGCTCTGAGAGGATGGTCTCAAAGAACAGCCGACTATGTGGAAACTTAACTAGCTAGATGCTTTCTCAGTAGCTTCAAAAAGCAGTCTAACCCCTTCCTTTTTAGATGTTGGAACTTCCTTCAATAACTTTTGGTATAAATCAATAAATACTTTAGGGCCTCCCGAGTTCTCTTTTACAAACTCCGACAAAATGCTATTGAATTTTTCTTTACCAATTATGTTTTGCAATTGGTTTAGTGCAACAGCTCCCTTATTTTCTTCCAAATAATCTGTGCCATCTGCATACAACAAGGTAGGTTCCGTATTGGGCTCATTGTTTTTGTCTTTACCATATTTATCCATTTTCTTTTGGATAAGCATTTCTGCGGCTTCTTGTCCTAAAGTCTCTTTTACAAAACTCAATCCTACGGCTTCTGGCAACGCCAAGATGAACATATCAGCACCTTGCACATCTGCAACAGGCAGTTCTTTTTGCACCCATAAACTGGCCAATCCGCTTCCAATGGTCTGATAGATATAGGCCTTCTCTTGTAGCCCCTCAGTGTTTGCCACCCAACCTTCTTTTTCTGAAAGCGCAATGGTATTCGCAAAGGCATATTTAGCATCTTGCCAACGGTGGATTTCTGCTAATTGAAGTTTATCAGTTACTGCCTCCGTCCCGAATTGTTTTTGCATATAGGTTATCCCTTGCTTAATGGCATCTTGATACAATACTATATTAAACGCATGTGACGGTTTGTGGAGAATAGAATAATTGATACCATTTGCTACATCTTTCTTGACCGCATAGTCCGATGAACCTAAGTGCCAATTAAAGACATGGGGAGTATTGATTGTATAATAGGCAATGGTTCTACCATCCTTTGTTTCTATTTTTTTTAATTCCCCAGCGGCGAAAGGTAATTGCCCTGCTTCTGTGCTAATGGTAATACTTCCCTTTACCAAATCGGCATCTGTTGAAAAAGCATTTTGTCCAAGTGCAAATGGGTCGCTAATTTCCGCCATCCTAGATTTTAATCTACTCAATCCTTGTTCCTCCCGCTTTCGGTTTTCCAAAAGTTCCTTACCGCTGTCATAACCGATTACAGGCAAAAAATCTTGCACGCTTCCAAAACTTCCTTGATACGTAATATCCGCTTGGAAATTATTCTGTGTAAAACCTTCGTATTGCTTTACTCCTTCCAATGAAAGTTGGAGCAAGATATCGGCCTGAAAAATCTTTGGAATAAGATATGCCGTAAAGTTTTGATTTTTATCCTCCTTAACAAGTTGTAACTCTTGCCCGTTCAGTTTTAATTGGGTAACCGTTGCAAAGTCTTTCAAGTTTAAGAAAAGAGTGTCTATCCCTGTTTCATTGCTCAGTGTGATATTGGCCGAATAGCTGGCCCTTCTTTCCGAAGGGAAAAGGTCAATTTTCATATCGACCGTTTTATACTTTGGTTGGGGACGCGTTTCTAAATACTTGTATTTCTTTTCATATTCGGCATCAAGTCGCTCTTCCTCAGCTTCTGGTGTAAAGTTTCCATTGTCATAAACATTTTTTGTTATGAATGACATTAGAACAAAGAAAAGACCAAAACATACAAGCATTACTACTTTTGGGATATAGCCAAGCTGCATATTTTTAATTGATAGGCGATTGCGCCATTTTTTATCAGAGCCACGTTTCCATATCCATATTCCAGCCATTACCAGGGTTGTTGCCAGTGCCAACCAAAGAAAGAAGAACCAATTGGCTGCAGGCTGAAAAATACCATACCCACTTATTTCCGAATAATCCTCAATTCCCGGGGTGAAGCCATAACCTATCCGCAAGTCCTCTATAATACCCATATCAAAGGAAACAATCAAAAAAAGGAACAGACCCACACATAAGAGATGGGTAAGAATCCGTTGTCCACTTAAAGCACCTATAAAAAATACCAGGGATGCCCAGAGCACAAAATTTAGAAAAGCCCACCTATATAAAAGTAAATCTTCGGCAAATCTGCCTAAATCAATATAAGAAGCCCCGCCTAGCAAAACTTGGGTAAATACCGATATAAAAATAAAACTTAGACTTAGCACAAAAGCAAGACCCACTACGGCCGCAAAGCGCGAAAGTTGGGTTACCCAGACGGGTACCGGCAACGAATCGGTAATCTGCCAAATATTGACCGTTTTATCTTTAAAAAAAAGTTCTCCTGCCCAAATCATAATCAACATGTTGACAAATACACCCCATTGCAAACGGAAATAGGTCATATTACTGCTAATGGGCAGCTCATTACCTATGTAATAAGTTGCATTCCAAGTTACATTCTGTAAAAAAATCATCAATAAAATAATTCCCAGAATAATCTTAAATGAAGTAGGCCGAACTATATTCAAAAATTCAAGTTTTGATAAGGACCATAATTTTCGGAGAAAGTCTGAAATGCGAAATTGTTTTATAATCTCGGGCATTTTTATTGTTTGAATTGTAAAGACTTCTTTTTTACTTTCCTTTATTTTCTTGGATTTATCTACCCCTGCTTGTACAAAATATTTAAAAGAGAACCTAAAATATGAGGCAACAGCAAGTATCAAGGCAATTATAAGCCAAAGCAACCTGTTCTGCAGTATGTATCCCGACAGTTCAAAGTAATCGGTATTTTTCTGTTCAGGGGTCAACAAATCTGTATAATGCTGTGCAGCCACATAACCCCCGGAATCAGCCAAAATATAGGCGGTGAGATTATCGCCACCACCTGTTTCAAAAGAAGTCTGTGCAATTAAAAATATAATGACCACCAAAAAAACGGCCAAATAACTTGTGGCTATTCGTCTTGTAAAGACAATCGAAAAAAATACAAGCGCAACATAAAAAAACAAGTTGGGGACGGTAAACATGATCCAACCATGCAATAAAGGTCCCCATTGTACTGGTCCAAAACGGTTGACTTCACCAATACCGGAATAGGGGACTAAAAGGTGTCCCACAATCAACCCAGTACTTAGAATTACGAGATACAGAAAAGCCGCCAAAAATCTGCCAATAAAAAAATGTTTGTCATTAATGGGCATGGCATAAGTCCACTGAGCCGATTTGTATCTTATTTCCTTGTAGAGAACACCACCTGTAGCAATGGCGATGATAATGATCATTAACATTCCCATACCAGCATAGTTGCGATATAGAATGCTACTAGCATTCATTAAAACCCCTTCATTCGCGAAATAGTCAAAGGAACCCTTGGTATACCAAATGGCCTGAAAGACCAGCATGATAAAGAAGATCAGCGTAACCCAACTGAACAAACGTTGTTTGAGTTCATTTTTTATGATGGAAAATATTGTCTTCATTCTAACTCTCGCTTAAAATTTTAAAGTAGGCATCTTCCAATGAAGGGGATTTGGCATCAAATTCACCAGCAGGCAATTCGTCGGCTAAAACGGTTATCATCAATTTACCGGAAAAGAAACGTTGCGATATGACATTGTACTTCTCCTGATATTCCGTTAATTGTTCTTTATGAATGGGTACTTCATATAACTTGTCACGCATCACTTCTTGAACTTCATCAGGTTTACCTGTAAGTACTACTTTACCATTACCAATAATGGCCATATCCGTACAGAGTGTACTCACATCTTCCACAATATGGGTAGATAGTATGACCACTGCATTTTCGCCCAATTCCGAAAGTAAATTATAGAAGCGGTTTCGTTCCATGGGGTCTAGCCCTGCAGTAGGTTCGTCCACTATGATGAGTTGGGGATTGCCCAATAGTGCCTGAGCAATTCCAAAACGCTGTTTCATGCCTCCTGAATAGCCATCCAGTTTCTTCGTCCGAACATCGTAAAGGTTTACTTTTTGCAAGAGGGCGGCTACGGTATCTTTTCGTTCCCCTTTATGCACAATGCCCTTCATATCCGCAATATGTGTGAGTAATTCTTCTGCGGTTACATTGGGATATACTCCAAACTCTTGGGGGAGATACCCCAAGGTTTTTCTCAATGCTTCGGGGTTCTTTAGCACATTGATGCCATTGAAATCAATTTCCCCGGTATCCGGATCTTGTAAAGTAGCGATGGTTCGCATTAAGGTAGACTTACCTGCCCCATTTTGTCCTAAAAGTCCAAACATCCCTTTTTCAATGGTTAAAGAAACATTTTTCAGGGCCTGTACACCATTCGAATAGGTTTTTGATAAGTTGTTGATTTCTAGTTTCATTTCAATCAATTTTATGAGTTATCCAAGCACTGTAAATAGAGGTTTGGAAAAAACGGGTCGGTGGCTTAAAGCCAGCACGAACCAATAACTTCTTTAATTCTTCTTCACTTGTGCGATGCAATTCTTTTTTTATCCTTGTGAAACGTTCATCGATTTCCTTTTGGGCTACTGTGTTTTCCAATAAAAGTTCGAGTACTTCCAAATTGGTTCTCAACTGTTCGCCATTCCCAAAAATCCCCATAATTATGAATGGAGAGCCGGGTTTCAAACGTTTTTCGACTTGCTGTAACAATGCCAATTTATCCTTCGGATATTTTATAAAGTGTAAGACGAGAGATAGCGTTGCTGCATTGAAAAAAGTAGTGTTCTTAAAGTGTTCGAGCTTGCCCGTAAACAATTCGATAGTACTGAAAGCTCTTAATTTTTCCTTGGCCAAGGCAATCATTTCCGGAGAAGGATCTACACCGGTGAGCGACCAGTCCTCTGAAGATTGGGCCAAGGCTTTCATCTCATTGCCCGTGCTACAGCCCACTATCAGGGCGTTCTTTTCGTCTGTGTGGTTCAGCAGCTTTGGCAACATATCGATATAATAATCGTAGTTGGGAATCCACTTTGCCGCAAAATCATCGTAGTTATTGGCTCTGTTTCCTTCGAATATGGCAATGTTCTTTTTCATTCTCGTACTTTCAAATAATCCCTTTTTGTTTTTTAAGCAATACAGGTTGCCATTCTTTATACCTACTAAAAAGCACTACTAAATTCAACAGAAAGAATACCAGGTCGAAAATGATGAACTGCATATATTTTGAAAAGAAAACATGCGTCATTAATAAGCAAAGTATCAACGGAACCAACATGACACTTCCCAGTAAATAAGTGCGCTTAAATACCAATAATGCTCCACATAGCAATTGAAAAAAGCCTACGAAATACAGATATCCCGATGCCTGCAGAAATTCATAAAACATAAAGAATTCTTCGGCTGCCTCTGCCGTATCAGCTCGGAAAACTGATGAGTCATAGGGCATAAACAATTTTTCCACTCCTGCATAGATGAACATCAAAGCCAATAAAAATCGGATGATATAAACAACTATTTTCATATTATTTAAAACTTACCAGTGAGTGTAACACCATATGTTTGAGGCAGCCCAAAGGAAGCCGCGTTAAAACCACCTACGCCATAACCATAGCTATAATAAGCTTCGTCAGTAATGTTCTTTCCCCATACGAAAAGGTCTAAATTCTTAGATGTGAACCCTATTCTTCCATTTAACAGACCATACTCATCTTGTGTGGTATCATTATCTACTGAAAAAAAGAAATCTGATTGATAATTGTAATCAAGACTGGTCTCTAAATTGAACTTTTTGTTCAAGGGTAATTTATAGTTCACGTTCATGTTACCGTTGAATTCTGCTGCCAAGGGAATGCTGTTTCCCGAAAAGTCCAGTTCTTCACCAGTATTGAAGTCTATGGGATTGTACTTTGTTATTTCAGTATTTAAATAACCTAGATTAAGCGTGAAATCCAATCCTTTGGCAGCAACCCATTTACTTTCCAATTCCAGTCCATAGCTTCTGGATTCACCTATATTGTCCGTGCCAATTACAAAACTTGTCAAATCCAAAACAGTAAAAACTTGTTGGTCTTTGTAATTGATAAAGAACCCTGTTAGATTTAACTTTAACCTATTGTTCAGAAGATTTGTTTTTACACCCGCTTCGTAATTAGAAGATTTCTCAGGTTCAAAAGGTGCAGCATCGGGGTCTGTAACAAAAGTATTGATCCCTCCGGGCCTAAAACCCTTTGCATAATTGGCGAACAAGAAGACATTGTCATTTACATCATATCCTAAAGACACTTTTGGAGAAAGCGCATCAAAAGTTGCGTCATCACTAAAACTGTTCCCTGGTAATGCCGGATTTGAAAAGGTACGTACTACACTGGCTTCAACTTCTTCATAATCGGCACGCATACCTCCAGTAACTGAAAGTTTATCGGAGATTTCATATGTGGCCTGGCCAAACACTGCGATTCCCTTTCTGTCCGCAATAGGCAATTCAATTTGGTTAAAAGGTGCAAGGGGTGCAAAATCAGGAGCAGCTAAGCCAATATCATTTCCAAATCTGCGAATGTCTTCTCGTTCTTCTTTATTTTGATAAAGAAAAACGCCAGCTGTCCATTGTAGGCTTGCATCCGAAGAAGAACTTAGTCGCAGTTCTTGCGCAAAGTTCTCATAAATACTATTAGGCCTGCGGGCTGATTGTATATCAAATGGCGTATAATCAAATTCATCCAAAGATTCTTGTTGAGTAATTTGATAGGAGGTAATTGAATTAAGCGTAAACTTTTCAAAATCATATTTTAGAGTGAATGCAACGTCTTGTGTGAGCACCTTTTGAAAAATATCTACATCAAAATTCAACTTGTAAAGACTGTTTTCCAGAATATCTTGCAATGAATTATCGGGAGTTGCCAAGGCAAAGGCATACGCATTTGATTCCCTTCGTTGAATGTTATAGCGGAGTGCCATGGATAAATTATCATTGGCAAAATATTTTAGCCTGAAATTTGCGTTTAACGCTTTTCTATTTTGTAGGTCTTTGTTGTTAAACTCATTGGTAACGAAGCCATCACGCTCTGAAACCTTGGCGCTGGTTCTAAAAAACAATTTATTTTCTACCAATGGGGCATTAAGGGCAAAGGACATTTCTTTGGCGTTTAAATTCCCATAACCAACCGTAGCATAACCTGACAGTTCATTAGTAGGCCGCTTCGTGGTAATTTTAAGAACCCCTGCCAAAGCATTTCTTCCATAAAGTGTTCCTTGTGGTCCTCTAAGTACTTCTATCTGCTCTACATCCGCCAAAGCAAGCGGATAGGCCAAGGTGGAAAAATAGGGTACATCATCCACATATACCCCCATTGTAGGATTTACATCGATAGTGGAAATACCCCTACTGGCTACGATAGTAAAAATACCAGGGCCACCATCATCATAAGTATTAAAATTTGGGGCAATACTACTCAATTCACCAAATTCCTTTACTTGTAATTGTTCTATGCCCTTAGCCCCTATCGCCGATATTGAAGCTTCTGTCTTTTGAATGTTCTGCAAACGTCTATTTGCAGCAGAAACCACCACCTCGTCTAACTGGTTAGAGGATTCCACCAGAACAAAATCATAAGAAGATTGTGAATTTTGAGATACATTTATCTGATTGACAAGAGTTTGGTATCCCAGGTAACTAATCTCGATAAAATACGTTTTTGAAACGACACCTTCGATTGCATATTTCCCTTGATTGTCAGTTGAGGCCCCTTTTGTTGTTTCCAACAAGCGAATGTTGGCTCCTTGAACGGGATTTCCATCGGTATCTGAAATTGTTCCTGTAAGTCTATTTTCTTGGGCAATCCCTGCAAATGATAAAAGAGTAAAGAAAAGAAGTGCTAGATTCTTGAAATTCATGCGTATTTAAGTTGGTTGTTATTATTTAGATTAATTATAAATAACTAAATTTAAAGCGTAAAAATAGTTTTACGCTTGTAAATAGCGACTACGCGAAACGGAATAAAACCTACGTAAAACGGAATAATAATGGGTGTGAAATTATACTTACGGGATTTAGAGGAAATTATTTTTGAGACTGGCCAGCAACAATATCATATAGACAATGCCGGTACTAGTGAGTTTAAGTTCACGTTCGACTATGAAAAGTTCAATGGTTGGTACAAGGAAATAGTACTCGACAATTTTAAAATTAGTTATGGAAGTGGAAGTTTTGCAGAGAAGACCACCATTTTTTTTGAGTTTGATGAAGAAACTGTAGAGATGCACTTTTCTATAAAAGGAAACTCCTCGACATCGATGGATACTTTAGATGGAGGTTTTTTGATTGGCCCAAACAGCCATAACATATTTTACGGGAACGATTTTCGTGGTAAAATTGAATGGAATTCAAAGGAAATGTTCTTCTTAGAAATCAATCTAAAACCGGTATTCTTTGAGCAATACCTTCCTACCAATGGGCAATTTGATTTTTTCAAAAAATTAATACAAAATAAAGAACTAGGAACCATAAGTTCTCATAACCACCCCATAACACCTCAAATGTTCCAAATCATCAATGATATTATCAACTGTCATTGGAAAAATGAATATCGTAGGCTTTTTTTGGAATCCAAGGTGATGGAACTTTTGCTTTTACAGTTAGATCAAATGCAACAATGTGAATATTGTTTCTCAAACTCTGATACATCCAGAACAATGATTGACAAAATGCATTTGGCCCGTGATATTATTATTGGAAAATTAAACGACCCTATTAGCCTACCTGATCTGGCTAGAATGGTAAGTACTAATGAGTGTACACTTAAAAAAGAGTTCAAAAATATTTATGGTAAGACAGTATTTGGCTATATCCGTGATGCTAAAATGCAAAAAGCTAAAAACCTGTTGTTGCACAACAATTTATCCGTAACTGAAATTTCTGAAATGGTTGGTTATAAAAATCCACAACATTTTAGCTCCGCTTTTAAAAAGCAATTCGGTGTTGTGCCAAGTTCCATAAAAAGCTAATGCCTGATGTATATCAAAAGTAACTTAAGAATAGCCTGTACTATCACCTTGATTCTTATGACCGTAGTAAGCATTGGTCAAGAACAAAACCAAACATTAAAATCGGTTTTAATACAACAATTACAGGCCAGTCATCACAATGAGGGGTGGTTTGTACCCATGAATAAGGCCTTAGAAGGACTAACGCCAGAACAGGCAATATGGAAAGACAGCACTTCGAATCACTCCATTGCGCAATTGGTATCGCACATTACATTTTGGAACACAAGGGTCTTAAAGGTTTTTAAGGGCGAAGAGGTCGGTGATTTTAATCAGGACAATAAAGTGACGTTCTTCAAACTTAGCAATAGCGATTGGAATTTGGCCATTAAAAAGTTGGATAGTTTGCAAAATACTTGGGAATTAGTTGTGCAACAATCCGATGAAGCAACTCTCAAAAAATGGAGTGAAGAAATACTGAACATGTGCGCCCATAATGCCTATCATATTGGTCAGATGGTGTACATCAGAAAAAAAAATGGATGGTGGAGGCAAAGCCATATTCCTAAGTTGCAAAAAATACCTTCCAAATACTTCAAAAGATTGTATGCCCTTAATGATTCGGTGTTCCGTTCAGAACAACCTAGCAAAAAGGGTTTTAGGAAATTGGAATCTCTTGGTGTAAAAACAGCCATAACCTTTCGTAGAAACAAAGATGACTCCAAGAAAGCAAAGGGCTCCGGGCTACAATTGACGCACATTCCTTTAAAGACTTCTGAACTTACCGAGGCTGATTTGATAACAGCATTGAGGGCTATAAACTCAGCAGAAAAGCCTGTGCTGGTACATTGTTGGCATGGCTCAGATAGAACAGGAGCCATAATGGCCGCATATCGTGTGGTTTTTGAAAATTGGTCAAAAGAAGATGCCATTTCTGAGTTACGGCGCCCTGAACTTGGGTATCATGAAAATTGGTATCCTAATGTTATTGACCTCATTTCAAATCTTGATAAAGAAGGGGTAAAGGAAAAATTAGGGCTTTTGAAGTTTAAATAAAAAGCCCCAATCCAATTTAACGATTGGGGCTTGGTAAGCTAGACTAACTCCTAAAACTAAACTCTTATTCTTGTAATATAAATAGTTGTGTGGCTACACCACCCGTGGAAATATTGTAGATATTAGTACTGGTATTTGTTGTTGGATCAAATTCATAATACCCGTTAATGGATTCTGTTGGATTAAAAACTTGAAAATAGAACTTTCCATTGGCCTTGTATGAAAATGGATAAACAAACCCAGCAGTAGAAGTAATATCGGCAATGGTTTCAGCAGTTTGTGCATTCAAATCAATTCTGGTCCATTTCATGTTTGGGCTGTTGGTAACCAAACCAACCAACTCATTGAACTGTGCATCAGTTATCATTCCTGTAGCAAGTAAGCCTAAAAGTTCATTTACCCTGGGAACATCTGCTTCAGCAGTCATTGCAGCATATGCGATACCGTTAGCATCATAAATTGACCCGGTACAAAGCTGTGCCACGGAGTTTTGAAAACCCAATGCGTCGACAGGATTAAAAGCATAATCCGGATCAAAATCAGTACCACCTGAAGGAATCTTCAAAAACTGAGGTCTTGAACTGGGCGGAGCTGTTGGGCCAAATTGGAAATCCAAACTGTATTGGCCTTGTGTAAGTAAGAAAATATTGCCCTGTTCATCAACCAACGGGTTTTCCATTCCCCGAGTCAAGGGATATGTGGCCCCATTGAATACTGCTGTTTTTTCCCAAGAACGGGTATTGAGATTTACTACTTCTACAAATATATCAGTACCCTCGTAAAATTGTGGTGTCACGGGGGTATTGGTGGTCAAGGGAAGGAATACTCTATTGTCTTGTGGTCTATGAATGATATGGAAATACGAATTCGCCTGACTTTCTCCAAGGTCTTTTGGTGCCATTGCTTCAGGCATTTGTATTTCCTGAATAAACTGCATAGTCGTAGGATTGAAAAGAAATAGACTTTGGGTGTCGAATATGGTATATACCCCCAAATCATCGTTGAGAATCAAAACCTGACTTAGATTTGCACTTAGAGGAATTGCGCCAGCTCTAACAATCTTATTGGTTTCTTCATCAACGGCATACCTGTTCAATTCTAGGTTTTCGGTGTCCAATGAAGGTCCAAAAGCCAGAAATTTATAAATAGTATTCGGAAAATAACGACTAAAGGAGCTGGAAGTATTCGTAGTCAAATCGATAGCTCCTGAGGGTAAATCCGAAGAATAATTCGTGAAATATGAAAAGGATGTGGGTGTACTTAAGATTGAGGATGCCACAAAACCACTTTTGGCATAGGGTAAATCTGCAATGGTCTGTTCTGCTCCTGCAACCGTTTCAACAACAACTTGGGTTACCACCTCTTCAGGTTCACAGGACAAAATCAAAAGTGCAATCGTCAAAAGGCCAAAAAAATGTTTAAAATTCGTTTTCATATCATTAAAAATTGGAAATCTCATAAATCAGTTTAAAGTTGAAGTTGCGCCCCGGTCTCGGAATGCTAAAATTGTCGAATAAGTCTTCATCTGTGATGTTGACCACATTGAATGCAGCTGTAATTTTTTTGTCGAGGAAACTCAGGGAAACGCCGGCATCAAATCGGTCTTGTTCAGGGACAAAGGCGTCTGGTGTAGTTTCTAAGGTTTCGCCGTCAGAAACAGGGCGAATATTGAATACATCCACATGGGTGTACAATCCATAAAGCCGAACATCTACACCTGAATTGAAGATATCCTCCGTTTGCCACGATAGTTCTGTATTGTAGAAAAACCGAGGTGTATTTGGCAATTGAGAACCCACAGCGTCATCTGTTGCCGTATCGACTGCAAATCGTTCTATGGTTTTGTCAACGAAACTGACATTGGTGTTCCAATTGAAGTTTTTAAGGAAATTGAACTGTAATTCCGTTTCAAAACCTTGTGAATCTATGTCGCCTATGTTTGCGTTCTGTTGTCTTGCGGCATTGGCATCAATAAAGATGAAGTTCCGTTGCTTTCTTAGGAATCCGTTTGCTGTTAACCCTAATCGATAATTCTCGTTATAACGCTTATTGTATCGAAACCCAAGATTAAAATTGTCACTTTCCTCGGGTTGTAGTTCTCCATTGGGAGCCACATTCAATCCATCACCAGCAAACTGTACAATCTCAGGAATTAAAAAGCCACGTTCATAAGAACCTCTTATCGAAAATACATCGGTGAGCTTGTATTGAATACTACCATTCCAACCCAAAAACCCTTCTGTACTTTCAATAGCAACCCTATTGAGATTACTAAAACCAACCAATTTATAGGTATAGTATTTTAAGGCTGCGGAAAATTCAAGGTTTTCATTGAATAAGGTATTATCATATTGCAACCCCGAAATATTCTTGGTGATTTTCTGTTCTGGGGCTACTCCAAATTGTGTGGGGTCATCAATATCGAAGTCTTTGAGTTCTTGGTCTTGATGTGCCAAAAGATTGCTAAAGATCAAATTGCTGTTTTCAGATACTTGAAGGTTCAGGGTCAATCGATTTACAAGGCTTTTTGTGGTAGTTTCTGTGAGTGCGGGGCTTCCGTCTTCAAATTCCCCTCTTCGCCCATTGGTATCGATGATATCTCCTAACCAGTTGTAGGTGTTTGATGTGGTATCCACAAACTTTGTAAATAGGTCACTGTAGTTGGATATGGTCTTCAATTTCAATTTATCCTTAATCAACGTTTTATCATACTTGGCAACGATGGCTACATTTTCACGTTCACCTATTGCTTCACCAACAGCGACATTGGAAATGGGGTTAACATTGTTTTGAAATTCCCGGAAAGTATCAAAGTAGTTGAAAGCAATCTCTGCATGATCCGTCCATTTTTTGTTATACGTGCCCAATATAGCTGTGCTATATTGTAAGCGATAAAGGTCGTGGAACCGTCTTATGTTCAAAGGTTCTTCTAAGTCCACAGGTTGTCCGTTATCCGGATTTACAACACGAATAGGAGCTTTGAATGTATAATCATTGTCAGAGTAATTGGCTCCAGCGGTGACTTTTACAAAACTCTCCTTGCCATCGGTTAGGGTTACACTAACATCCCCAAGATGAGTATTAAATGAACCCGCACTGTACGATGCTCGTAGCCTATTCACGGTATTTTCCTCAGTGATGATGTTAATCCCTCCTCCGAGGGCATCCGAAGAAATGTCCACAGGAAGTACACCCTTGAAAACATCTACACGTCGTATTCCCGTTAATGGCAATGTGGCAATATCGGTTCCTGGAAACAAAAACTCTATGGGGACTCCGTCAACAAATGTCCTCACAGCCGTTCCATTTAGTCCATTGATGGAAACGTCGGCACCGTCTCCCAAAGAACCAGAACGACGGATACGAACACCTGCAATTTTGTCCACGGCATCGGCTAGAATATTAGTTTGTGAAACCACATCGGCCAATTCAAAACTACCTATAGTGATAGCCCTTTCTTCCTGTTTGGTGGAAGATTTTTTACCCTCGACAATGACATCGTCCAAGGCTTGAACATCTTCTATTAGGGTAAAATCCAATGTTAAATCACCATTTACAGAAATAGCTTGGGTTTTGGTGGCAAAACCAATAGAACTTACGGTAATTGTGTAGTCTCCGCTACGGACGTTTTTGATTTGGTAGATACCATTTTCATTAGCAACGGCGTATTTATTGTTTCTGTCAAGATTTATGGTGGCATAAGCTAGAGGCTCCCCATTTTCGGTTTTTATGGTTCCAGAAATATTGTATCTGTTTTGGGCTATGATTGCCGTTGGAATCAGCAATAAGAAAAATAGTATTTTCTTCATTTTATGGTCGGTTCTACTTTTTGATGGGCAAATCTAATACTTTATTTTTATTTAGACTTATTATAAATAAAAGTATTTGATAAAGTCATGATTACACTTAATTGGGGATTCTCTACTTAGATTTAATGACGTTTTGTAGTACTGGTGAAGGTTCTTCTTTTGCCAACTTACCTACCTGGGCATCTATGATTTCTCTTTCAACGATTTCCGCTTTGTCAACTTTTGAAGGACGGTTCAAATAATATCGGTTAATCAATAATCCAGATACTCCGATAATCAACCAAGTGAAGTCCACGCTGAATACATAATATTGCTTACTGGCAAGGGAATTCCATATCCAGTCTCCTGTAATTACCCCGTTGACAATGGGAATAAGAAGTCCAAAAACACTTCCGAGGATGATGTAGTTTCTATTCAATTTGCGGTAATCGTTCCAAAACAATCCTAAGATTGTGAGAATCAACCAACCCATAAAGAAAATGGAGTTTACAATTGGTACTCTACCTTCCATTGCCAAGGGAACTAGCTTATTTGCAATGAATATCAACGCTAGGGCAGGGAACATGGAAAGGGTAATCGCCAAATAGAATTTAGTAACTCTATGGTGAAACCTTCTTTGCTTGTCCGTATAGCTAGGTTTATTCCTTGCAGTGCGCCATATCATTATTCCGCTGATTATGATATAGCAGGTAATCATTGCCAAAAGGAAGTAGATTATTTTAAGGAAAATCCCTCCATAAGTGGCATAATGAAGTTTGATCAGCACACCGTATGCTCCTTTGGCATATGGTCTTGTCTCAGGTTCAATAGCTTCTTTTAGCTGTCCATCTTTATAACCATATACAAATATACCATCACCTCCAATGCTTTTATAGTCGTTCACACGCACTCCTATGGTTCCATCTTCTTTCCCATAATTTGTTGCGTAGATATAGGTAACGTTGTTTTCTGGGTAAGCAGCACTTACTTTATTATATATGCTGTTGAAAGCAACGCCATCGTCAATGGCTTCTGCATTTTCATCATATTTTATTCCTGCATCAGGTCTTACTGCCTTAACGACCTCTGTAGTATCTCCGTTGTACATCAAAATGGCACTTGGTGCCAACAGCAATATGGAAAGACCGAGCAATGCCCCAGTTACTGCATAAATTACCTGAAACGGCAACGTAATCAATCCAAGTGAAATATGCCCGTTGGTCCAAATCTGCTTCCATTTTCCTTTGGTTGTAAAGGCGTAAAACTTATTAACGATGTTTTTCCAATGCGTTAAAACGCCAGTAATGACAGCAAACAAAAAGAAAAAGGCAACAAACCCCGATAAATAAAGCCCAACAACGGGTATTTGACGGAAATAATGCAATTCATAAATAGTCCGTGCCATATGAGTGCTAGGCTCATCACCAATGGATATTACATCGTAGGTATTGGGATTAAGTATGGCAGTGAAGAACGTCAACTTACCTTCCTCCGTTTTATCCCTCCCATATAAAGTTACCAATGGATTGGCCTCGGTTGGAGGCGTAATGCCAAAAGTCAGGCTCTTGTCAAAACTTTCTGCGTTTTCATCCACTATACTTATGACCTTATCATAATCAACTGTAGCAGGGTCAACATGGTCAATCCGGGCGGCTGGATTTTCCCATTGATACAATTCATCCATGAAAAGAGCTACTGCACCAGCGTAAAAGCAAACAAATAGTGCAAAACTGATTACAATACCCGATACGGTATGCGTATGGAACATTGCATTATATAATCTTGGTTTGAGGGCTTTGAGTTTCATGGTCGGTTTTATTTGTTGAGAAAGATTACAACACCAAAGATTAAAGTTAACAGCAGGTATATTCCCCAGACTTTCCAACCATTTTTAAACAAAAAGGCTATGACCAACAAGGCCGCCCAAAGAATAAAGGAGGTATAAGCAGTAGTAATAATCAGTGCGCCTTTTTGTTCGAGGAGACTTCCTAGAGCATTATGAAAAAAGATGGTTACAAAGAATCCACCCAGAATGCCTGCGGTAATTTTTAGAATTCTTTGGCCTGGGTTTGATAGGTGTTTTTGGTTGGCAGGCATTTACAGAATATTTTCAATTACTATTACGATTAAACTTAGTATGGCAAGGAAATAAGCATATTTCTTATGTAGTGGTAATAACATAATGGTAAGACACAGGCTCAAAAGCAAAGTGATTAAAAAAGTGAGCAGACCAGTTGCTAATCCCAATTGAAACGACAATAAAATCGCTGATGAGATGAAAAGTAGATATGTAATAAGTCTCGTTACTAATGGCCTTTCATTAGCTTCTTTCTTGATGCTATTTAGTTGTTCTGGAAAGTGTTTTGACTTTACATAAAGGAGAAAACAACCGAGAAAAATTAAAACAATACCCATTATTACCCTTATTTAAAAAAGCAAACATAGATATTATTTTTAATAAATCTAAATAAAAATAATTATATTGCAAAGGTTAATCTAAAGGGCAAATTGGCTTAACCTTTACTTAAATATCTTATATGGCCTGTATTAGTAGTTTCAAAATAATCAAAGGAATATTTACTTCCTTTCTTGAAGAAAACGGACACCGTAAAACACCTGAACGTTATGCCATTCTGGAAGAAATCTATAATACCGACGAGCATCTTAACATAGATACCTTGTATGATATAATGAAAAGTAAAAATTATAGAGTTAGTCGGGCTACCTTATATAACACCATGGATATTTTACTGGAATCTCGTCTAGTGCGCAAACATCAATTTGGGGATAAAGTTGCCCATTTTGAAAAGTCTTTTTTTGATGGTAAGCACGATCATATTATTTTGACGGATACAGGTGAGATATTGGAATTTGCAGATCCCAGAGTTCAGGAAATAAAACAGACCATTGAAGAGACTTTTAATATTAACGTAGATGAACACTCTCTTTATTTTTATGGTGTTCGAAATCAAAAAAATTAAACTACAGAGAGTTCAATTCTAACTGATAGTTATCAAGTATGTTGCTTGGTAAGGACTTAAGATAAATTTGGGTAGTACTGAGTTTATTATGTCCCATCATTGCAGATATGGCTTCCAAAGGAACTTTTTTGAACATAGCATGAGTTGCAAAACTATGTCTTGAAACATAAGAGGTCAAACGCTCTTCAATCCCACATTTTTTTGCAATCTCTTTCAAACCAATGTTGTAACGTCTAAGCTCCCATTGGGCATCTTTGTACTGTAATTCCAAAGTGTCACGATAAATTATAGGCAATAAAAAACCAGAGGGGTTAGGATTGCTTAGATAATAATCAATGATTGGTTCAATCTGATTCGTTATAATTATATCATATCGTTTTCCTGTTTTTCGTCTTTGAAATTTGACACGGCCATCAATAATATTATCCCTTTTTAGAAATGCCATATCGATAAAGGACATACCCAGCATCAGATAAGAAAGTATAAAATAATTGCGATAGTGGAAATGGTTAGAACCAACCTCGGTTTCCATCTCAAGTATTTTTTTAATGCTTTCCAGTTTTATAGCTCTTTTTTGGGTTGGCTTAGTTTTTATGGTGTAGTATTTAAAAGGATATAAGGATTCATCCACCATACCTTCCTTGATTCCTTTATTGTAGATGGCCTTTATTGTTCTCATATAAGATGCAATTCCATTAATGGTATTGCCTGGCTTAGATAAATGATGCCTTTCAAACCTTTTTAAGAATTCAAGGTTGAGTTCATTGAATTTTAAGTCTCTATCATTTGTAAAAACTTTTAGTCTTCCAATAATTCCGGAATAGTTTCTAGCGGTTCCGATTCGTTTTTCTAATATAAGTTCTTCTGCTTTTTGAAGGCCAAATTCATAGAAGGAGTTTAAACGTTTCCTGTTAACAATTTTATCAGCAATGTCTTTTGCCGTAAGCTTATCCAATTGGTCATTATCTGCCAACTTATTGATTACCTCTTGAGCCTTGATTTGTTTTTTTAATAAAAGGGTGTTCATTAGATGAACAGAATCAACATCCGGGAAATTTCTTTTTACTTTACATCGTTGATGATCCCAATACTCTTCTGGGACATAATGACCTGTTTTGATTGAAGTAGTTTTTCTAAAATGGGTCAGCCTTAAAATGATGGGAAAACATCCATTTTGGGTCATTCTTCGGGTGTCCAAACTTAGTTTTATACTCGTGTTCATGAACATAAGTTATAAAAAAATTTGCACGCAATTTGCACGCAAAAAGTTGGTTTCAATTGATTTTGTTTGACAACAAATTTTATTAAAACACTGATATTCAATAAAATATGCGATTTTTAAAATTTGCTTGGATCCCGTTCGGAGACGCTGTTAATCAGAGGGTCCTTGGTTCGAGCCCAAGAGGGGGAGCATAAATTGCCCAGTAGATATTAAATCTACTGGGTTTTTTTGTTTTTCAATATGTTTTTATCTCTGTCTTTTTCTGTTTTTAAAATATAAATGCAACTGAGTTGCATTTATTGGCAATTTCTTATATTTTTATGACCGGTTTGCTACTATGGGTTTCTTAATGCCCACGGGATGCAAATTCCCATAACTGCAAAAAAGAGAAATGATAGAAAATAACAAATTGCCGGTAACCGTTCTTAGCGGTTTTCTGGGGGCTGGTAAAACTACCTTGCTGAATCATGTGCTGCATAACAAAGAAGGCTTAAAAGTGGCCGTGATTGTCAATGATATGAGCGAAGTGAATGTTGATGCAGAGTTGGTTAAGAGTGAAAACACCCTTTCTCGAACAGAGGAAAAGCTGGTAGAAATGAGCAACGGCTGTATTTGCTGTACGCTAAGGGAAGATTTAATGGTAGAAGTGGAGCGACTGGCGAAGGAAAACAGGTTTGACTATCTCCTTATTGAAAGTACGGGAATTAGTGAGCCGATTCCCGTTGCCCAGACGTTTTCTTTTATTGACGAGGAGAACAATATAGATCTTTCCCGCTTTAGCTATGTGGATACAATGGTAACCGTTGTGGACGCTTTCAATTTTTTTAAGGATTTTGGAAGTCCGGAAACCTTAATTGATAGAAACCTAACAGATATCGATGGGGATTATCGAACCATTGTCAACTTATTGACTGACCAGATTGAATTTGCCAATGTCATTGTCCTCAATAAAACGGACCTAGTTTCAGAAGAGCATATGGGCATTTTGAGTGCGACCATTACCAAACTAAATCCTTCGGCCCGAATCATTAAATCCCAATTTAGTAAAGTAAATCCCAAAGAAATACTGAATACCAATCTTTTCAATTTTGAGGAAGCGGAACAAAGTGCTGGTTGGATTGAAGAACTTAACAAGGATGAGCATACTCCGGAAACGGAGGAATATGGGATAAGTTCTTTTGTTTATCGAAGTAAAAAACCTTTCGACCCAGAACGCTTTTGGCATTTCGTACAGCATAAGTTTCCAAATAGTGTCATTCGTAGTAAAGGGTTGTTTTGGGTTGCATCACGACCTGAACAGGCTTTGATTTGGGGCCAGGCAGGAGGTTCCTTGAGAACAGATAGTGCCGGGGTATGGTGGAGTAGCATGCCCTTTCAAAAACGCTCGCAATATGTTGCTTTTCTTGATAACCAAGAACAAATTGAAGCTGAATGGGACAAAACCTTTGGGGATAGAAAAAACGAAATTGTATTCATCGGCCAAGCTATGGATGAGGAACGGATGAGGGCTGACCTTGACACATGTTTGGTCACAGATAAAGAACTTGAATCACAAAAGTGGATGCAAGGATATCATGATGACTGGCCGGTGGAAAGGGCTTACGCATTAAATTAATATTACAATGAATCGAACTCGTTTTCTAAGAAATGCTTTAGGCTTTGGTCTATTTTCATTCATTGGTTGTCGTATGGATAACAGTAAGGCAAAATCTACCAATAAACTGGCAACCGCCACGCCATCTACAAATCAAGAATCTACAAAAGACCTTCGTAAAGAACTCATGGCGGCTTGGCATCGGTCAGAAATTATGACCATGACCAATGTGGATCAAATGCCCCCTGCATATTTCACTTTTAAGTACACAGATGAGGCCATGACTTTTTCCGAGCAATGGAGACATTGCGTCATCTATACTTGTGGACAATTGGCAGGTAGGGTAGGCATTAAAAATCCATATGAGAATGTAAAACTTCCGGTGCAAATGCCAAAGGAAGATGTTATCAAGGAACTGAAAAGTATGTATGCTTTTGTTCAAAGATCTATTGGCGAACTGTCAGATGAAAAGCTACTTTCCAAATGTGATTTTGCAGGCGATACCATTCCGGTCTGGCGCCTGTTCTATGCAATGGAAAACCATATCATTCATCATCGAGGACAATGCGTGGTCTATCTTCGGCTCAATGGAGTTGTTCCAAAAGGCTTTTATGGTTGGTGATAATTGACATTTCTAACTTACCTGCAATTTCTTTATAGTTTTCTATAATTAGAATTTGGTAAACCATCACTTACAATTTTCCATAAGGTCAATTGCTATTCTTGGCTATTTTCTAGTAAATGTAGCTTATTCATTTTTTCAATTAGGTCACTGGTAATTGCTACTAATGTTAATAATAGGGCCCTTGGTTCGAGAGCCCAAGAGGTGAGCTCAACAGAAAAGCAGTTACAGAAATGTAGCTATTTTTTTGTTTTTTACTTCGCATAAGAAATTATCACGCACTAGGTTAAGTGAACTTTATAACTGGATAATAGTCTTTTTAAAAATGTAATCCTTTTTTGATCTTTTAACAATATTGACATTTGAAGGTTATTTTAAAGTGATGTTCAAATTAAATTATCCTTAATAAATCGTTGCTATATTTTTCGTTTTTGCATAGTCAAGTACTTTTCAATACATTTATCGAAATAAACTAACTAAACAATACTTTTCTTCTAAATGCCCATTAGCTCAAAAATAACCGATAATTTATTGGTTGGAGAATTTGAAAAAGGTAATGAAAAAGCCTTTCGCAAATTGTTTGAAATGTTCTGGGAGCCTATGTTTATAAATGCAAAATCTATTGTCTTGGATGTAGATGCTGCCAAGGATATTGTTCAAAACATATGGACCAATATATGGCAAAACAGGGAGATACGAAAAATTGAAAATTTTGAAGGATATCTTTACAAAGCCGTAAAATATAGCTGTTATAAATATCTAAGAGACAGCAAATTTGATACTACACACATAGAGATTATAGAATCATTACAATTGAATTCAAGACCTGAGATTGAGAAACAGTATGATTTTGAGGAAACGCATACTCTTCTTCAAGATTCCTTGGATAAATTATCTCCCAGATGTAGACAGGTTTTTAAGTTAAGTCGATTGGAAGAGGTGAGCAATGAAGAAATTGCCAATCTTCTTGGAATATCCAAACGGTCTGTTGAAAACCAAATGTCTATCGCTTTAAAATCCATACGGCAGCACATGACCACCGTACAATCAGCCGTTACGACATTTCTTACCTTTTTCCTTATTTTTTAGTTGCTTTCCGAAGCCAGTTACAATTATTTGTACAATCCTTAAATGTTAAAGAAACGTTAAAAACATATTTGTTGTGTGAGTTGTACTGCATTTAGGGTTCTTATTCTTGTAGCCCAATTTTTATGCAAGAACAAGAATTCAAAAGATTACTTAATAAATACCTCGAAGGCACCTTATCTGAGGATGAGACCAAAATTCTTGAAAAATTCGAGGAGGAACTGAAATCAAGGAGCCAAGGGATCAATTTTAAAAATAATGCGGAAAAAGCTCAATTTCAAGAATCTATTTGGTCTGGAATTGACATGGTTTCCAATAAGAAAGCAAAGACCCAAACATGGAGATTAGCAGCTTCAGTTGCGGCTATATTTATCGGTCTTATAGCCACGGGATACTTATATCTTCAAAATACCTCTGCTACCTCGTCAGGATTAATTCCCGAAAATGCCATTACACTAGAACTTGAAGATGGTAGTATAAAAGTTATTGAAGAAAATGGCGCAACCCGTATCCTTGATGAAGATGGTAATTTAATTGGCCAGCAGAATGGCAATCAATTGGTATATGACAACAAAAGCTTTGTTGAGGAAATAGCTTTTAATACGTTAAGAGTACCCTATGGCAAGACCTTTGAGCTGCAGTTATCGGATGGTACCAAGGCGCATTTAAATGCTGGATCTTCCATAAAATATCCTATTAAATTTCTCAAAGGACAGGATAGACAAATATTCATAACTGGTGAAGCCTACTTGGATGTAGCCAAAAATCCACTTCATCCCTTTATTGTTAGCGCAAACAATTTAAATGTACGGGTACTGGGCACACAATTCAATGTTAATGCATATCCTGAAGATGAGATAACGGAAATTGTACTTGTAGAAGGTTCTGTTGGCCTGTATTCCAATAGTGTTGCGTACGATTCACAGAAAAGTACCATTCTTGAGCCCGGCTTTCAGGCTAAGTACAATAAATCAACAGAGCAAATTAGCACTGAAGAGGTGATTACAGATATTTATACCTCTTGGATGAAAGGCGAGTTGGTTTTTAGAAATATGTCCTTCAAAAATATCATGAAAAAATTGGAAAGGCATTATGACATCAAAATCGTAATGAACAACAAAGAATTATCAGATAAAATATTCAATGCCAGTTTTGGAAATGAGCCCTTGTCCAAAGTTTTAGAAAGCTTAAGGGAAAATTACGATATAGAATATAGCTTAATAAACAATGAACTAATTATAAACTAAACAATAGACTATGACATAACACCTATTTACCATTTAATAAGTGTCACTTTAAAATTTCTAAAAAAAATAGAAATAAAAAAATCGGAAAATGTTACCAGCATTTCCCGATTGTATTAAAGTGATTCTACTAAAAAGTATAACCACGTATAAACATTATAAAAGTATGAAAAAACTTCTTACCCCAACAGGAAGGCGTCTGCCCTTGTTGAAATTCGATTTAAAAATGAAATTGAGTGCCTTATTTATCATTGTTGTTTTGTTTTCAATGAAAGCAAATGATACCTATGGCCAAAGAACCAATATATCTCTGGAATTAAACAACGTAACAGTAGCACAGCTTATCGATAAAATTGAAAGTACTACTGAATTCAGGTTTATTTATAAGTTAGAAGATGTTGATTTAAAAAGAAATGTTTCAATTACTGCTGAAAATGAAAAAATCAGCACTATTCTTAAACGCATTCTTAAAGGCACCAATACAACGTTCAATATTAATGACAGATTGGTATACTTAGTTAAACGTAAAGGAAACATCTCAAAATTGTCAGACCTAAAAGCTATAGAAAATGACAAACAGCAAACAGCGCTAAACGGAACGGTTACAGATCAGAATGGTCAACCACTTCCTGGAGCCAATGTTGTTGAAAAAGGGACCACCAATGGTACGCAGACCGATTTTGATGGAAACTATACTTTAGAGCTTTCCACTGAAAACCCAATCCTTGTAATTTCCTATATCGGTTTTTTACCGAAAGAAATAGCAGTAAATGGGCAAGCTACCATAGATATCATATTACAAGAAGATGCAGCAAAACTAGATGAAGTTGTTGTGGTTGGTTATGGTTCGCAGAAAAAAGCTAATCTAACAGGAGCAGTTGTAAGTGTAAAAGGTGATGATATTAATAAAAGACCAATAACCCAGGGGTCGCAAGCATTACAAGGAGTTGCATCTGGGGTCTATATTAATACCAATTCTGGAGAACCTGGTAATGACAATGCTACAATTAATGTAAGGGGGGTAGGAACATTGAATAATTCTGACCCATTAGTTTTAATTGACGGGATAGAAGGCCCGCTAAATAGTATTAATTCTAACGACATTGAAACCATAAACGTATTAAAAGATGCCGCTTCAGCTGCTATTTATGGTACGAGAGCTGCAAATGGAGTTATACTCATTACAACGAAAAGAGGTAAAACAGGCAAGCCTTCAGTGAGTTTCAATTCGTACTATGGCATAACATCTCCAACTGTTTTGGCCAATACTGTAACAGATACAAGAACCTATTTGGAAACTTATGTTCAGGCTGCTGCTTATTCTGGTAGAACCCATCCTTTTACACCGGAGTTAATCGACGAGATTTCAGCTTTGGGCTCCAAGGATTGGCTTGGGGATTATGTGAATACCGGATCCATACAAAACAATGATTTATCCATTTCTGGGGGCTCCGAAAATGTGAAGTATCGATGGTCTACAAGTTATTTAGATCAAAAAAGCTTTTTGGAAGGAGATTACTTTTTAAAACGGTTGAATACACGATTAAATTTAGACGTTAATTTAGGCAGTAAGGTAAAAATAGGGACATCTCTATCATTTATCAATAGTGAAAACCGCCAAGCAACCAAGAATGATGCTCCTGCTAATAGTTCGCAACGGGGTATACCTGAAGGCGAAGGGATTGTTCCAAGTTTTTCGGATGATGGGAATAAAGGAAGCTTTTTATTTACCATACTTAACGTAAGTGCTCCCAATGGTTTTGTTTTTGATGAGTTTGGAAGATATGGTGGAACCGGTGGTGAATCAACAAGGTCTCAAAGGCACAACGTGCAAGCCCTTATTGATAATCAATGGGTAAATATTGATGGAAATGAGTTTTTGGGGAATGCTTTTGTAGAGTACGAACCTATTGAAGGCCTTAAGCTTAGGTATACCTCTGCATTAAACTTCCAACAAGAATCGTATCAAGATGTACGTTTAGAACACGAACAATATGACAGATTTGGAAATAGGACTGCAGTGCGTGAAGCTGGAAGTTTGCTAATTGCTAGAGAATCAACAATACTAAATCGTACCAACTGGCTTCAAGCCACTTATACAAAATCATTTGGAGACCACAATTTTAACTTTCTAGTAGGAGCCAATGAAGAGACTTCAAGTATTAGAAGAATTGCAACTTTTGAAAAAGGATTTGGGTCAACTTCTTTGGTGCGAGTTGGTAATGGTACAGAAGCAGTCGATATAAACAACTATAATGGTGAATGGGCATTGCAATCTGTTTTTGGCAGATTAAATTATAACTACAAAAATAAATATTTGCTAGAGGCAAATATTAGGCGTGATGGTTCATCAAGATTTGGTTCACAAAGTAGATGGGCAACCTTTCCCGGCTTATCTGTTGGATATGTAGTATCGAATGAAAATTTTTGGAAAAGTGACTTCTTTACTTATTTCAAGTTACGAGGGTCGTGGGGTAAACTAGGGGTTCAAAGTACAAACTTGTACCCATATGCTTCTGAAGTAGTTTTGGGGTCCGATTATAATGGTGTATCTGGAGCTTCCTTAAGCAAATTAGGGAATCCAAACTTGGCATGGGAAGAAACAACTGTTACTGATGTTGGGGTTGATTTGAAATTTTTTAATGGAAAAATTTCACTAGAGGCGGATTATTTTATCAAAGAAAGTACAGGAATATTAACAGATTTAGCAAACCCACTTACCTCGGGTATTGATTCCGATATCTCTGTGAATGCGGCATCAATTGAAAATAAAGGATGGGACTTGACCCTTAGTGCTCGTCATAATATTGGCGATTTGAGAATGTCGGCAAGTGTAAATGTGACCCACGTTAAAAATAAGGTTCTTGAAGTAGATCCAAGTTTGGCAGGGCCAGATGATCAAAGACGAGTTGGTCAAGGCTGGTGGATCAGGGGAGAACCTATTAATTCTTTTTACGGTCATGAATTTGGTGGTATTTACCAAGTAGAGGATTTTGATGATAGCGGTAATTTATTGGAACCATTGGATTTTACCTGGTTGGGAAGTAATGTGCCACGTCCAGGTGACATTAAGTATACAGATCAAAATAATGACGGAGCAATAAATGAGGATGACATGGTCGTAATCGGTAATCCCAATCCAGAATGGTTATATGGATTCAACTTTGATTTTGAATATAAAAGATGGGATTTGGGAATGTTGTTCCAAGGAATCGGCACTGCAAATTCATTGGTCAATAGATATACCGGTAATTTTGGACACTCTGGTTTAAGGGAATACTGGTTAGATGGATGGACGGAAGAGAATCGTAGTAATATCGTACCAAGAATTTTCGTTGACAGAGAAGGTTGGAACGGAAATACCATTGAAGGCGTTGGCGGTCTTGCACAGACTTCCAATTGGATTATCGATAGAAAATTTTTACGCCTAAAAAATATTGTAGTAGGGTATTCTTTGCCCGAATCCATTCTTGAAAAGCTATCTGTTGACAATTTAAGGATCTATTTAAGTGGACAAAATTTATGGACCAAATCAGAATTGGATGATTTAGATCCTGAACGAAATGCATTTACCAATCACTTTGCGGCTACATTGCCACAGGCCAAAGTTGTTACCCTTGGACTTAACCTGAAATTTTAAAAAAAGATATTATGAAATTAATTGTAAAAATATACGTATTGCTGATACTGGTTGCTTATGTATCATGCGATAATCTAGAATTAGACCCTTTAAACTCTGTTGGTTCTGATGTTTTTTATACGTCTCCTGAAAATTTAAATGCTGGTTTATATGGTATTTATGATGCTTTACAGCTTGAGGGGATGTATGGAGAACAAGTATTGTTGGATGGGTTGAGCGATAATTGTATTGTAGCTCCAAACTTTGCACCTGATGTATTTAATTTTGCCGCTGGGAATCAAGTTGAAGTTGCAGCTTCATTTATAGATAATTATCAAGATGCCTATGTATTAATACAAAGAGCAAATTTATTATTGGATAATGCTGATGGAGTAGATGGAATACCTAGTAGTGATTTGGAATTGATTAAGGCAGAAGCAAGAGGGTTACGTGCGTTGGCATATATGAAACTAGTGTACTTGTTTGGTGATGTGCCATTTATCACAACTTCCATAAGTAGAGATGAGGCTCTACAAATAAGCAGGACTAGTCGTGATATCGTTATTGAATTTGTTTTAGATGAATTTGTTGCTGTTGCCGCTATTTTAGGCACAACATCTTCAGACGGCAGATTAACCAGGCAAGCTATTTTGGGTTTACATGCTAAAGTCATGTTGTATGAAGCAAGAATTGGTAATAAAACTTGGGCGGATGCTTTGACCGCAATAAATGACGCCATAGCTGTGGCAGACAGTGGAGGGCATGATTTATTTGATACGGATACGCCCACCAATGATTATAAGTCACTATTTACCGAAGCCAATGAAGGAAATTCTGAATTCATATTCTCAGTAAAATTTAATTCCATAGACTTATCTAACTCATATCTAGAAAGATATTCATGGCAAGCTGGTGTATTGGTCATGTATGTTCATCAAAATTTTGCAGATGCTTATGATTATGCAGACGGTTCAGATTATAATCCCACAGATGACACCTATGTTGGCAGAGACCCCAGATTAAGTGTAAATATTATGCACGAGGGACTTACTTTTGCTGGTTTAACCTATGATGGGACAGACGGAGGCGGTTTTGTAGGGGGCAATTCACCAGGAACGGCAACAAATCTATTTTTGTACAAATTTGTATCTACCGATTTTTCAGCAACTTTTAATGAAGGAACATTGGATGTTCCCGTATTGCGATATGCCGATTTGGTATTGATGCAGGCGGAAGCTTTGAACGAAACGAATGGAGACGGACATCCGGCACTCAATTTGGTGAGGGATAGGGCAGGATTACCTGGATTGGCCGGACTTTCCCAAAGTGATTTGAGAGACGAGATTATCCATGAGCGGAGAGTAGAGCTTGCTTTTGAAGGTCAGCGTTGGTTCGATTTGGTTACTTTGGGTCTTGCCGATAATATAATTAATACAATTGTTGAAGAGGATGCCACCGTTGAGCGAGGCTTTACTGCAAACAGGAATGAATTATTGCCAATACCTCAAACAGAAATAGAGGCGAATCCAAATCTTACGCAGAATCCTGGATATTAAAATTTTAGTTTTGAGTTAGTTTTTTTAAAGGCGTAACATACCTGTTATGTTACGCCTTTTTATTCCGAATTTTAGAACTATTCTTAGAAAACAAATTGCCACAATCTAAATTGAAAGCCAAGACAAAATGATGAACTATTTCGTACGAAGTTTCTATACTTTATATTGTTCCCGATCAAAAACATGGATTAAATCAATCATTCTCCTGATTACTATTGCACTGTTCTCACTACCAAGTGCTAGGGCCCAAAAAAAACTATTTGTTTTTTCGGGCCAATCTAACATGGCAGGTAGATCTGCCATAACGGAATTGGATTTTAAAAGTATTTCCAATGTTTATATTTTGGATGACAAAGGGAATTTTGTATCTGCCCAAAATCCACTTAACCTGTATTCAAACATTAGAAAAGAGGCCCATATGCAAAGACTTGGTCCCGTATATACTTTTGCAAGGGCCATGCACAATGCTTATCCAAAAGATACCATTTTACTTGTGGTAAACGCGAGAGGAGGAACCGCCATTGAACGTTTTATGAAAGGAGATGCTTCGCAGTATTACAAAAAAACAATAGCACGAATAATGCAGGCTCAAAAAAAAGAACCTTCAGCTAGTTTAGAAGCAATTATTTGGCATCAGGGTGAATCAAATAGAAGTAATTATAGTGGATACCTTGCAAATTTGAAGACACTTATTTCTGATTACAGGACCGATTTGCTAAGTCCAGAACTCCCTTTGATCTGCGGGCAATTGGGGCTATGGAATGCTAATTATAAAAACATACGGAAAGAGATTTCAAAAATGGAAGTAGCGGTGCCCAATTCACATTTAGTTGAATCAGATGGGCTCATTAATTTTGATGAACATCATTTTGACAGTAGATCCCAGCGACTACTTGGTTTGCGTTATGCGAGAAAATTTTTGGAGATCAAAGGCCTTTCAAAAGCAGAAATTCTAAAAGCAACCAAGGTAAGTTCTTTTGAGGCCTTAAAAGAAATGCTACATCAACCAATTGAAAATTATATTATGGTTGCTGCACATAGGGGAGATTGGCGCAATGGCGCGGAAAATTCATTGCAGGCAATTGAAATGGCCATAAAAATGGGAGTGGACATTGTTGAAATCGATATTGCAGTAACCTCAGATAGCATCCCTATTTTAATGCATGATAAATATTTAGATCGTACAACAAACTGTACGGGCTTGGTGAAGAATAGGACCTATGATTCTTTGAAAAACTGTAATCTGGAAGACGGGCTAAACGATTTAACAACCCATAAAGTTCCCACACTTGAAGAGGCATTAAGAAAAGTAAAGGGAAAAATTTTGATAAATATAGATAAAGGAGAAGACCATATACCCCTTGTGTACCCTATTCTTAAAAAGACAAAAACTTTAGACCAAACTATTTTTAGCAGCTACTACCCTTATGAAAAGTTACAAAAGCTTTCAGGTGGCTTAATTGATAGTGTAATGTACATGCCCAAGATAAAGCATGACACTAAAAACCCCGAGAAATACCTGGGCACTTTTGTAGTCAATACCCGGTCGGTCATATTGCAGACTAGAGCATTATCAGAACAGGATACCTTGTTGCAAATAATACCCAAAGCTAAAAGCAAAGGACTATGGCTTTGGATGAATACTTTGGAACCTTTTCATTCTGCAGGCCATACGGATGAAAAAATAGTAGAAAATCCAGAGGAGCATTTGGGTTGGGTGCTTGATCAGGGAACGAACATTATCCAAACGGATCGACCCAAAATAGTTTTGGAATATTTAAGAAGGAAAGGGCTTCATAATTAACAGGATCTCTCTTTTTTGCAGAAAGCTATAGTATAAAATAGTATGCTGTAGAAAAGAAATGGGATTAATTTTTATAAATTCAAACAGCACTAAATACCATAAGCCAAAAACAACTTTAAGTCATGAGCGACACCAACGATTTTAAACAATTCGAAAATCTAAATGAGGAACAACTACCCGTAGCCAAGCATAAATTACATCATTGGAGTCACTTTCTGGGGCTTTATGCAGGTGAGCATGTTGCTGCCACCGAATTTGTTATTGGAGCCACTTTTGTTGCCTTGGGGGCAAAAACCATGGATATTATATTGGGTTTGCTTATCGGTAATGTTCTGGCAATTTTAAGTTGGAGTTTGATTACCACACCAATTGCCGTAGAAACGCGGATGAGCTTGTACACCTATCTCAATAAAATAGCTGGAGATAAGATGACCAAGCTTTATAATTGGGCTAATGTCATCATTTTTACGGTCATATCGGCAGCCATGATTACAGTGTCGTCAACGGCGGTTCGGTTTGCTTTTGACATTCCTGCGCAACTCAACTGGTATCCTACCAATGTATGGTTCGTTTTGGTAGTGTTGATTGTTGGAATTGTTGTGGTTTTTGTGGCAATCTATGGGTTCAATGCCGTATCAAAATTTTCGGGAATCTGCGCACCTTGGTTATTTACCATGTTTGCCAGTGGTGCCTTGGTACTTATGCCCGCCTTGTCCCTAGAAGTAATTGGAGAAACAATGTTAGGTGGATGGGAAGATTTCATGACCATCGGGAACCAATCTATATGGACTGGGACCAACAGTGATGGTGAATCTGGGATAGGATTGTTGGAAGTGGTTGGCTTTGCATGGGCGGCCAATACCATCACCCATTTTGGACTTATTGATATGGCTTTACTTCGATATGCAAAAAAGAAATCCTACGGATGGACCACAAGTTCAGGAATGCTTTTTGGGCACTATATAGCTTGGATCGCAGCAGGAATTATGGGAGCTGGTACAGCTGTACTTATTGGAAAATCCATTGTGGAATTGGACCCGGGAGATGTGGCTTACTACGCTTTGGGATGGTCTGGATTTGTAATTGTAATTGTTGCCGGTTGGACCACGGCCAATGCCAACCTTTACCGCGCCGGCTTGGCAGCACAAGCCATATTTACAAAATATTCCAGAAAAACAACCACGCTGGCGGTTGGTCTGGTAACCGTAATTGTTGCCTGTTTTCCTTTTGTGTTTACCCAGATATTGCCTCTTCTCACTTATGCAGGACTCTTGGTGGTACCTGTGGGTGCCATTGTATTTGCCGAACACCAGATTTTTCCTAAAATAGGATTAACACGTTATTGGTCTTCCTATAAAAAACTTACCACAAGTACTCCAGCCATAGCTTCCTGGGTATTGGGTCTTATTTTTGGATTTGGGTTGGATTTTTTAAATGTAATGTCATTTTACTATTTGTTTATTCCCACTTGGATTTTCACCATTTTGATGTACACACTATTGGCATCCAAATTTGGAGCTAAGCAAAAATATCCGGTTGAAGAAAAAGAAGAAGAGGTTCGTACTAGGAATATCGAAATGTATCAAGAACAAAAGGCTAAAGAAGAACCTGTCCTAGTTCCGGACAAATCGCTTTTCACAAAATTGCTTCAAACTATTGCCCTTATATCACTGGGCATAACTTTGGTGCTTGCGGGGATTACTATGTTTGCCAGTCAGGATGTAACCATGTACACATCAAATAGGGAAATATTTTATATGTATGCCTTTGTTTGTACCATCGTCTATTTTATTACAGCATATTGGGCCATGCAAAGAAAAAATAAAATACAGGCATAATGGGAAAAACGATTTTTCTTAACCAAGAAAACCTGCCAAGTATTGCTGGTCAAGTTTCCTGTCCTTCGTATGACAGAAGTGATATTAAAACGGGAATTGTACATGTGGGCGTGGGCGGATTTCATAGAGCACATCAGGCTTTCTATACCGATGAACTTCTGGAAAAGGGCAAATCCAATGATTGGGGAATATGTGGTGTAGCCCTGTTACCTTTTGATGACAAAATATATCAGGTTCTAAAAAAACAGGACGGATTGTACACCTTGATTATAAAGGAATTGGATGGGTCTCTTTCCATTAGGGTCATAGGATCTTTAGTAGAGTATCACTTTGCACCTGAAAATCCAAAAGCGGTCATAGAAAAAATGGCAAATCATGAAACGAAAATTATTAGTCTTACCATTACAGAGGGAGGCTATAATTATGATGAAGCCACAGGAGAGTTCATTTTTGATAATCCCAACATACAACACGACCTAAAGAATCCCAACTTTCCTAGCACCATTTTTGGCTATCTGGCACAAGCTTTTAAGCTAAGAAAGGAACGGGGAACGCAGGGTTGCACTATTCAATCCTGCGATAATATCCAAGGGAATGGCCATATCACTGAGAAAATGGTATTGAGCTATATTGGGAAAGCCGAACCTGGTTTGGTGGAATGGGTACGGAACAAGGTTTCCTTTCCCAATAGCATGGTAGATCGGATTACCCCTGTGACCGTACAAAAAGATATTGAACTGCTTTTGAGAGAGACAGGGATCAAAGATGAGTGGCCCGTGGTTTGTGAGCCCTTCCGACAATGGGTCATTGAGGATGATTTTTGTTCTGGAAGACCAGCATGGGAGAAAATGGGAGCCCAGTTTGTAGATGATGTGGCCCCCTATGAACGAATGAAGCTGAGCTTGCTCAATGCCGGGCATTCCATATTGGGAATTTTGGGCGCGTTGGTTGGGTATTCAACCATTGATGAGGTGGTGAACGACCAAGAGATTGCCTCGTTTCTTGCTACGTTTATGGATAAAGAAGCAACTCCTTCACTTGGAACCTTGGAAGGAATCAATCTAAAAGAATATAAAATTTCGCTGATAGAGCGGTTCGGAAATCAGAATATAAAGGATCAAGTCTCCAGAATATGTTCTGAAAGCTCTGCAAAGATTCCCAAGTTTCTTTTGCCAACGGTTAAGTATCAAATAGCCAATGATGAGAATTTTAGTCATTCGGCATTTGTCATTGCCGCTTGGGCCATTTATAGTTTAGGGAAAGATGAAAACGAATCACAGCTTGAAATTATGGATGTAATGGAGACCTTATTGTATAAAAAAGCAAAGGAGGCACAAGAGAACCCAATTGTATTTTTAGGAATAGAAGCTGTATTTGGGAACCTGAGGGATTCAAAAAACTTCGTATCAACCTATTTGAAAGCCTACAAAACCATTAAAGAAAAAGGGATTAAGAAAGCAATCGCCGATTTTAAATACTAAACAATCTCGTTTGTTTTATTAGTGGATTACAAGCCTAGAACAGCGAAAAATTCCGCTTTGTAGCTTTCACCAATCGGGATATGCATGTCTCGTATAACAATTCTATTCCTCTGAACGGTTTTAATGAAATTCACATTTATTATAAATGATTTATGAACCCTAAGAAACTGATTTGAGGGGAGTTTATCCTGCATCTCTTTAAAGCTCATAAGAGTCAATATGGTTTTATTGGTGTTGACAATATGAATCTTTAAATAATCCTTTAATCCTTGAATATATTCAATACTGTCCAAATCTATTTTAATACTTTCATATTCCGCTTTCACAAAAATGAATTTCTTGGCCTCATTGGTTTCGCCATGGGATGAGAACACATTGGCATCGATTGGTTTTTTAGCGGAGGACATAAGCTCTTTTACTCGGGAAACCGCTTTTATAAAACGGTGATATGGAATTGGTTTGACCAAATAATCAACTGCGTTAAGTTCAAACCCTTCAACGGCATACTGCGAATAGGCTGTTGTAAAAATAAAGAAGGGACGGTTTTCCAAAGAACCTATAAAATCCAATCCACTCATCTGGGGTAATTCTATATCGCAAAAAATAAGGTCAATTTTACTGTCTTTGATAGTTGTAATGGATTCCAAGGGATTTGTAAACGTGCCAACAACTTCCATAAAGTCCAGTTTTGCACAATATTCGGTTAAGACATCTATTGCCAAAGGCTCGTCATCAATAATTATACATCTCATAGTTATAGTTTTAGGGTGAGATTTACCTCATAGGTTTTACCGTCGTCAGAAACAATTAATTCATGAGAATCTGGATACAGCAAGTCCAAACGATTTTTAATATTGATAAGTCCAACACCAGAGTTTTTAGACTTCTTTTTGAAAGCCCCAATTTTATTCATTACATATAGGTGTAAAGAATCATCTTTGATAGAAAGGCTTATCTTGACATTGGTCTTTCCTTCAAAATCGGTTCCATATTTAAAGGCATTTTCAATAAAGGAAATAAACAGTAAGGGAGGGATTATTTTTTCTCGATATTCTCCAGAAATTTTCAGGGTTACATTTTCACTATCGGACAATCTAAGGCGTTGCAGCTTTACAAAGTTTTGAATGTATTCCAGTTCCTTCTTCAAGGGAACAAAACCTTTATCGGCTTCATAAAGCATGTAACGCATCAATTCGGATAGGTTAATAATGGCATCCGAAGTATCAGGAGATTTTTTTACGGATAAGGAATAGATGGCATTCAATGAATTAAATAGGAAATGAGGATTCAATTGGGTCTTTAAGAACTGAAGCTCTGAGTTTATCTTTTCTTTCTCCACTATTTGGCGTAAATCATCGTTTTTTCTCCATTCAGTATAAATTTTTAAGAGCGTACTTATTACAAAGGGAACATACAATCCGATTGTATACTTGGCGAATGGACTTAATGGCGGTCTAGGACCGTTTTGCCTGGAAATTTCTTGTTCCGGAAAATTATATAGCATCAAAACAACAAGACCTAACACGATAGCTGTTGAAACCGATAAATAGATGAGCGTTTTTTTCTTGAGTAGTAATTTGGGGACGAGGAAAAAATAATTGAAATAAAACAAGAACACCAGTAACACCATACGAATGGGCAAGTTTGGGGGCATGGGTCTTGACTGGGTAATAAAAGGAAATAGCCAAATACTGTAGAAAGTAAGCCATAAGACAAGATGTAGTAATACTTGTTGAACCCGTCTTTTTTCACTCCCCATTTTAGCTCGTATTAGTTTAATGGTAAGGTAATATTTAGATTTTCAATCTCTTTTAAATGTACCACTGGGCTTTCGCCATTTGATAGTTTTTGAGCGACCAAGTTTCCTATTAGTTGGGCATCTTTGGCAGTTGCAAATGGTTTGTCTCCTTGTACAGCTGGGATAAAATCTTGTTTAATAAGTATTTTTTCTCCATTAAGTATTTGGTAACCAAATCCACTCTCTGTGGCAACAACTTGGACCTTGAACTCGCTTTTTTTCTCTTTTGTTCCACGTTCGGAAATCAAATAAAGCAACAAACCTATAAAAAGTAGCAGTAGAATTGTAAGGCTGAACCACTTCATTTTCTATAATTTAAACAAAATGGGGCTGTATTTTTAATACAACCCCATTGAATTAACTAAAAACAGCATCAATCAAAAAGTTATTAAATCCTAGTCATCTTCGTCATATTCCTCAAAAGGGAAAAATTCATCAAAGTCATCTAAATAAAGACTGCCCGTTCGTCCAAGTCCCACAAAGGCCCTAGATGAATTGGAAAATGCAATGGGATCTTGTCTACTTGCGCCTTCAAAGTTGGTTTTTTCTTCCCAAGTGTCATCTGATGGATCATATTGCCATACCGATGTTGCTGTACCTCCAAGTTCGCCACAGGCAATGTAACCATATCCACTTATGGTAAACCCAACTGCGTTGCTTCGTGTAATGGAATAATCATCTTCTTCATCCAAATCTAATTTACTTGTCCAGGTCTCCGTGGTGGAATCAAAAACCCAAAAATCATCTAAATAACTTCCATTGGATACCCCAGTTCCCAAATAAACATTGTTCCCAATGGTAAAGGTGGTAGCGGCCCTTCTTTTATCACCTCCAAAACCAACAAGTTCTGACCATGAGTCTGTGGAAGGATCATACTTCCAAAAATCCTTACGGTCGTTTTCACCATCGTAACCCGTTCCAAAATAACCAAACCCGTTTATTCCAAAGGCTACAGCACTTCTTCGTGTGGTGGTTGATAAGCTTGCGATTTCAGCCCATGTATTGGCACTTGGATTGTAGGAATAAAAATCTCCCAGTTCGTCCAATCCGTCATATCCGGAACCTACATATCCAGTTCCATCAATTTCAAAGCCAACCGCTGCATTTCTGGCCACTCCAGGAAAATCTGCCTTTTGGGACCAAAAGTCTCCGTCCATGTCATATGCCCAAACAGAATTAAGGTAATCGTCCCCATCATACCCTAAAGCTATATACCCGGTATTTCCGATTGTAAAGCTTGATGCGCCACTCCGCGGACTACCATCAAAAACGGACCTGTCAACCCAATTACCCAAATCCTCATCCTCATCATCATTGGAACAACTTGTAAGGAAAAGAACTGTCAAACTCATTATTGACACTATTTTGAAAGGTTGTCTTATTCTTTTCATATGGTAAAGATTATTATTTGACCCAAAACTAAGGTGCTCCACTCCAGATTGAAACCGAAATAGATAAAATGGGTTTTTTAACGTATGAATAGGCGTATTTAATCTACCAACCCAGAAGGCCATTTTGTAGAGAAATTTTTGGTTTTGATCTTATAAAAAACTGGGATGGTCTATCTCGGTTTTAATGCTTGAACATGCCTTCTATTTTTACTTCAAATTAAAAAGGATGGAAAAGAAAATAGGTTTGCTGATCATTGTATTGTTAATGATTATAGCCTGCAATGAAGACAGTCTGACAACAGATTTTGTTGCAGGTGATGTTTTTACTGATAGTAATATTCGTGTAGTACTGGTTGATACAAGTACGGTAGAAATATCAACAATGAAATTTGACAGCATCATAACTTCTCAAGCCACCCGGATGCTGGTGGGCAAGTACACAGACCCTGTTTTTGGAACAGTTCAAAGTTCCAGTTATGCACAGCTGTTGCCCTCTTCTTATACCATTGATGCTGAGGCGGAATATGACAGTATTGTCTTTTATTTAAATTATGATGAATACTATTATAATGATACCCTTCAGCAAAATAGCATCCATATTAAGAAACTGAATGAGCAATTAAAGCCTGCGGATGACACTAGTTTTTACAACACCAGCACAATTTCTTATGAAGATGACGATCTTGGTTTTATAAGCTTTGCTCCAAGGCCTCTGCAAACAGATTCTTTGGAAATTAAAATTGATGATGGCTTTGGAATAGCGCTTTTTGAAAACCTACAGGAAAAAACAATCACAGATTCTGATGAGTTTACGGAGTATTTAAAAGGTATTGTATTTAAACCAGATGAAGCCGATGATGGTTCCGTACTGGGCTTTTCAATTACTTCAAGTCTAATGCGCCTCTATTTTAGCACTTCTGTTGAAGATGAACGGATTCAGGAGTATTTGGATTTTACAATAAACACCTCAACCACTCCCATGCCTTTCTATAATCAGATTACTGCGGAAGATGCAAACACCTATATAGAAAGTCTTACAGATCAAGAAATAAACTTGGAGAGTTCCCAATCGGAAAATCAGAGTTATATACAATCAGGTATTGGGATAGCCACAAGAATTCAATTTCCACATATAAAATCCATATATGATATTCCTGGAACCGGGACCATTTTAGATGCTGTCCTTAAAATAAAACCTACAGAAGGCTCTTATGATGATCAGTTGCCGTTAAGGGACAATATCTCTGTATATCTAGTTGATCAAAACAATGACCTCACCGGGCAACTATTTACTTCAGATGGTTCAACCATTCTGGCAACACTAAATACCGATGATGAAGAATTCAACGACATCTACTATGAGGTCTACCTGGGCAGTTATATTGAAGAACTACTTCAGGCCGAAAGGGAAACCAACGAAGCACTAATTCTTTTACCAAGTGACTATAGCGCCACAGTGGACAGATTTGTTTTGAATGGAAACAACAGCGCTGACTACCAAACAACATTAGAGCTAACCTATGCTATATATGATGAAGATGAATAAGAGTATTAGTGGTAAAATATTTTTTGGTGTAGTGTTATCCATAACCTATTCATTCGGACAATCTGAAGGTTTAACAAGCTCTCCATATTCATTGTACGGGTTGGGGATAATAAACCAAACCAGTATTGGAAGATCCAATAGTATGGGCTATACGGGAATTGGATTGAAAACGGAAACGGAGATCAATAATTTGAATCCTTCAAACTTTGCACTGATCCCGAAAAATTCCTTTTTCTATGATATAGGGGTAATGGGGGAGCATAATAATTTTAGCAATAAAGGCACTGATGAAACCCGGACCACATTAAACTTTTCCAATTTGGCATTTGCGTTCCGAATAACGGACGGTTTGGGAGCTGGAATTACTATGGTGCCCTATAGCGATGTTGGATATTCCTTAGTAGGACTCCAAACAAATATTGAAGGGACCAATGAAACCTTTGAAAGTAATGTGTCCGGTTTGGGTGGATTGAATGACCTTAGATTGAATCTGGGATACGGGATAATAGATAAATTACGCTTGGGTGTAAGTGCTTCGTTTCTTTTTGGCAATATTGAGGAAGACGAGGCTTTCATAACAACCAATAGTGCTTTTCAACTTACAGAAGCTACCAATTACAGTGGCGTTAGATTAGGTTTGGGTATGCAGTATGACATTTCGGAAAAGATAACCTTTGGGAGTACAATCCAATTTCCAACAAGTTTAACAGGCAATTTAAAACGTTCCGTAATAAAGGTTTTGGATGGAGCGGAAGTTACCGTGGAGGATGAGGAAACGGATACTACTTCCGATTTTAATATGCCAATGGAACTTGGTTTTGGAATAAGCGCTAAACTGTTTAAAACGTTAATCGTAACTACAGATTACAAGAGAAATTTTTGGAACAATACGGGACAGGCGGAGAATATTGGAAACTATGTGGACCAGGATATTTACGCTTTTGGTCTGGAATATATGAAAGACCCAACGAGCTTTAAATACAAGAATAGGATACGATATAGAGCTGGGTTTAATTATGACAATGGGTATTTGGCAATTAATGATTCCAAAATAGATGGTTATACTATTACGGCGGGGATTGGCCTTCCAATAGGTCAAGGAACTAATTCCATGCTCAATTTTTCGTATGGATATGGCTCAAAAGGGCAAATTCAGAATATACTCATTAAAGAGGATTACCACCTACTTACACTAAATTTGAGCCTTGAAGACCTTTGGTTCAAAAAAAGGAAAATCAATTAATTCTCGAAGCACCTTTTGGGTAAATCAACTTGAGTATTCCACTGAACACTCAAGTTGACGTATAAGAATTACTGTGCTGATAAATAACTGCTTACCGCCGAAGCCCGACTTGCAGCATGCGACTCAAGTATTGAAACCGCAGATTGAAAATCTGAACTTGACTCTAAAAAGGTGTATCCGGATATTTCGGAAGTGGCATAGGATTCAACCAATGTTGCATACGTGTTATACAATGCTTGTACCGTACTTGTCTCAAATGCCCCCTCTATAACCTCCTGTACATAGGCATCGTACGTAGCTTTATAAACTGGGTCATTATATATATAACCAATCAATGGCCAGCTAGCTGCATTAAGCCCAGAAAAATCTAAGGGTAGGGCACCTCCCTGATTACCAGTTTGGAATGCTTCATTGTTATCCCATGGAATCCATGTTAATTTTCCCGTTTCAGGATCGTTATATAGATAATAGTTGTGTGTCATTCTACCATAAGTATCCCAATTCTGAATAATGGTATTTACGGCCAAATATTTTAGATATTTATCAGTGTCGAAAATGGCATCCAAATTTGATCGCCAAGTAGCTGCATCACTTGTTCTGGTAGACGAGTTAATGATGGTCAATAAGCTTTCAACATCCGAAAAATCAGCTTCATCCTCATTTGTTTTCTTTTCATACTCATCTTCGTCATAAGTTCCTGACGCAAATGTGGCCGCATCGCCATCCGGTTTGTATACATTACCATCATTGCTTGTAAATTGGGTATCAATAACGGTATCATCCACCTCTTCGACCAAAGTATATAATCCAAAATAGGTAGGGCCATTACCATTGTCCACATAAACCTGATAAAATGCAGTATGCGAAACAGCTAATCCTGCGCTTTTAAATATATCGGCGGCTACCTTTTCCCGTAGCATGGATTCATCATTGAAATTATTTTTAAGGCTCAGCTTTTTAAATCCGTAAAAACGTTGGTCATCTATCTGGGGATAATCATCTTCAAACTCATCAAAATCCAATTTAAATGATAGTTTTAAAATGCCTGAACCCCAACTACTTGCTAAACTGGAGTTGCCTTTAAAACGCACACCAACCTTATACCATTCAATATCATTATAAAAAACAGAGCCAGGAACAAAAACCGGATTTTCATCAGAAAAATCATTACCAGCTCTCCCACTTCCAAAATTTCCATACAAATCGGTCATATCATCAATCATGACATCCCAGTTATCTTCTGAAATAACAATGTCCAATCTTTTCACTTCATCATCAGGAAATACTGCATCAAAATTGGGGTCGGCGTCCTTGCTATGTGTATCTATGGTCCAATCTGTTGCCACAAAATCGGTATCATCGATTACAACATCAGTATTCTCTTCTGCTTGTTCTTCAGCTTCCTCATCGTCCAAAACTATTTCTTTGGTCGAGCAGCCAATGAATAGAAAGGCTGCAAAAAGTATAATGCTCAAAGGAGCTGCTATTTTAAAAATTGCTTTTTTCATAGTTATTTGCTTTTAATTGTGTAGATGTATTTTAAACCAATAATGTTGGTAGTCTCTGGAATTGTTTCATTCAAGTCTTTTTCAATACGATAAAACAGACCAAGCTTTCCAAGTTTTTTAAATTTATAATCTGTGCCCAACGTCAATCTTATTTTACTGAATCCGTTATCGTCGTCTTCTTTTTGAAAACGGTTGAACAGTTCTGCCGAAAATTTGGGATCCAACTTCCAGTTTTTAAAATTGTATTCCATACCAGCTTTAAAGCGTATGTTTTGTTTTGCATAATCACCTTCAGAAGTTGAAATTGATAGGTCATTTTTATTTTGATATCGTAAACGATATTTAAGTGTGAAACGCTTTAGCTTGTGTTTGTACATTGCATCCAAATGGAACCTAAAATGATTCTCATACCCTTGGATGCTTCCTTCATTATCATTTTCCCTTATAAACCGGAGGCCAACACCAAAATCAAAGTTTTTGGTGATGGAACGCTCAATACCCAACTGGGTAAAATATTCACTTATTTCTGAAATGTTTTCATCCAATCGTAATTGCTCTTGAAGTTCAAAACTCCATTTCTTATTGGGCTTGTACCTTACGGTGATTGAATTCCAGCTTTCCAAATCATTGGTGTCCTCGGTTTGTGAGTGAATGGTATGTATACATAGTATACTTATCAGTAATGTTCTAAAGAAAAAACTCTTCTTATACGGCTTTATACTCTTCATAAACTACTTTTTATTGCTTCCCATTGAAATAGAAAATGGTCACATTTGCCGTATCTTTTAAAAAATCTACCTCACCAATGGTCACTTTGTTTATGTTTAGACCTGTTCTATTTTCTAAATCACTTTTTAGTGTCTCATAATTCTCAGGCTTTATATTTTCAATATTTTCATAGATAATGGATTTGGATTCTTCCTGTTTTAAGGCCCAATAGCGTTCTATCAAAAAAAGGATTGAAATGATGAGGATATTTGCACCAACAATTTCGAAATAGCTCATTTTTTTGTTGGCCAAAGAGTTTATGACTGATACTCCAATAACCACAAATAAATAGGTCATTTCCTTTATGGGGATGGGATCCGTTCTGTAACGAATAATCCCGAAAATGGCAAAAAGCCCAAGAGCCATTCCAATATCCAGCTCATATTTTTTAAGCGTAAAACATAGGAAAAACACTATAGCGCTGATTAGGTAATACGTGAATACATAATCTTTTCGCTTGGCAAAAGGATAATAAATACATCGGATTATAAGGGTTAAAAATGTAAAGTTGATGACGAACCTGAATAGCATTTTATAAAAGTCATCATCAAAAAGGGGGATATCTAAAAACTCCATATTCTTTTGTCTATTAAGCGGTTATTTTGTTGATTTTAATTAGTTTGCCCTTAAACCGATTGTATTTTAAACCATCATAAACACCTATCATTCCAATGCAATATTTGCTAATACTATAAGGGTTTACCTGTTTGGATTTTAATTGTTGTACTATGGATGAATTTCTATTAAAGCGCTCTTGCTTCACCTCAATAATTACCAGATTATGGTAGGTCTTGAACGAGTTATTTATTTTGAAAGATATATTTAAGTCGATTGTCAAACGTTCCTTGGCTGCTTTACTGACCAATGTGATCCTATTGAATTTGTTCCAAATAATGGGTTCAAGCTCAAAAGTTCTCTTTGTTGTATTTTGAATAAATTCCAAAGAATCTGTGGATAAACTTGGTGTAATCTCATCTATTGAAGTCCTTGTTTTTGTGGTTTTTCCTCTGCCATCTTTCTGTTTAATTTCAAGAAAACAAGTATTGGACTCCACGTATTTTCGAATTCTAATTTTTGTTCTACGGATTTTTTTATTGTGATGATCCGTATAGAATTTTTTTAAGGGTGTATCAAAATACAATGACGAATAGGTGATTATCCTATGTTTGTCCGTTTCAAGAATCCTATATTGATTTTGAATGCTTTCCAGAATGGAGGGCAGATCTTTTTCATGAATTACAAACTTGGTGTCTGTTCTTTTCATCAATCTCACCTCGTCCATTTCTTCCAAAGAAATAGGGGATAATTTTTGGGTCAGTTGTGTTATGTCTTGTGCTATTTTCAATGTTATGTAAACTTTACGTCCCGATTGTTTCTCCCATTAATTGAATTGGTATGTTAACTCATGGGCCACTTTTTTTTGAATCTTAAATTCTTAATAGGCATTGACACACATAGTGTTAGGGACTTTAGAAGTTTAGATGTGATTGTTTTTAAAAACTTGCGGTGTTAACTTAAACTTATATTATTGTTAAGTGTAGCGGACTATTTTTAGAAGGTTACTGAAGAGGTTTATCAAAAAAAGTGTGAGCCTTTTTCAACCCAATAATCAACCAGCCAAGTTTACATCGTCAAAAAAGGGTAAGCTTACGGGCATATTTTGGTCATTGGTGGATTGTCTGGACCCCGCCAAAGTGTGGTTTTTTAAAAGCTCTGTTTCCAACTGTATTTTCCTCATGGGTGAACTACTTATTAATGGGTATTTTTGCTTTATGAAAGAGGAACTTCTAAACACCTTTGGAGCACAATTTGAACAACCTTTGATTGATGAAATTGCCCAGACCGGGAAATTGCATGAAATAACTGCAGGTGAAACCATAATGGATATTGGAAACTATGTAAGAGCAATACCATTGCTTCTTAATGGGGCAATTAAGGTTTTGCGTGAAGATGAAGAAGGCGATGAATTGCTATTATATTATCTGGAAGAAGGAGAAACCTGTTCTGTGACCATGGCGTGTTGTCTAGGACAGACCAAAAGTGAAATCAGGGCCATTGCGGAAACGGAAACAAAAATTATTATGGTCCCTGTCCAAAAAATGGAAGAGTGGATGGCAAAATATAAGGGGTGGCGTAACTATGTTTTTGAAAGCTATCATAATCGTCTGAACGAATTGTTGCATACAGTGGATAGTATTGCCTTTAAAAATTTGGATGAGCGGCTGGTGGAATACCTTAAAAAGAAATCAGAAGTTACCAATGATAACCGCATTCGAAGTACGCATCAGGAAATTGCGTATGATCTTCACACCTCAAGAGTTGTAGTTTCCAGATTACTGAAAAAGCTGGAAAAAATGAAAAAACTGGAACTCCACAGAAACCATATTGTAATTGTAGATTTATAGCTTTTGTCTCTTTTGTTACTAAGAAACAGTAGTTAACACTGTATTTTTGCAAAAAGAAGTGCTAAATGTTCAAACGGTATTTTCCAATCTTATCTTGGATAAAAGAGTATAATCGTTCCTTCTTTTATAACGATTTAATTGCTGGTGCCACCCTTGGTATTATGCTGATTCCGCAAGGAATGGCATACGCAATGATTGCGGGAATGCCACCTATTTATGGGCTTTATGCCGCCTTGGTTCCACAATTTATTTATGCTCTTACGGGAACATCAAGACAATTGGCTGTAGGTCCCGTAGCTATGGATTCCTTATTGGTTGCAGCAGGGATTGGCGCTTTGCAGCTTTCCAATATCCAAGACTATATTTCAGTCGTCCTATTTTTAACTTTGATTATTGGAGGGATTCAATTGATTTTGGGCTTTTTGAAAATGGGCTTTTTCGTCAATTTCTTATCCAAGCCAGTTATTAGTGGGTTTACTTCTGCCGCTGCAATATTAATTGGGTTGGGGCAAGTGAGGCATGTTTTGGGAATTGAGTTTGCCCAGTCAAGTAAAATTCATACCCTACTCGAAAACATCTTTGGAAACATAAATCAAACCAATATATATGTTCTTTTGTTGGGCCTGGGAGCAATCCTTTTTATACTTCTCATGAACAGAATCAGCAAAAAGATACCTACTCCACTCATACTGGTCATTTTAGGTATAGTTGCAGCAGTATTTCTTGGTCTTGAAGCAAAAGGCGTGAGAGTTGTTGGTGAAATTCCGAAAGGATTGCCCATGCTAAAAGTCCCTAATATCCATCTCTCAGAACTTGGTTCATTAGTACCAATAGCTATAACCATCGCCCTTTTTGGATTTATGGAATCCATTTCCATAGGGAAAACCGTTGAAGAAAAACATGCAGAGTATGAACTGGATGCCAACCAAGAACTTAGGGCACTCGGACTTTCCAATCTTTTGGGGTCCCTCTTTCAATCTTTTCCGGTATCTGGAAGTTTTTCCCGAACCGCCGTTAATGAGCAAGTAGGTGCCAAAACAGGGATGACACTAATCTTTAGTGCTGTCATCATTGCAGGTACACTTTTGTTTTTGACACCGCTTTTTTACAATTTACCAACTGCGGTCCTCGGTGCAATAATCATCGTTTCCGTGATAGGGCTCATAGATGTTAAATATCCAAATGACCTTTTCAAACATAGAAAAGATGAGTTTTTCCTATTGGCGATTACTTTTTTAATGACCCTTTTTATTGGTTTGATAGAAGGAATAGTTTTAGGGGTTTTACTCTCACTTTTGTTATTGGTGTATCGCATATCCAATCCGCATATAGCCGTGTTGGGAAGAATACAAGGAACAAATTATTTCAAAAATGTGGCCCGCTTTAAAGAAGAAGTCGAGGTAAATACCAATACATTGATCTTTAGGTTTGATGCCCAACTTTATTTTGGCAACAAGGACTATTTTAAAAAGGAATTGTACAAACAAATTGACTTAAAAGGAGTGGGCCTGAGGTATGTCATTCTAAATGCTGAGGCAATCAATTATATTGATAGTAGCGCTGCTGCAATGTTGGAACGTATTGTGAAAGATTTACATTCAAAGGACATTCAGTTTTTGATTGCCGGAGCAATTGGACCAACCCGGGATATTTTTTATAGCAGTGGACTTATTGATGTTATTGGAAAAGAAAACCTTTTTGTACAGACCTTCGAAGCAGTTGATTGCTGCTCCAACCAAAAGGGAAGAAGTGAGATTCAAGAGAAAATTTCACTACAATCCAGAACAAAGCATTTGTAACTTTAGTAACTGTAAAAGTAGATTGGGCAAAATATCTTTGAAATAAAATTAGAAAATATGAAAATTGAACAGATATACACAGGGTGCTTAGCACAAGGAGCTTATTATATTGAGAGCCAAGGAGAAGTTGCCATTATTGACCCCTTAAGAGAGGTGAAACCCTATATAAAAAGAGCTAAAGAAGATGGAGCTACCATAAAGTATATTTTTGAGACGCATTTTCACGCCGATTTTGTTAGTGGACACGTGACACTTTCCAAAGAAACAGGAGCAGCAATTGTGTATGGCCCAAATGCAAACCCCTCTTTTGATACCATCATTGCAGAGGATGGGCAAGAATTTAAGTTGGGAAATTTGATTATAAAAGTGCTTCACACTCCTGGACATACTATGGAAAGCACCACCTTTTTACTGAAAGATGAATCAGGAAAGGACCATGCTATTTTTAGTGGGGATACCTTATTTCTGGGAGATGTAGGAAGACCTGATCTGGCCCAGAAAGTAGCCCATATGACCCAGGAAGAATTAGCCGGGATTTTATTTGATAGCCTCCGAAACAAAATAATGCCCTTGGCCGATGATATTATCGTTTACCCAGCCCATGGAGCTGGCTCAGCTTGTGGAAAGAATATGATGAAGGAAACCGTGGATACGTTGGGAAATCAGAAAAAAATGAATTATGCTCTACGTGCAGACATGACCAGAGAAGAATTTATAAAAGAGGTCACCGATGGCCTATTGCCACCACCACAATATTTTCCTTTGAATGTAAAGATGAATAAGGAAGGATATGAGGATATTGATGACGTTTTACAAAGAGGCACACAAGCCTTAACACCGGATGCTTTTGAAACGGCTGCAAACGAAACTGGAGCAATAGTTTTAGATGTGAGACATCAAAATGATTTTGTAAAAGGACATGTGCCCAGATCTATATTTATTGGATTGGATGGAAGCTTTGCTCCATGGGTGGGAGCATTGATTGCAGATGTTGAACAGCCCATTCTTTTGGTGGTTCCTGAAGGAAAAGAAGAAGAGACCATTACACGCCTTTCACGAGTAGGTTTTGATGGCACCCTTGGCTATTTAAAAGGAGGTATACAAGCTTGGAAGGATGCAGGAAAGGAAGAAGATACTGTAGAAAGCATAGATGCAAATGAGCTTAAGGCACGTTTGGAAAATGGGATTCCCGTATTTGATGTTCGGAAGGAAACGGAATTTAACGCAGAACATGTTGAAGGTGCCAAATTAACTCCATTGGATTTCATCAATGACCATTTGGCGGAATTTCCTGAAAAAGAAACCTTTTATGTGCATTGTGCCGGAGGGTATCGTAGTGTTATTGCAGCATCAATCCTTAAAAGCAGAGGCATTCATAACCTTGTTGATGTTGCAGGAGGTTTTAAGGCAATCAAGGACGCTGGGATTTCAGTTACAGATTTTGTGTGTCCCACCACCCTAAAATAGCTATCGTTTTGAAAAGTATACTAAAGACAATAGTATTCGTTTTTTGTTTTTTACAACTTGTTTCATGTCAATCCCAGCAGGAAGAAATCATCAAAAAAATTGATAAAGAAACACTTAAGGAGAATGGTATTGGCAAAAATGTACAGTTGATAGATGTGAGAACCCAACCGGAGTATGAAAATGGACATATAGCTGATGCCTTGAATTTCAACATAAATCAGAAAGAAACATTTTTAGAACAAATCTCCACACTTGATAAAGCCAAACCGGTTTACCTTTATTGTAAAAAAGGTGGGCGAAGCAATCGCGCTGCTGAATTATTAAAGCAAAGAGGTTTCAAGAAAATTTATGACTATTCTGGGGGATACGATGAATGGAGCAAAAAAATTGATTAGTTCTTTTTTACTGTAACAAATTTATAGTGTCTTACTCTTTGAATTATAAAATTCTATAAGATGAGAGTACTTCACCTTTCCACACTTTTTTGTTTATGTTGTTCAATGACATTTGGTCAAGTAAAGGACAATGATGAAAAAATAAGCATAAAACCACCTTCTGAATTTTTTCCCAAAGAAAGAGCACAGGTACTTGTGGTTGGGTCTTTTCATTTTCACTATCCTGGATTGGATAGCTTTAAAACGATGGAGGAGGATAAAATCGATGTGCTAAAAGAACCCAAGAAAAGTGAAGTAGCAGAACTGGTTGAATACATTAAACGATTTAAACCTACTAAAGTGGCCATTGAAGCTAGACCAAAATGGAATGCTACTTCAAAGCTTCGGGAATATAAATCTGGAATGCACAGGGATAAAAGGGATGAACGCTATCAGCTTGCAATGCGAATTGTCAATGATTTTAGTATGGATACATTATATAGTATTGATGTACATTCCCTAAGTCAAGACCTGTATAAAAAAGACTCGGTTTTTTTAAAGTCAATTACAAATAAAATTGATTGGAACGCCCAAGACCCATATTGGGATATGGCTAAAGAATGGTTGAATTACAGAGAGAAGATGCTCAATAAAGTACATATATTGGATTTTTTTAAGCACATCAACAGTAGGGAATCGCACAATGCAAACTATGGCACTTATCTCACAGGAAATTTTACTGCAGGAGATGTTCAGGGAGCGGACAATCTTTCCATTTGGTGGTACAACAGGAATGCACGTATTTTTTCCAAAATCATACAACTGACTGAAAGTACTGAAGATAGAATTTTAGTGGTTATGGGCAATGGACACGCAGCCATACTGCGACAATTTTTGGAAGCCTCACCCCAATTTGATTTTGTGGAATTCGGTGATTTGGAAAACTATTGAATGGGCAAAACTACTCTTTAACTTTTGAGAAACCATAGATTAACTGCCTCCAGAAACTTTTTGGCACAGTTTCATCACCAGAGAACCCTAATTTAATTGTGCCACTTTGTTCAGGAATATAATTGGTCTTAAAAAGATAGTCCCATAAGCTTAAGCTTATTCCAAAGTTCACGCCATATTTTTCATCTGGCAAAGTATAGGAATGGTGGTATAGGTGCATTACGGGATTGTTCAGTATATATTTCAGCGGCCCCCATGTCAATTTTAAATTGGCATGGTTCAAATGTCCAATAATGATGGCTGCAAAATGAACAATATAGGCATGCTGTGGTTCAAAGCCGCCCAAAAGCATAATCCCAATTGTTTTTAAAGGTTTGTAAAGTATATTTTCCATCCAATGGTACCGCAAATGAGCGGCAAATCCCATTTCTTTTACACTGTGGTGTATTTTATGAAATTGCCATAAGAAAGGAAACTTATGTAATAGCACATGGGTAAACCATTGAACAAAATCCAAAACAATAAAGAAAACAAGAAGCTGTAGCCATTGGGGCCACATGGATAGATTAAAAATCACCAAGCTTTTTAGGGTAATCCCCAAATCCCCAAATAAAACCCCTAGAAATTTATAGATACCGCTAATTATTATGGCAAAAATGAAGAAGTTGAAGAACATATAAAATGCATCCAACCAAAAATCTTTTCTAAAGATGGATTGCTGTTTTCGCCAGGGGAACAGAATTTCCAGACCCCAGATCAACAATGAAATTACAATCAATCCCCAAAAATAATTGGTGTACCAGGGAACTTTAAACAATATAGAATTCCATGTCCATTGCAAAGAACCTATAAAACCATTTTGTAAACTTTCCCAATATAGTTCCATCTAATGCATAGTTCTTAAAATGAAGACTGCCTGCCCAATTTCTAGAGTCTTTTTGTTGAAATAAAAGTAATATTTTAAGGGAGTTGGGAGTGTAACAAAAGTAACATAATAGTTATAGTGCATTGTTTACATTTGGGAGTGAAATTAAATAAGGCGGCCAAACTGGGAATCGTATGCATACTTTGTATTGTAATTGTTTCGGTGATAGTTTGGTTTGTTGAGTACTTTAAACAATAAACGTAATCTTATGAAAAAGAATATGGGCAACATTGATAGAATTATTCGTTTTGTCGTTGCCGTAATAGTAGCAGTGCTATTTTATCAAAATGTAATTTCAGGAACGTTGGGCTATGTACTTTTAGCTCTTGCCGGAGTTTTTTTAGTTACCAGTTTTGTAAGTTTTTGTCCCCTGTACACCTTGGTAGGACTAAACACATGTAAAGTTAAAAAGTAACTATGGAAATACTTTTAAAGCCGTGGCCGTGGTATATAGCGGGCCCATTACTTGCGCTTACAATGTTTTTATTGATTATGCTTGGCAAGCGATTTGGAATGTCCTCAAATCTTAGAACACTTTGTACCCTCTGCGGAGCTGGCAGGCATTCAGATTTTTTCAAATTCGATTGGAAATCACAGCGATGGAACCTAGTTGTAGTTGCCGGAGTTGTGTTAGGAGGATTTATTGGTAGTAATCTATTGTCTTCTGATACATCTGTTGCTATTAATCCAAATACCGTAGTGGAATTACAAGCTCTTGGGTTTGAAAGTGCTGGAACAGCCTACCTTCCAAAAGAGTTGTTTGATGTTGAAGTATTTTCAGATGTGAAGGGGATAATTTTATTGGTTCTTGGTGGTCTTTTTGTTGGCTTTGGCGCGCGTTACGCAGGAGGTTGTACTTCAGGACATGCTATTTCAGGCCTAAGTAATTTGCAACTTCCCTCATTGATTGCGGTTATTGGGTTTTTTATTGGAGGCTTGTTTACTGTTCATGTTTTATTTCCCCTAATTTTTTAATTATGAGAACACTTGCGTATTTTTTGATTGGGCTATTTTTTGGAATTGTATTATTCAAATCGGAAGCAGCATCTTGGTTCCGAATTTATGAGATGTTCCAGTTTGATGCATTTCATATGTATGGAATCATAGGGTCTGCAATAACAATTGGTGTAATTGGGATTCAACTTATAAAGCGATTCAATATAAAGTCTTTTTCCGGAGAAGAAATTGTTTTTACACCCAAAGAAAAAGGAATTAGAAGGTATTTGTTTGGAGGAATCCTCTTCGGGTTGGGCTGGGCTTTGGCCGGTGCATGCCCTGGTCCAATATTTACCTTGCTAGGCGCTGGATTCTTTCCAATTTTGGTTGTGTTGATATCTGCTGTTCTTGGGACCTACCTTTATGGCCTGCTAAAAGATAAATTGCCCCATTAAAAATTCTTTTTCCTAAAAAACATATTTTTGCAATCCATTTATGGGAATGGCCCCGTAGTTCAATGGATAGAATAGAAGTTTCCTAAACTTTAGATGCAAGTTCGATTCTTGCCGGGGCTACTTTTTAATATTTGCGGGAAATGGTACAATTTGCCAATATTCTAAGAGAACTTCATTTTTCATAAGGCTAGGCATACCTTTGCGATAACAGTTACCCTTACTAATGGCGTACCCATTGAAAATATTTCAAAAATGTTGTGTCATTCCTGACTACTACACAGATATATGCAAAAGTTCTTGAAAGAAAAGAACGCTCACTTTCTGTGCCCACAAAGACAAGAATTAGAGAATAATGTCAAAACAGAAGCCTAACTTTAACTGAGAAAGGTTCTTTAAAACGTTTGCGGCTAGAAGTCCTTATTTTTTATAAATCTAGATTTTGAATAATTATGAACTCTTTTAGGCAACATGTTTAAATCCCCTTTCTCCCCATATAGGTTTTGGTATATACATGTTCGCTTTCAAGAAATTTTTCAGGACTATTACCAATTAACCTTTTAAAGTCATTGATAAAATGGGATTGGTCATAATAACCATGATCCAGAGCTAAATTGAGCAGTTTTTCTCCTTGGGGTGAATTAATAGCTTCAAAAATGGTGTTTAGTTGTATCACCTTGCAAAAAAATTTGGGTGGCACACCAATAATTTCTTTAAATTTCCTTCTAAAATGCCGCAGGCTTATACCAATCTGTTCAGAGAGATGATTTAAACTAACTTGTCCATTTTTTGCATAGATAGTTTCAAAGGCCTTGTCCAACCATGAAATTGGCGGCAATCTGTTTTCCACCAATGCTTCAAGATACTTAATGATAATTGGAAATCTTCCCAATGGATCTGCACAGTTGTTCAATTCTTTTTCAAGTTTAGAAGTATCCATTGGACTGGTCTTATCAAAAGGCACCCATCGGTTCAACGAAAAATCACCGAGTTTATGAAACAGATAGTAAGGTGCCATGGGATGCAGTAAAAAACCTATTTGTCCAAAATACCCATTGACTCTTATGTTTGGGTTGTGATTAAATATTTGACCTGCCAAGTTTAATCTGGATACTGCCGGAGTATAACCTTCTGGCAAAAACAAATCTGGCATAGCTCCATAAACGTTTATTATTACAGGGAAACCGGTCGGAAAAATGGGAATAGTCAAGTCCACCTTATTTTCCGTACTGCCATGAATTGCCATTACCAAATGCGGTTGAAGTTTTTCCGGAATTTCACAATCTACTTTTTCTGCAAATGATTTAATCATGTCCCCTTCAATATTTAAAAAAGCACGCCATTAGATGGATGTCCCTTTTTTCCAATCACTTCTGATAGAATAGCGATACTTTTTCTTAAATATATGAAAAGACCTCTAAACCTCGCTGATTTTAGTTTAGCTTATACCAAGCATTTTTGTCTGCTCTTTTGCTTTATTTTACTTTTTATATATAGTGCAAATGCTCAAAATCAAATTTCTTTTCGGCAGTTAACAGTTAAGGAAGGGCTTTCCCAAAACAGTGTGGTTTCTGTTGCACAAGATAGTTTGGGTTATTTATGGTTGGCTACCCAAGATGGCCTTAACCGTTATGATGGTCGGTCCATAAAGCAGTACCCATTTCAATTTACTGATATTACTAGACCGACTTTTAGCAGGTTGGGTAAAATTTATGTAGATAGAGAGGGGCAGGTTTTCATTATACCATCGGACCACAAGGTTTATAAATATGACAAAGACATAAACGACTTCTTAGCATTGGATAGAATAACCAATGCCTCAACCATTTGGCAAGATGCTTCAAAAAAATATTGGGTAGGTACTACAACTGGACAGGTTTTTTCATTGGAGCAAAATTTGACTTTAACACCATCTAATTCGTATACGCAAATTAAAGGCCAAATAAAAAAAATTGGGACCTGGTCAAGAGACAGTCTTTTTGTTATTTCTGAAAAGGCGTTGTTTTATCTCAATAGTAAAACCCTAGCAAAAAAGGAGATTGCCCTTGAAACCTTATTGGGCGAGAAAATACCCTCAAATTTGAGTACAGCAATTATCGACGAAGGGCAAACACTATGGATTGGTTACCATGGTGATGGACTATTTTATTATGATAAGGCAACCAAAAGCATAAGAAGATTAAGAGACACCTCTTTTGATGGGTACCTTCCTAAAGATTTAGTGATTCTAGACCTGTCTTTTGATGATGAAAATAGACTATGGATTACTACCTATGGGGATGGCCTTTATCTTGTAAACTTTACAACTAATAAAATCATACATTTTTCAGAGCAAAAACAGAATCCCAGGGCGCTCCATTACAATGATATTTTATGTGTCTTTCAAGATGATTCCAAAACTTTATGGTTTGGAACAGATGGGGCCGGTGCTAGTTTTTACGACGCCTACCTGGAAAAATTTAATTCATTCACAAACTATCAAACACCGGCCAATATCAGTATTGATGTAGTCAGGGCAATAACGCTAGATAATACGAACAATGTTTGGATAGGCACATCAGGCAAAGGACTAACCAGTTACGAACCGGCAACAAACAGTTGGATTACGTATACCACACTTAATTCAGATATTTCTTCAAACCGTATCATGAGTTTACACTATGATTCGGATAATGAACTTTGGATTGGAACCCAAAGCGGCGGACTTTCCATTCTGGGCAAGAACAATGTTTTTAGAACATACAACGAAACCAGTAAAATTCCACTATCCTCTGAAACAATATGGGATATTTTTGAAGACCAACAAAATAACATTTGGCTGTGTACGCGCGATGATGGTTTAATTCAATTTGACAAAAGGAAAGGAATTGTCAAACAATATCAGCGATTTAATGTGAGGGACTCAACTGTAACTAGAAAGAACATTCGCGTTATTGTTCAAGACCCAAAAGGCTATTTTTGGATAGGCACGGATAGAGAGGGCCTTATTAAGTTTGACCCGTCAACAGAAAAATCTGAAATCTTTATTACTGATGATAAAATGCCATCCATCAGCTCCAATAGTATAAAATCCTTATATCATGATGAGAATAATGTGTTATGGATAGGAACATCGGGTGCAGGGTTGGATGCTTTAAATATCCAGCAAGGAAAATTCCACAACTACTCTTCTAAATATGGACTACCAAATAATGTGATCTATGGCATACTTCCTGATGAGGCGGGTAACTTATGGCTAAGTTCTAATAAGGGCATTACTAAATTTAAAGTGCCCAAGGACTTTAATGAACTGCCAGAAATCACCAATTACGACAATTATGATGGATTGGCCACTGAGTTTAATACGGGAGCGTATTATAAACACAACAATGGTCAATTATATTTTGGCGCCCTAGAAGGTTTTTATTGGTTTACACCTCAATCCATTTCTGAAAACAAATATTTACCCAAAACAACCATAACTGATTTTAAAGTACTCAACGAAGTAAAGTCGATTTATTTTGATACTATAATGAAGCACAATGAGAACACCATCGATTTTTCGTTTTCAAGCCTTCAATTTTCAGAGCCAGAAAAAAATCAATACAGGTATCGTTTATTGCCCTTAGAAAAAGAATGGATTGAAACTGGCAACAAAAATTTTGTCAGGTATACCCATTTGCCTCCAGATGAATATGAATTTCAGGTGATTTCGAGCAATTATGACGGCAAATGGAACCAAAATCCTGTAGAACATACTTTTAGTATTGCTCCTCCTTGGTATTTTAATATTTGGTCAAAATCATTTTACACACTTCTACTTTTAATCACAGGGCTTTTGGTGTACAGATATCTAAAATGGCGTTGGAAAATGAAACTCGATCTGCAATTGAAGCAAGAGGAAGCTAATAGGTTTAAAAAACTGAATGATTACAAATCGAAAATCTATACCGAGATTGCTCATGAATTTAGAACTCCATTGACCTTAATATCAGGTCCTATAGAATCTAAACTTTCCCAGACAGATATTTCGGAAGAAGAGATTTCCAGGTTTTCAATGATTGAACGTAATACCACAAGATTGACCAACCTTGTAGATGAACTGTTACAATTGGCAAAGCTTGAAGAAGGAAAATTTCAATTGCAAAAAAAATGGGGTAACCTTGGGTTGTTTCTAAAATCGACCGCATCATCATTTAGTTATGAAGCTGAGAAACATAAAATGGATTTCGGCTATAAAGTTCAAGATATTCCCAGCGCATTATATGATGGCGATGTCTTGGATAAAATAATTGTCAACCTTATATCCAACGCGATAAAGTATGGCAAGAAAGGAGGAAAGTGTGGGTTAACCGCATCGCTTAGTGATGGAATTTTGTTTTTGGAAATTTCAAACGATACTAAAACGGAGATTGAAGATGTTCAAAAAATATTTGAACGGTTCTACCAGACCGATAAAAACTCCAAAGGAGCAGGTATAGGGTTGTCCTTGGTAAAAGAATTGGTAAAGTTGTACGATGGAACGATTGAAGTTCTGCAAAATGATGGAACAATTCGGTTTGTTGTTGAGATTGCCATAAAAACGGAACATGATAGGATAAAAACGGAGCCACCCAAGATTTCAAAATTGGAAGTTAAAAAGGATGGGGAGAACTCAAATAGACCCATTTTATTGGTTGTTGAAGATAATGTTGATGTTCGCGATTTTATAACTGTTGAATTTGGGAAATCCTATAAGGTGATTAAAGCTGAAAACGGAAAAATAGGTATTGAAAAAGCTTTAGAACACGTCCCTGATATTGTTATTTCCGATGTTAAAATGCCAGTTGAAGATGGTATTGCACTTTGCAATACTTTAAAGACTGATGAACGAACCAGCCACATCCCGATCATACTACTGACAGCAAGTATCGATAAGCAAAACGAACTAAAGGGATTAAAGGCAGGTGCCGATGATTATGTGACCAAACCCTTTAAGATCAAAATCTTAGAAAAACGGGTTTCTAATTTGGTAAAGTCCCGTAAAATGCTTCGTCAACGTTATAGCCAAGAAAGTTTTCTAAAACCAAAGGACCTGGCGATTACGCCTACTGATGAAGTTTTCTTGAACAAAGTTCAGGAGATATTGGATGAGCATCTAGTAAATCCTGAGTTTAATGCAGGCAAATTCAGCAATTTAATTGGCATGAGCCGTATGCAATTGCATCGAAAACTAATTACCTATACAGGCATATCCACATCAGGGTTTATACGTTCGCAGCGTTTAAAGCAAGCTGTTCAAATTCTAAAAACTTCAGATGCAACTATTAACGAAGTAGCTTATACTGTAGGGTTTAATACCCCTTCTTATTTTATCAAATGTTTTAAAGAAGTCTATAAAAAAACTCCAACAGAATATTTTCAATCTATTCAATAACAGCACTTTACATCACCTGTTACATTTCTTGCATACATTGTTACATACCAGCGATTCCTTTTTGTTTCTCCAAGATACTTTTGATTCCAGAACGATGAAAAAATGGAATCATGAAATCAAAGCTTACATTAATAATCACTTGTTTGTTCTTTTTAGGCCATACATCTTCAAATGCCCAGTTCTTTAAAAAATTAAAAGAAAGAGCCAAACAAGCTGCTGAAGAGACGGTCAGCAGAAAGACTGAGGAAAAGACTTCCGAGGCTCTTGACAGTCTTATTGAAAAACCTTTTAAAAAGAAGAAGAAACGAAGAAGCCAGAACGGTGAAGAGGACTTGTATGAAGAGTCAAACGAAGATTATACAGATGAAGGTTATGAAGAAGATACTTCAAACAATACACAACCCCAATTATGGTCGCAATACAATTTTGTGCCAGGAGATAAAATCATTTTTAACGATGATTTAAGTATAGAAGAGAATGGGGAGTTCCCCTCACGTTGGGATTTACTCTCTGGAAATGCGGAGAACGCCAGTTACGGAGAAAATCTTGTTATCAATCTGAGTCATAAAGCTAAAATCACTCCTTTGATGGATAAAACTGAGTATCTGCCCGAGGTGTTTACCATTGAGTTTGATGCCTTTTTTCAAAGAACAAAGGGCCCAGGGTATCAAGATTATTTTATAAAACTCTGGTCAGACGGAGGTAAATATGGCTATTCTAATGACCGCAAAAGTTATTGTTCAGCAATAGTTGTTAACATGCATGGTGCGTCATTAAACTGTAATAGAAATGGGAGCTCAAATGAATACGAAACCTTTGAGGATTCGATGGTTGTGGGTGTAGATGAACCGGTATGGCGCCGTGTAGCATTGGCCTTCAACAAACGAAGCTTAAAACTATTTCTTGATGAAAAAAGAGTGTTGAACATTCCGAATTTAGGCTACCAACCTGAAGCCCTTGTTTTAGAAGTATTTGCCGTTTATAAAGAATTTTCGGCCATCAAGAATATTCGAATCGCTGAGGGGGGCAAAAAACTCTATGACCGTGTAGTGGCAGAAGGTAAGTTTGTGACCCGGGGTATTCTCTTCGATGTGAACAGTTCCAACATAAAACCTGAATCAGGCGGTGTACTCAAAGAAGTGGTCGCCATGATGCTAGACCATCCCAATCTCAACTTTAGAATCGAAGGCCATACCGATAGTGATGGTGATGCCGAATACAACCTGTCACTTTCCGCTGAACGTGCGGAGGCCGTAAAATGGGCTTTGGTCGAACAGGGCATAGCAGAGAATCGTTTTGAAACCAATGGCAAGGGAGAAGCCGTGCCCGCTGCTGAAAATACTACCCCCGAAGGTAAGGCGAACAACCGCCGTGTAGAATTTATAAAACTTTAAAATAAAAATCATGAAAATAAAAATCACATGTATCAGTATAGCTTTGTTGGCAACTATTATTGTCAATGCGCAAATAACAACAGTAAATAGAAATATTAAAAAAGAAGTTTCCAATGTTGATGCTACAAATTTGTACAAGGATATAAAGCGCAATGCGCAAAGCAGGACAACGTTACTCAAGAAAATTGCCAATAAAAATAAAAAAGGGCATATCAATGCAGATTGGGCCAAGTCTGGTGAAACAGATGAATATCGCGGTTTAATTAAAATTCCTGCAATTTCCTTTCCAGGGTATGTGAGAGTAACCTTGACACATGCCGATAAAGACCTGGGCCCCAAAATGAGTATAACAGCTGCTGGGAGTAAAGGAGGGGTTATAATCACTGGAAGCCCAGGAGCTACAGAAAACAACCGTACACGAACGGCTCATTTTTCCGTACACCCAGGAATGACGTACGATGTTATAATAGAACCGCATAACGATCCCGAATCTTACATTCCACCTATTCCCTATAAGCTAGAATGGGAATATACAGGCTTGGAAGATATTTATGAACCTAATGATACGCAGAAGCAAGCAAAATATATAGATCTTAATAAAACTGTTACTGCTTATGCCATTGTAGGTCATATAAAGAATGGCGTAGCTGGGAATGATGAAAACCTAAATGATTGGTATAGTGTTGTCTTGGACGAAAGCAAAAAAATCCACATAAATACCTTAAGCGCACCGAACGATACTAATCTTGATATAAGATTGTATGATGCTTCTGGTAAATCATTGGGTATTTCAAGAGGGTTTAATTCCATTACTTCTTCTCGCAGTCTTAGCAAGGGTGTTTATTTAATACAAGTAAAATGTCTCTTAAAAAATAATGGTTACCGAAAAGTGCAATACCAAAGTAAGCCCGTACCAGACCATTTTAAGAAGCCTTATAAGTTTATGGTATCAAAAGTTTAAGGTTTCATATTTATTAAAAACAACAATAAAGAACATGAGAATCAAAACTATATTTTATACAATGATGGTGCTATTCTTAAACATTAGCTTAAAAGCTCAGATTTCGAACAAACAATTACGCAGTGTTCAACTGGACAATAATTTAAGGTTACCTCTTTTAACGGCTACTAACTTGGATAAGAATAAAAAGTTACTTTCTAGAGATTTTATATTGAAAAACTATCCTAAGAATAGTGCTACAATTGTACCAAATGCTTATTCAACTTCTAACGGGGCAAATTATAAGTTAACTGCCAAAAAGCACTGGATTCCGGGTGCTGGATTGGATTATAAAGGACGGTTCGATTCATATACTCGAACAATAAGAATTGAACCAAATAATAGTCAAAAATTAAGGGATTTTCTATCATTTTATTTTGATACTAAAAAAAACAAATCATATCGAATAAAGATGAAGCTCCAAATTGGTTGTACAGGCCTTGGAAATAATTCAATGCTAATCTTGGAAATGGGTGGTGCATCAACTGGCCTAAGTGTAAAACCAGGAACCAATTTTTTAGACTTTATAGTTAAATCTGAATATGGTGGTTATGTGTTGGTTAAAACGCTATTTAATCAAAATCTTTTTTCCAGTGGAAAACCAGTTTCAGAAGATTTGCATTATACTTTTTATGAGCTGGAAATCAGAGAATTACAAAACTAGTTTTTAGAAAATGAAAAAAATATTTGTTGTATTACTGTTGTTTCCTTTGGTGTTATTGGCTCAGACAAAAACTACCCAAGAAACCCAAATAGTGATTGCAGTAAAACTTACTAAAAATGAAATTTATGCTCTATACCTTTTGGCAATGATAAAAAAGAATCAAAAGGTACTTCAGGACTGTATGGACTGCAGCTATTTTTTAGGATTATTATCAGGCACCTACAAACAAAAAGGGATACGGATTAAACCTAGTGAAGGAACTACTATAACCGTGTTTAAGGACCAGGAGGTTTTTACGGAAAAAAAACAGTTTCCCGAAGACGACTTCAAAATAAAAAATGAAGTGACTCTAGGAGGTTCCAAGGCCATTATCATAGCCAACAAAGAAGGAGAACTCATATTAAAAGCAAAAAATGATGAAAAATAGACTAATAATTTTAGCGGTTGTATTGTTGGCAATTACAACTACGGCTCAGGCTCAAGCTCCTGAAAACGAAGAAGAGGCAAAAAAAATGATGGACAGTATCATGAACAAAATGCCTCCAAGTATGAGGAAGATGATGGAACAAGCAATGCAAGATGAAGAAAAACGAAAGTCTGAGAAAAAACAAGCCAAAAAAAATCAATTGACTAAAAACAAAGCAGCCCAAAAGCAAAATGAAAATGAATTTTATTGGCGCAACAAAATAGCTAGTGACCTCCAAGGAAAATTTGAAAACTGGTCATACGGGCAAGTTGAAATTAGAACTAGTTATCAGGATCTTGACAATAAAAAAAATGAAATAAAAATTGGCAGCGTTTCTGCTAATGGGCAAGTCAGGATAAACCTACCCAAAATAAATACGCTTACAGTAAAACCCATGAGCGCTGCACAGCATGGAAGTGAACGGCTAGTCGGAAACCCATACTTAGAATTGGATTACTCTAATAAAAATACAAGCTACTTTTCAACAAGACATAATATGAATGTCTATTCAGGGGAAGAAAATATAGGTTTTATTGATATTGGCAATTCCATAAAACCAGTGGTGAACCTGAATTCCCCCTGTTGTCTTCATAAGGCCGGTAATGGGTACACAGCCTATTGGGTGCATACAGGTCAGATCAATAGCATCAGTGGAGTAAATATCACTAAAGATAGGGCAGGTAATGAAGGCGAAATAGTCTGTGATTTAAATTTTAAACCCGGATGGAACCTGATCATGGAACGAGTTGATGGGACTAAAGAAAAATCCTCAGAATCATGGAAAAATCAATACTATACTGCTACTACTACCTTGCCCGCAGATGCGAAATACTATTTTCATTTAAACCAATAAGAATGGAAGTCAACATATTAAACAAACTCATCCATTTTCTTTTTGCCTTATTGTTGATTACACTATTATTCGCAACTATAATGATTACTAAACCCTGAAAAAATGGTACTTTTTCGACAAGTAAAAAGGTCTTTACTGATTATATGTCTTACCATGGGTAACATAATAAATGCCCAAAATGTTGAATTAACAGGAGTTGAATTGGCAAAAGCTCCAGCTGATTTTGTAGATGTGCGCCCATACCATTTTGGTACTAAGCTTACCTTTTTTGTAAAGGATACCACAGCAGTAACCGGGCTTGCTTCGTCTTCTTACATTAAGCAGTGGGTCACCAATACAGATAAAGATTTGAAGCATGAGCACCAACAACTTGTAAGTGTTGCTTTATATAAAAATTATTCTGTGCATAAGGACACTGCCCTGGTACTAACGCAGCGTGATTTTTGGCCAGAAAAAAATGTTGGATTTTCATTTAAAATCCATAGTTGGGCACTTCCAGATAGGTCAGCTACCTCAATTTCGGTGAAGGGAACAATTGAATACACTGCTTTGGAGCCAGGTGAAGTACTTGTAGAGGACATAACCCATCTGTCTGGTAATATTGAAGGTCTTACCAGTCTTGAGTTTATTGGAAATTCGATTGACTTGAAACCCAAAGTTTATGGTAATGGTGCTGAAGCTTATTTGACATTTAATGCTACTGTTACCAATAAGGCTTATCAGGTTGCCATTCAAACCATGCAGTTTTTAGATAATGAAGGAAAACTGTTGGATGAGCTTTACTTTGGACTAAGCAATAATTATAACACGAACACAAGAAATCGCATTGACTTAAAAAATACAGTCGTTATCAGAATGCACTACCGTAAATTAAAAGTTAAGAAGGTTGTCGTCGACAACACTTTTGGATTGGGTTTTTAAACCAATTTATTTTCCCAATACTATAAATCGAATAAACATACCTGACTGCATTTTATGATTTAGTGCTATAAATTGGCCGTTGTACGAAAAGACCTGAAAGTGTTGTGAACATGTTTGACTCCAGGTCCATTTGCCGTTCTTTTTGGTAGTTCCGGTAATTTTTTTACGGAACAAAGAAGGTACATTTAAACGATAATGTATGCACAATTCTTCGTCAGAATATAAAAGGAACAGTATTTGATTGAAGTTTGAAAACCGACATCATGAAATATAAATTCCTTTTGCTAAGCTTAACAGTCATGTTTGGACTTCAATTCAGTTTTGGTCAAGAAAATACAATATTTGATTTTAATGCTGATGAGTTAATTGGAACATGGCGTCCAACCTATGATAATAGAACAGCCGAGTTGACCTTTGAAAGACAAGTGGAAACTGAGCGCAAATATGGATTAAGGATTGAGATCTTGAAGAGCGGAGAATTTAGAAGTCGCTATTCTGCACCTTGTGGGAACGACTCGATGCTTCGAACCCATAATTACAACGGAATCTGGAGTTTGGACGAAGACGAATGGATATTGACAACATCTGAACCAATTAATCGAAATGGAACATTGTTCAAAATAGTTGAGTTAAAATCTGACAAAATGGTTCTTGCCGAAATCAAAATAGAATAAGTGAAATTACATCGAAGGTCTGGCATACACCAAAGTTCAAATAAAGGATAATTAACAATGTTGGATAAGGATTTCAGTTCAGATAGATACCCCGCCCTTCTCGGAAACTTGAGAGATAATGGGTATCTGTCCCAAGGAGATATCGATGTTCTGCTAAAAGATTCTTTCGTGAAAAATTCAGTTGTTTTGGCAAACATTAGCGAGGATAAAGCTGAAATTGTCAGAAGAACTATTTTGGAAAATAGTAAGCGAAGAAAGTTCTATTGGTAGATAACCAATCTGCCAAAATCAACTATTTGCGTTGGTTTATCTATATTTGATATGACGTCAGACAAATCAATCACAAAAGTTCACAAATCGTCAACATCTTGAAAATAAAAAGTGGAAGCCCCAATAAAACTGGGGGTCAGGAGAAAAAGTTCGATTCTTGCCGGGGCTACTTTTTAATATTTGCAGGAAATGGTACAGTTTGCCAATATTCAAAGAAAACCTCATTTTTCACAAGGTCAGGTATACCTTTGCGACAACAGTCACCCTTACTAATGGAGTTACCATAGAAACCATTTCTAAAATGTGGGGATATAGTAGCTATCTATCACATGGATATACGCCAAAGTACTGGGAAAACCCTAAAAATCGTTCATTTTATGAAACCTAATCGTATTCTGTAGCCAGTTGCTAAACTGAGTTAGGCCCTTTCCAGAATATGTAATTTGTTCATCTTTTCAATAAGGTTACCTGTGATGGCCACGACGGATGATTTAGGGATACCATCTTTATCAAAGGGCCATTTGCTAGTTGGGTCATTGAGATCGGTCGTTTGCTCACCAGGGTGTTGTACACTTAGAAACAACGTTTTTCCATCGGGTGAAAACCATGGGCCTGTGAGCTCGGCATCGTTAGGGGCCGAAGCCAAGCGAATAATTTTGCCTTGGTCTTTTCCATGGCGTGGAACCACAAAAAGACTATTGTTCTTGAAAGCCATGTAGAGTCCGTCTTCCTTATTCATTTTGCTGCCAGACATATCAGAGGTAAACCACAGATTACCGGCCATATCAAAGGCCAGGTTATCGGGGCATGAAAATCCATTTTCTTCTCCACCCGCCATAAAAGTTGAAGCGTTAAAGGTCAAAGCATCATACTTGCCATCGGTTTCCTCTATTTTCAGTATAGATCCGTGAAAGTCATTTTTATCATAATTATTGGTGAGCGATACAAAAACACTACCCGTAATGGGGTCAATTTCAATATCCTCAGGGCGGTTCAGTGGCGTGGCTCCCAATATTTTGGCTGCTTCCCTCGTACGTACTAAAACTTCGGTCTGATCTTTAAACCTATCTTTCAAAGCTGGCTGGGTTTGCCAGTCTAGCGGCAACCATTTGCCATTTACCGTATCGGCAACATAAAGCGTTCCCTCTTTTAACGACCCTGGCTCGGACGAGATGAATTTATACAAATGCTCATTGTTCTTGTCATCACCTGAATAGGCCACTATACGCTTATCGGACAGTTCATAAAGTGTACAACATTCATGGGCATAACGGCCAATGGCCACATGCTTTTGGGCGGAACCGTCCTTTGGGTCTACTTCGACCACCCAGCCATAGTGCTCCGGGGGATAAGGGTAAAATTTTTCCCAGCCCTTCGAACTATCTCGGTGTGCAGGTCGTCCGTCTTGGTCATAAACAGTTTCTCCAAAAAAACTATCATAATTCTCTTCGCAAGTCAGAAAGGTCTTCCAAGGGGTGATGCCTCCCGAACAGTTACTGTGGGTTCCAATAACGGTGGAGGCCCCTTTAATAGGGTGGTCCCAGTTGAGTTCCATTGGGGTTTTTGCAGTGATTCGACGGTTGTGTGGATCGTTCTTTATGACCTTCCATTTTCCATCTTTTTCTTTTATGCGAACGATACTACCACCAACATTGTACATTTCTTTGTCTACCTGTTCTTTTGTTCGATGTGCCGTTGGGTTTTCATATTTTTCGAAGTCAAATCCAGAGACAAAAAGGGGATTGACATACTCATGATTGACCCAAAGTAATCCATCCGTGGGATCATCATCGTCAAACGGGATAAAACAAGTAAAATCATTATTGAAACCAAAACGGTCATTCTTACTGATTTCATCGCCCCAACGAATGATGATATGATAATCCAACCCCGTGGCTAACAACAAATCGTCTTTATTGGATGGTGAAAGCCCATTGAGGGGCAATTTTTTTAACCTATCCAAAATTTGACTGTCCATTTTCAAGGTTTTTGCTGTTGGAGTGGACGTATTGCCACAACCTATCAAAAAAGGAGGTAATACTGCAGTACTCAAGCTGGCCTTTCCTAAAAAGCTGATAAATTTTCTTCTATTGTATTCCATGGTTTAATTTTCATTTTCAACAATCAGCACAGGTTCCACGAATTATGGTCTGTACCTTGTTCGCCTTGAATCCTTTTGGGACATCCAACTGCAGTGGTGCCAACCCATCCATACAATATACCGTTTCACAACATTCACATACGAAATGGGCGTGTTCGTTGCCTTGTATGGGGGCTTCGCCAAATGCATATTTGGTGACACCTGAATGGTCGTTGATACTGTGTATTAGCCCGACCTGCTCAAAAGCGGTCAGGTTTCGGTATAGGGTTGATTTATCGGTTGCTTCCGTCAGGGCCAGCTTGATATCGGCATATGACTGTGCATGTTGGGTTTTGATAAAATACCGTATCAATGCATGGCGCAACTTTGTCTTCTTTAGTCCCTTTCGTTGTAACAGTCGTTCGGTTTGTTTATAGTCCATTCCAGTTTTTTTTATTCAAGACGTAGGGCATCGGCCTTTTCAAGTCGATAATAATAAAGGTTCGGATTGTCACGGTTCAAACGAAGGATACCTTGCACGGATAGTAGATTATCCATGGTGAAGAAAGGCTTTTCTTTAAACTGTAGACCTACAACCGTTTCAGGTCCGCCATTACCACAGAAAAAACAGGAAGCCATCGGATTTTTGGAAAGCATATACATTGATTGTTTGCCATCCAACACCAAAAAAAAACCGGTTAGTATAACCTCTTTGCCTTCTAATGCCGACAACTTTTCGGAAAATGTTGCTTCATTAAATCCAGGAAAAGGGTTTTCTAAAGAGAGGGTTTGAAATGAAATACCCCCGGTGAGGTCTGACCAATCTAAAATGATCTGTGCGCGGGCATTGGTTCCCATACAAAACAAAAGTATCAACAGATAAAATCGCATATTCTTAATTGACCAGTTCACCTGTGGCCTCTTTTAAAATATAATTACAATGGTCCACATTATTTCTATTCAATTCCAGCACTCCGGTGATCGTTACAACTTGGTCGGTACGAAAAGGAGGGTGCTCCTTGAAATTGACTTCGATAATGGTCTCTGGCCCAGCCGCCCCGCAGAAAAAACAAGATGCCATGGGGTTTTGTGAAACCAGGAACACTTCACCGCTTCCTGAGATATCCAGAAAATATCCTTTAATACTAACTTGTTTGCCTCTGAACAACCTGATTTTTTTACCAAAGGTAGGCATCAAAAAACTGACACCATACTCTTCATTGTATACTGGCGCAAAATCGACATCGGCGAAATCTCTCCAGGTCAATTGTTCTTGAGCCATCGTAAAAGTGCATATAAAAGTTACGAATAAAAAGATGAAAAAAGATTTACCCATCTGATAAGGTTTTAGCAACATTTAACTTAAAAATTGAGCGGGACGCCAATAGGGTGGCCAAGGTGGCCAGTATCAGTATAAGACCCAATAGAAATAGTTCAACTGGTTCCGGGACTTTTATCTTCAATGCGTATCCGTATGAGGCTTTTAAGTACAGGGAAACACCCCATATGCCCAAACGGCCCAAAAACCACCCTAATACAAAACCAATAAAAGCCAGAAAAAGTCCCTCCAAAAGAGCCAACCTGAGAAGTTGTCCGGTACTAAGACCATAAGTTCTCAATAAAGCCAACTCCTGTTTTCTTTCCCTGATGGTCTTTAAAAGACTGATAAAAATACTGAGGGCAGATACCAAAAGAATGGCCAGGGCAATGCCGTTTATGGTCTGAACCCCTGAACCCAAAAGTCCCATAAGTCGCTGTATTTCAAAACCGGGTAGGGCCGCTTGCATAGAAGTATTTTCATTGATGAATCTGGGAAGTTGTACCATGCCCAAAGGACTCTTAAACTTTACCAACAATGCCGTGATTTCTTTTTTGGTATGAGGCTCATTATCCGAAGTTTCGTCATGATGTTTATCTTCTTCTTGATGGGGATTATTGGTATCGTGACTGTCTTCTTCGCCATGATCATGGGCTTTCCAGATACTCTCGAGATTGGTGATCAACAGCTGGTCGACAACGGCCCCCGTGGGTTTCAAGATACCTTTTATGATAAAAGGATGTTCGTCGTGCGTTTCACCATTGGTAGCAGCCAGTCCGTGCGAGCTTATGAAACCGTCTCCCACTTGTAGGTCCAATCGCTGGGCAACGTTGCTTCCTGCAACCACTTCAAAGGGCTGCTCATAGTGTGTTCCTTCCGACAGTTCGGCATCATAATGATCAAGATACCCATATTCAGTCCCCAAAATCCGAAAACCTTTGTAGTTGTCTCCATAAGAAACCGGAATGGCGGTTTGTACAAAAGGATGCTTTTGTAATGCGGCTACTTCTTTCAACTTGATATTTCCGGTTGGTGCATCAACATGAAGCACAGCCGACAAAACAAGCTGTAAGGGACTTCCTTTGGCGCCTATAACCATGTCAAAAGGGGCGATGTTCTTGCTCAATTGACCGTTCAGCTGTTGACTCAATTGCAGAACAAAGGTGACCAACGACACGCTTAACAGCAGCAACAATAAGCTCAATAATAAGTTAAGTGGTTTTGAAACCATGTTTCTAAAAGCGAGATAGCCCAGTTTCATAGCACTACTTGGTTTTTGAAATGGGACTTTACCCGTTGGTCATGTGTAATAATCAACAGACTACTTTTACATATTTTGGCCTCTTCTTTGAGCAGGTCAATCACCTTTGTACAGTTAGAATCATCCAAATTGGAAGTTGGTTCATCAGCAAAAATGATTTTTGGTTTATGGATTAGGCCCAGGGCAATACCCAGCCGTTGTTGTTGTCCATGGCTCAATGCGTTGACTTTCTTCTCAAAATGTTGGGTAAGCCCCAACCTTTCAGCAAGTTCATACCTTCTTTTAGTATCATTGATGTTCTTAGGGAAGCTTTGCCTTAGGCGAAGATTATCGGAAACGTTCAACGATTTGATAAAATGATATTGTTGAAAGATGAGGCCGATATGTTCCCCCCTGAATTTATCGATTTCTTTTCGTGATAACGTATTTAACTCCGTTCCGTCAATGGCAACGGTACCTTTTAGCGTAGGCAACAATCCAGCCATCAGATATAATAGCGTGGTCTTACCTACTCCTGATGGACCAATGACAAGCATGTGTTCGCCAGGTATTAGCGAAATATCCGGAAAAACCAGAGCTTCACTATTGTCATAGGTGTAAGAAAGGTTCGATGTCTCGACCATCTGAACTTTTTTACAAAAATAAAGAGAAATTCAAATGCAACCTAGTTGCATTTGAAAAAATTGAATACTTTTGTCTCCCCATTTGAAATAGGCTTGGGGTTCTTTAATTATTAAAAGCATTAATTACTCAGTTCATGACCAATCTGGTAAATCTTAGATATAAGTCCGACATCATTGGAGCACTTGCGAGCACCTTATGTTTTGTACACTGCTTGGCGACGCCATTCTTTTTTGTAGCGCAGGCTGGACTTGCTATAGGGGAAACACTGCATCCTTGGTGGTGGGGAACTTTGGACATACTGTTTTTAGCCATTGCCTTCTTTGCCGTGTACTGGTCGACCAAAAACACTTCCAAGCCAAGAATAAAATATACTTTTTGGGTTCTTTGGATGTTATTGGGCATGATTGTTTTTAACGAGAAATTGGAGATTGCCCATCTGGCAGAGGAAGTCATTTACCTTCCAACCTTGGGCTTGATTTCACTTCATTTTTACAATCGCCGTTATTGTCGCTGTGAAGATGATAACTGCTGCGCTGATAAATAAAAGCAGTAGTAATGGTTTCCAATTACTTTTGGAATATACATGCTGGAATTTTGAATCGGTTTGGTAGCATTTACCCTTGTAGATTGATGCTTATAGTTGCCGTATTACTGTTATTCGTTTTTTAGTTTTATTCAGCTCTTTTTAAAATCAATATTCCACGAAAAAAAAAGATAAAAGCCAACAAGGCTACTATGACAGTATCTAGATACACCGAATACCAATCGGTTCTGCCGTAGTATGGATCAAAGCGGGGCCTATTAGAGTAATCTTCAAGCGTGATTTCCTTATCCATAAAGAGACGTTCAAAATAAAAATCAGTAATCTGCACATGAAAGCTGGATAGTTCCGTTTGAAAGTCTAGGTAATTGGAAAGGTCCGTGTGTACGATTCTTGATAACGATTCTTGAACCGTAACAGCAGGATTAAGCCAATTAAAACCAGATGTCCAACGTGATCTCTCATAAATCGTTTTATTGTACCTGTCTATTGTTTCCCTGCTATCCTTATCTTTTAAAAAGGTATGGGCAGCGTACGCCTTTGACATCAGGTTTTTATTATTTGAGGAGTTTTCTTTAGCAAATTCGGGCCGGTATTTCAAAAATTTAGCAATTACCTTTTTAGACTCCTCTTCATCATTTTCATCATCCAACCCAGTCCGTCGGGTTAGTCCAGCAATTTCTGTACTGTTCAATGGGTAGATGCTGTCCAATGTAATATTCAGTATCGCAGGAATAACCATCAGAATCAATACCCATGCCCCGACCGAACTAATGGCATTAAAGGAAGTACTCTGACGAAAAGCAATGATAAAGAATAAAAGCCCGAACCAAAATGTGCAATATACTATAACGACAGCTGACCAAACCAATGCAACATAACCGTTTATACCCCCAGAGACTAAAAAACCAATTAGAGATAGCAACAGACCTAGACCAGTTGTTAGCAGGAAATAAAATGTGAGACGAATTAAAAGTATCTTTTGAATACTCACACTTTGAACACGCAATAGTGGCAATATTCCCAAGTCCTTCTCCCCAGAATATATTGAATAGCAAAAAACTATAATCAATAGCGGAAGGATGTAGATAATCATAAATGATAGATCTAGGTTACCTATTTTTAAATAAAATGGATTAGCTATCTCGTTTTCATAGAGTTGATATTGTAAACCCATTCCGGTAAGCCGATAATAGTACCGATAAAGGTCCCTTTGTCCAATCGCCAAATCTGCGTAGTCATGCGGGTATGAAATAACATGATATCCATGCCGGAACCATGCGTAATTTGGTTTACTGGCTAAATCGTGTAACTGTTTTGCTTTTTTCGAGACCAGTTCGTTTTGAAAACTGTCCGTGTAACTTTCAAATTCAGCAACCTCTCTTTCCATCAATTGAACAATAGTCTGCCGTTGCCCTTCTATATAGGTTTTTCCACAGAAAATGGCATATACACCAAAAAGGAAAAAAGTAGACAACAAAACAATCTGTGTTTTATTCCGGCTAAATGTAATCCACTCATAGCGCCATATTGTTTTATATACTATACTCATATGTTCCATCTTTTTTTCGAAGTCACCGTACTCAATAGAAATAAAGCCAAAAACAACCATGCTAAAAGACTTATTAATTCCCATTTGTAGGCGTGAAGTACCTTGTTCATAGTTGGCATTGTGTAGTTGAATTCCTCTATCTCTTTCCATAAAGAAGCTCCGGCTTTATATTCATAGAACCCGCCGTAACGGGAGTTTTGGGCCATATCATTGTTCATTTTTTCAACCAACGCCCTACGATAATGCTCTACTTCGTCCTCAAAATCTATGGCAGTATACATGTCAGTTCCCGAAAAGGCCATCGATAGGCGTTGCACGGCGATATAAGGATTCAGAAGGCTTGAATAGGCAAAAAGCGTATTTTGCTCTTCGAATATAGACCGCAACTGTTGCCAATGAACATCATATACCTTGTGGGTATGCTCTTCACCAGCTTGCATACTAATACCGTCAAAATTGAATGGAAGCTGATGTAGGGAATCTACCTCATAGGCTTCCAGATATTCCTGTTTTAAACGAGCCATTCGTACTGAGCGTGACGTTTTTCCATCAAGACCATTATCAATATCATTTTGTATGTTACTTTTAAAAGTATGCATACTTGGAAGCGAGTAGGATGTTCTACCCAGATTCGAGACTGTTTTGGGTATTAGCACGGTCAGCAGTACCCAAAAGACCAAAAGTTTCAATAAGGCATTTCGGCTCGTTTTTGAATAGAGTGAAGTACAAACTGAAAATACTATAAAAATGAAAAGATAAACTGTATAGACAAGGAAAAGGAAAACTAAGCGCCATGGAGAAAAAGCTAACAGATCCATTGGTTTCAGTAATGTAATACCCACGACTGTAGCCAACAAAATTGGAAGTAAGATTAACAACAGAATTAAGCCATAAGTCAATATCTTGCCCCAAACGAATGAATTAATGGGAACGCCTTGCGCGGCCACCAATCTGAGCGTGCCGCTTTCACGTTCTTGTGTGATGGATCTAAAAGCAAGAATAATAATAAGTAAGGGTGTAAGCACCTGCAGTGCCATAGCCATTGTAAGCTCACCAAAACGTACCATAGTGCCCTTATCCTGGGCAGGTCTGAACATAAACTCGTGTTGGTAATGGGCCTCTAAATAAATAGATGTGCCTGTATATCCATCCAGCCCGCTATCAAAAATTCCCAAGATGGATTTTGGTTTGAATACGTATGTACCATAATGGGCCGCAATGTGAGGATGTTTATCCCCTTGAGAAAGCCATTCAGTTCTTTTTTGTTCTTGTTCTTTGGTAATTTTTAAGTGTTCCTGTTGAAAATTCCTATATCCAGATATTAGACTCACACCCATGAGTAATAGGATAATGGATCCCAATAGGAGTGCTAGGCGCTCTCTAACGGCCAACTTAATTTCCTTTTTTATTATTGTTACGATACTTTTAAACATATTATTTGTTGGGATGTTCTCTCTCTGTTACCATAGATGATAGGTTTGAGATGGACTACTGTCACTTTTTATCAATGTTGGTGTTTAGAAACGTCGATAATATTTGATTGAACTTTTTCGGAGACTCCCAAAACATTGCATGGCTAGATATGCTAACAACTTTTGAGTTCGGAGTAACTTGCTTAAGCCAGTTAGTTGCTTGATCATACCAGAAAGCTCTTACCATGAAAAATACGGTTACCCTGCTCTGTATCAAAGCGACTTCTTTCGTGTAGTCAGAGGCAATACCATCTACATACAGGCTTAGGGCAATATGCTGTGGGGTCATTAAAATCTCCTGATTCATCCATGCTCTGGTACTGCTATCAATTGGGTTAGCGAGCATCCAGTCAATAATTTCGTTTGGATCTGAAGGTTCGGAAATGAGATTTTTTAAACTCCCTCTATAGTCATCAAAACTCCCATATACCCATTCTGTATCCACATCTCCTATCCATTTAGGTGGTTCATCAATGAATATCATTTTATCAATTTTATCGAAACGATAAGCGCGTATATACTCATACATGGTAAGACAACCACTCGACCAACCTACAAGGATTACATTTTTTAAACTTTTCTTCTGCAGTATTTGGTGAAGATCTCTAGCATGGTTAGCATAGGTGTTTCCAAAAAGCGTTTTATCGGATCTACCTTGTCCTCTTGGATCATAACTTAATACATGGTACTGATTCGAAAAATACTCCTTCTGTTTTTCAAAAAACCGATGGGTCATAGTCCAACCCGGAATAAATAGAATTGTCTGTCCACTACCTAATTCTTCGATGTACAATTGGGTACTATCATCAAGAGTAATGTATTCACCCTGGCCGAATGACCGATAGACCCATAGACAAATCAAAATGATACTAAAAAGTCTCATAAATGTGCTTGGTTATAGATTCTTTATAGTTGATTTGCAAATAGTTGTGACCTTTAACAAGTTTTCCAAATCCCTCTGGTGTAATCTCAGGACAGTCTGGTCCGATTAGTGTTGCGATGTCCCCTGCTGTTATCATGGTATTTTCCCCGAGTGAAATATTTGTATGGCTAGCGTTTACGTTCACAACTGGATAAAGTGTATCGCCAAGTAGAACTTTTGCACCACTCTCAGCAGAACTATTGTACCCATCAGCCCAACCAATAGGCAAAGTAGCAATCCATTCATCTTTTAATACCTTATAAAAACGTGAAAACCCGATAGTATCTCCTTCACTTAATTTTTCTACACGAATTACAGGAGCTTTAAGACGATAGCCCACTTGCAATGGATAAATTTTGGCTTCGGCCATGTCAATTGATGGGAAAGAACCATGTAGCAATATACCTGGTCTCACAGCATCTTGATGAGAGTTATGTAGGTCAATTAGTGAATAAGAAGGAGCTAAATGTTTTAATCCTGTACTTACTCCTTTTTGATTCAATTTCAATATGATTTTTTCGAATCTCAAGATTTGTTCTTTTGCAAATTCCTTTGGAGTGGTTAATGTCGAAAAGGTCTGCACAATGTTTATTTTAGGATTCTTGGCAATCTCCTTGGCAATCTCTGCAACTTCTTGATAAGGAATACCCATTCTTCCAAGTCCTGTGTCAATATAAAGTGCTACCTGAATGGAGGTGATCGAGTTACGTGATATTTCAGTGATTTTAAGTAGGGAATGTTTGGAATAAACACTCAAAACAATATTCTTATTAACAAGCTCCTGCGATAGATTTTTATCAAAATCACCCATTAACAGAATAGGCTTTGATACACCTTTTGACCGTATGGCCAAAGCACGTTCATCTTTTACTACTGCAATTCCGTATACATCACTCGACTTATCCAATATATTTGCAACTTGTACATCGCCAATGCCATAAGCATTGTTTTTCAACACTGCTATTATTGGCTTTCCGCCCGCCATTTTACTAATAAGCGAAGCGTTATTGAGGTAAGCTGCTTTAGAAAGTTCAAGCCAGGGTTTACTTTCGTACCGTTTATCAGTAAAAAAAACTTTTTGGCTATTACATACAGGGCTTAAAGATATCATTGCAAATCCTGCTATTGTTTTTTTGACAAACTGACGTCGATTACTTTTCATTTTATAATATTTTAATTTTACTTGTCCATAGCTAAATTAGTTTCTCAGGTGTACCCAAAGTCATAAATGGGTTTACAGTAGTTAATTTTCTGATTTCGTAGTATCCAAAAGACTCATTTGACCATACTCCCAGATTAAGGTATAGGGAACCTATGACTTTAGATTCCCATACCCTTTATCTAAGTACTTTAAAAATCATTTCGGATTCAATTGAGTGTTTCCAATCCGTTAATATATCCACCCGTAGAAACGAATTTTTTGCTTGTGGAATTAGTAGCTCCATCAAAACTATATACCGCATTCTCATCGTTGGTAGCATTGGTGAAAAGAAATTCTTCACCATCGAGGGGACGAATAATCATACCTCTAGAACCGTAGGTAGTGGGAAGCCCTGGTACTGCGCCTTCACTGGTTCCATTCAATATGTTTATTTCATAATAGGTAAACTGTGGTTCTCCTGTCTGAAATTCGAAAAAATCATTCTCGTCCTCCACTTTTGATGTAAATGCACGTCCGTTGGGCATTAGGTTAATACCATAGCATACATTGCCTGTTGCGGCTTGCATGTCCATAAAATAATCCGAATCGAAATCGGTTTCCCCATTGGCGATTTTCAACAGACCACTCGGACTTGCACCTCCACTTAGCGTAGTGCCTAGACCTTGTACATATATATCACCATTTTCGGTCTTTACCATACCTGTGTTCGCTGCCTGACCTCCGAAAACCATACCGGTTCTATTGTCCGAAAGAATTTTCTCCACCGTTCTTGAATTCAGGTCAATGACTGCAACATATGCAGAATCATTTACAGGTACAAAATTGTTCTCATAATGTACTCCCATAAACAGTTTATCCTCACGTTCTATCATATCGAGATAATAGGTACGGGTGGCTTCAGGAAAACGGCTCGTGACAGAGCTCAAAGATACTTCATCAGTTATACGCATGGTAGTGGGGTCAAATACAATCAATTTTGAAATGCCCCCGGCCACGGAGCCATAGGCCACGGTTTCACTTTCAAAATATAGGGTGGAGAAAACGTTTGCACCAGGAACTACAATACGCTCCTCTTCAACGGTGTTCCCTTCATCGTCAAAGACATACTTTACCAATGTCGCCGGTGCACCAAATGGGGAGGTATAAAGTGCCTTGTTATACGATACTGTTCCTGCTCCACCATTGGCCGCTAATTCCATTGCCTGATCGTTGCCTATAGTATTGAAATTCAAATCAGTAAGTCCTTGGATATAGGTGGTTTGGTTTGGGAAGGCCCCACCTACAGTGGACAATCCAAAATTGATTGCTATAGGGTCTGGCATAGGCGTGGTGTCGTCCGTTGGGGAATCATTGTCACTACTGCAACTAATAGAAACGAATCCCGTAAATGCCATAATTGCAAGAAACTGCCAATTTTTAAAAAGTACTTTTTTCATTTTGCTTGGATTTAAAGTGTGTATAATTAATTTAAAAATGTTCTTAGTGTTATGTAAAAAGCCCTACCAGGGCGTTGTACGCTAAAGTTGTCAAATACTTTTTCATCGAATAGGTTGGTACATTCCAGGGATACTGTGGCTTTATTGGCCAAAGTTGTACAGGATATTCCTATATTCTGAACAAACTGCGAAGGGATGGTATTTTTAAAATCCTGATTACCATCGATCTCCCAGAAAAGGAAAAACTCGTTTACGTAGCTGCCTGACCACCATGTTGACAAGATATTTTCTGGACCGAAAAGGCCTTTTTTGATGAAACGCAATTCCCCATTACCAAATAAGTACGGAATGTTGGGTAAACGTGCATTAAAATAACGATCATCTACAACTCCTGTAACGCTTTTGGGAGAACGATTTCTCAAATCTTGATACGTAGCATTGGCGGTAATTTCCAGAAATTCGAAGGGCAGCAAACGAACTTCCATATCCACCCCCATAGTCCGCGCTTTTAATAGATTCTGATATTGTGCAAAAAATTGAGAGGTCCTCAACCATATGATATTATCGGTATCGCGATAAAAAAAGTTGGTATCCAAATTCATTCTTTTGCGATTCCATTGTAACCCAAAGTTCAGGTTATGGCTTTGCTCTGGTTCTAGAAAGGGATTGGGGCGGATGAGCGTAAAATCCCCAAAAAGTTCAAACTCATCCGGAAGCCTAGTGGCATATTCATATGAGGTCTTGACCAAAATTTCTTCTGTAAGCTGATAACGAAGAGACTGCAAAAAACCAAGATTTGAAACTTCTTGTTCGTTTGGTACGAATTCAAGATTTTGAATAGCATATCCCTCTGCGTCCAGCCAAAAATGTTTCGCGGCTGAATAACTCGTCAATTTTTTCGAAAAGTCATGTTCGTAGGCTAAACCTGTAGCGTTCTTAAAAAGAACGGTTGGGTTCGCGAAAAAGTCCTCTCCATAAAATTCGGCAGCCACTGGGTCTTCTCCTGTTCGCCTAAACCTGGCAGAAAATATATTTAGAGTAAATTTTCCCTTTTCCCATGGGCTATGGGTTATGTTTAACCTACCTAGTAGGCTCTTACTGTTAAGTTCCAATAGATTTCTGGAGGTTGAGATTTCACCGCCATCGGTACGGCGATCGAAGACTTTTCCATCCCAAGTATATACGTTCAGCGTAGTATCCACAAAATGCCCAAGGGTTTGGTTGTAGGCACCGTACCATTTCATATCTGTATTCTTTAAGATTTCTTTTTTCTCATATTCTAGGGAAGTTCCTATGGTAGCCTCGTCATAAGTTACCTCTCCATAGGGCTGTGCCATTATCGCGTTATGCTGAATATCATCTTCAAGACCTGAATAACGGACACTTAAAATCAAGCGGTCGGCATATGTTTTATCAAAAACACCCCCATACAAACCCACCAAATAATTAGAAAACCCATCATGAAAACGTTTTACGGTGGCAGGGCTGGGGTTGCCGAACTCATCTGGAATCTCAATATCGACCTTGTAATCATTATCTGAGTGGTTATAAAAAGAATTGATGCCAATGGTCCACTGCTTTTCGGGATGCACCCATTGCCCATTTAAATTGATTTTATGGCTGTTGAAAGATCCACCGGAATAAGAAGCATCTAGATAATTCTTATAGGATTTTCGGGTAATGACATTGATACCTCCGCCCAATGCATCCGCTCCAAGATGCACGGGCACCACTCCTTTATATACTTCAATTTGATCCATGAGACTGGCTGGAAGCACATTCAGTCCAAGTCCAGAACCATAGTAAGACAAAGGAATACCATCAAGAAAAAAGGGAACCGATTTGCCTGTCATCCCATTGAGATATACTTCGGCATTACTCCCAAAACCACCGGTCTGTCGAACGACAACACCGGGAATCTGTTTTATAATATCACTGGTGTTCGTATTTCGGGCAAGAAATTTTTCTGTCTGCATTACCGAAACATTAACCGTACTTTCTCGAAGCTTTTGAGCCTTGGACTTACCAGTGACTACAACCTCGTTGAGGACTGCTGCCTTTTCGATGAGACGGATATCTCGCAGAACAGGAGTATTGTCAGTTACGGTAACTACCTCTTCGTAGGGTTCAAACCCCAAGGATAAAAAAATCAGTTTGTAGGTACCAGATTGAATCTTTAAAAATTCAAAATTCCCTGTTTCATCGGTCACAACGTACCTTTCCGTAGGTTTCAACTGGATTGTTACTCCCATTAAAGGAACTTTATTGTTATCGATAACGGTCCCCGACAATCGATTTTGCTGGCCGAAGGATAATGTAGCCATCAACAATAAAGTGAACAAAATTGTTTTTGTAAAGCAATGTGTCAAATCATTTGTGGATTAAACAGTTCAAAGTACCCATACTGTAAAATTGACATGATGAGGCTTTATTTTTTGATTTGTATATCATAATATGTTGATCTTAAAATAGAGGTATGGAATTATACCTATGAAAAATGAAGTTATCTTTCCAGGACTGATTATGGAGTTATATTCTTTCCGTCCGCACTTCTTATAAATGACAGCTTTTTAAAAAAGCAAAGTAGAAACGACGAACCATCATATCGACTAGCCAGTAAAACAACGCTAATACGATGGGGATGTAAGCAATCTTGAAAGTCAGGTTTAATATAATTTCATAACCATTATACCCAATTGAAATTACTAGATTTCTAATTGGGAAGAAGGTCTGATAACAGATGGCAATTAAAGAAAAGAAGAAGAAGGAGGAGGCCTATAAAACAGGTTGCTTCTACAAGAAACTCTAGAGATTTGAAAATCTTGGGAAATAATGCAGGGCTTGTATGCTGACAATTCGTTAGGCACTTTAATGACTGCCGATGCCTGCAATAGTAAATCTGATTGTTGACTATCAATCGCAAAGAGACAAAACTCACATGAGCCTGTTTTATCTTCGTGGTCATCATGGTGCTCATAAACATGGAAGGCCGATACCTTGATTAAAATCAAAGTAATCAAAAGAAAGGAACCTAAGTGTTTTATCTTCATGTTCACGTTAGGGCAAATCTAAGGAATTTTACTTTGGCCTAGATGTTAGCACTTGGAATTTATTAGAAAATAAGGGCCCTAAGAAATTACCGGTTAATTGGATGCCTTTTCAAAAACTCCAATTCTTTTTCTAGCAACTACTTCTTGTTTATTCTTAGTTATCATAAAATTCAAAAAACTCCCACAATACATCGGCGGCACCTGGTCGGTCATCTGGATTAGGGAAAAAATGCCCCAAGTCTTTCCAAAGCGTAAATTTCATTAAATGCTCAGGACTTCCTGAATTGCCCTGAAAAGTCGCCGTTAGGGTATGTTCGGTAGAATCTGTTACCGTGTAATTGGGATTCAAGTCAAAAGTTTTGACATAGGTTTGTGTAATGCCTCTTAAGGTTGGGTCTAAGAATAGCTGTTGAAAACTCATTGGGATTGTATCATTAAAAATAGTCCTGGAAGCAATTTTTTCATCCGTTGTGCCCAGCATTATATGTACGGGTAAAATTCGTTTTGGTGCATAGATAGTGTCTTCAGGAAAGAAACCGGCCAAACCACCTATTGCGGCTATTCTATCGGATAGTTCTACGGCAAGGCGTGATGTCATACCAGAACCATTTGAAAAACCCGCCATATAAATTCTAGAGGTATCAATACTGTACTCATCGACCAACTCATCTATTATTTGATTGAAAAAAGAAGTGTCGTCCCGTAGTACTTCACTTGGACAAACTTCTTTTGGTAAGTTGTAATTGTTCCATTTTGTCACTAAATCATTTCCACAGCCATTCAATTTAAGGTCATAGCTATATGAAGTAGGATAAACAACAATTAGATTGTGTATTTCGGCCAATTCGTTCCAACCAGAAATAGTATAATATTTTTCGCCGTCTCCACTACTTCCGTGTAGTTGAAACAGTAAAGGGGACTCATTAGTTTCATCATATGTGGAAGGGATATAGACGATATATTCTCGCTGATCTCCATTATTTAGGGTAACCACAGTTTTGGTAATGGCATTAGCTGTATTTTGATTTTCCCTTGATGCTATATCATTATCAACATCACTACAGGAAGCACAGAACAAAGCCAGAAACGATAGCAACACGAAGCTGAAATTCTTTTTCATTTGATTAGGGTCCATATTATGGGCATCCACTGGCGATTACCTGATCCGCATCTATTCTTAATATACCTTGACTATACAAATCGCATATTGAAGGTGACAGGGCACTTGTTGGGTTGTTTCCGAAATCAGCACTTATCAATTCGGGTAATTCCGAAAGTTCTTTGGGTATCGTTGTAATCTTGTTGTCTGAACAGACCACACTTTTGAGTGCCTTAAGGTTGCCGATAGTACTTGGGATAGCATTTAGATTATTGAATCCGATATTGAGTTCTTTAAGACTTCCCATGTTACCAAATTCATCTGGTATTTTTATGAGTTCATTGGCCTCAGCAACTAAAACCACAAGATTTGTCAACGCTCCTATTTCCGTTGGAATTGTTTCAAGGCTATTGAAAGAAATATCGAGTACTTCCAAATTCGAAAGTTTTCCTATTTCTGGTGGTAATGAAGTAAGATTATTAAAGAATAGATTAAGTTCTTGAAGACTGGTTAATTTCCCCAATTCTGATGGAAGCACAGTAATACTGCATATAGACAAATCAAGAAACGTTAGTCCTTTGAGATTCCCTATTTCGGGAGGAAGGACACCAACTAATGAGCTCTCTAAATTTAATTCGGAAACTGCACCATTTGAATGTAAGGTAACGCCTCCCCAACTTTGCATACTGGTATCGTTCAAATCCCAATTTAGTTGACTTCCGGGATTTGCATCATAAAGTTTGACAAGAGCTTCATAATGATACGTTGCCAAATCGCAACGTACTCGATTATCCTTAATAATTGTTGTTGTACCGTCTTCTTCAAGATTGCATATTTCTTGCGGGATTAGGGTCAAGTCATTATTCTTCAAATTCATCGCATTTAAGAGGTGAAGATTTCCAAGCTCTTTGGGCAGTGTACTCAATTGATTTTCATTTAAATTAAGAACAGTCAACTCGGTAAGATTCCCAATTTCTGCTGGTATTTCAACAAGTTGGTTGCTGTAAAGCGACAAGAGTTGCAATGCTTTTAGGTTTCCAATTTCAACCGGTAAGGCTTCCAAAGAATTACCATATAAGTTTAGGATGATAAGCTGTTCAAGAGCTTCTATCTCCGGGGGAAGATTTTTAATATCATTGTTGGCTTGTGCGTAGAGCTCCGTTAGTTGTCCCAATTGACCTATTTCGGCGGGTAGTGCGGTCAGAAGGTTACTTTCAACGTGAAGGACGTTCAATTCGGTAAGCTTCCCAATTTCTGAGGGAAGCTGCGAAATAGAATTGATACCTACATCTAAAGAGGTCAATTTTTCTAAATTCCCGATTTCGGGAACCAAAACGGTAAGAGCTTTATCTTTTACATCCAACTTTACAACTCTTTCGCTTTCCAGTTCAACGCCACTCCAACTCTGCATTGTGGTGTCATCCAGATCCCAACCCAAAGTGTTGCCGCTATTGGCATCGTAAAGTGCTTTTAGTGCAAGATAATCAGCGGTTAATTGCGGTTGTTGGCCCCCAGGGTCTGTCCCTTCTTCATTGTCCTCGTTTTCTTCTTCCATTTCCTCTTCCTCCTCTTCAGGTGGTGGAGCGTCGTCTTTACTGCAAGAAGTGTTCAAAATGAATAATGACCAAACAAATAGCGCCAAATAAATTAAATTACTTTTCATAATACCTTTTTAGTTAAACATTAAAATTTGGGGGAACCTTTCTAAATTCAATGTAAAACTAATGGTGTGCCTCTAGAGGTTTTATGCTAAACTAGTAAGCGGTATAGGTAATAAAGTAACTGATTGAAAACGCCCGTTAAGTGGTTTTAGGCTTGGTGCAGCATTTGTAAGAATTGGTCTTTCTTTCTTCGACTCACGTTCAAATGGTTGTTGTTGGAGATAATAACATATCCTCCCTCGCCTTTAATGTACTTGGTTACATGAGCCATATTGACCAAAGTGGAATGGTGTATGCGGCAGAAATCCCCTTCGGGTAATATATTTTCAAACTCCTTTAAAGTTTTTGAAACGGTTATTTTTTTACCTCCAGATAGATATAAAGTGGTATAGCTGCTATCTGCTTCACAATAGATAATATCAGCAATTGGTTGCATAATGATTTCATTATCTGAAGGAATGGCCAAGCGTTTTAATTTTTCCATGCCCGGTTTCACATTTTTTAAAAGTGAACCGTATTGGGCGACCTTGTTTTTCTTTTTCTTGGATATTTTTTCAACAGCATTGACCAACTCATCAACATCAATAGGTTTTAGGAGATAGTCCAACGCACTGAATTTTATGGCCTTTATGGCATAGCGATCGTATGCGGTAACAAAAATAACCTCAAAATTGATTTTGGAAACCCTTTCCAATAGATCAAACCCAGACATTTTAGGCATCTGTACATCTAAAAAAATAAGGTCCGGTTTTAGCGCATTTATTTTTTCAAGGCCTATTTCAGGAGATTCGCAAAGCGCTAATATCTTTATTTCTGGACAGTATTTTTCCAATACCAAACGAAGCCCTTGCCTAGCTTTAGCTTCATCATCTATTATGAGTGCCTGTATCATATCCAAATTTTAAGTAAGGGGGATTTGTATATTCACCTGTGTGCCCAATGCATTATTGTTGTCATCTTTTAAATCAATGATGCTGATGACATCTTTTATCTTTTGTTGGGTCAACAGTTTTAACCGATCTGTGGTAATCTTTATGCCCATGGATTTCTTTTTTAATCCGCCCTCTTTTTTTAGTGTTAATGATTTTTCGCGTCCAACACCATTATCGATAATACTGCACAATAAATTATCGACACTTTCCTTAATCTCAATGGTCAAAAGTCCTTTTTGGTTTTTATGCAACAAGCCGTGCCAAATAGCATTTTCAACAAAGGGCTGCAATACCATGGAAGGTAAAAAGGTTGATTCTTGATCAATTTCTGGGTCCACTTCAATTGTATAGTCCATTTTGTTGTTGAAACGAATGGCTTCCAACTGAATGTAGGCTTTTAACAAATCAATTTCATCTTTTAAAGAAACTTTGGGTTGCTCTGAGTTTTCCAATAACAAGCGAACAAGTTTCGAGAATTTTGATAGATACTTACTGGCATTTTCGGTTTCATCGCTAAGGATCATGGTATTGATTGAATTTAGGCTATTGAACAAAAAATGCGGATTCATCTGTGCCCGTAGTGCCTTCATTTCCAAGGTCTGCAATTCTTTTGAAAGCTCAGATTTATTCAGCGCTTCATTTTTTGCCGCCAGTATTTTTTGGTTTCGTAGCCGTTGTCGCATGGTATAAAAAAGTAATCCCCCAATAATTGCTAACAATAAAAGCCCCCCAATCAATGCTCTGCGTAAGGTTGCTTCTTTTTCTGATTGGGCTTCTTGCAATTTGTTTTCTTGAGTCAACAAAGTAATTTCCTTGTCTTTTTTGGCGGTTTCAAAACGTAGCTCCAATTCTTTCACCTTATTTAAATGATCTTTATTGATAAGACTATCTTTCCATTGTTCGTAGGTTCTTCTATAGTTGAGCGCTTGTTTGTAATTCCCCATTCCTTCATAAGCATCAGAAATATTACGATTCATATTTTTTATTTCCTCGGTGTTGTTCAGTTTTTCTGCCAATACAAGATTCTGTTTTAATACGGAAATACCTTTATTATAATTGCCCGTTTTTATATAATGCATACCAATACTATGGTCTGCATATAAAATCCCAACTTTATCATCTATGGAGGTCGCAACATTTTTTGCCTCTTGAAAATAGGGCAATGCTTTATTGTAATCTTTGCTTTGAGCATATAATGAGCCTATATTTTGTAGGTTGATGGCCTCGCCCATTTTCATGTTATTTTTTCTATTGAGCTCCAATGATTTTTGATAATAGACCAATGCCTTTTTAAATTGATTTTTTTGCCTGTAAATAAGTCCTATATTTCCCAAAATACTCGAGATTGACATTTCAGCTGGATTATTTGTTGATTCTAAAATTTCCAAGGCAGTCAGATAATTTTTTAGTGCTTCGTCTGGCTGGTTCAGCTCCCAATAACTTCCGCCTATGTTAATGTGGCATTTTGAGATAGCCATGGTGTCCTTCAAAATTTCATAGACGTTTCTTGCTTCTAGAAATTTTTCTATCGCATTGGAATATTGACCTCCCCTATGTTCGACTATGCCCTTTTCCAAATAAAATTTGGCATTAATTTCTTTATTTGTGATACGGGATATTATTTTCTCCACTTCTGCCAACGCTTCCTTAGAAGAATTTAGGTTGCCACGTTTCCAATAGTGATTGCACTTTACCAAATATGCCTGCGAAAGGCGATTAACGTCATCGATTTGATTACTTAAAGAAATTGATTTATTCAAAAATCCAAGAGCTTCAGAAGTATCTCTGGCAACAATTTCTTGATATAGTTTTATCGAGAGGTCTATTTTATTGGAATCACTTTTGGCCAATGCAAGTGTTCGTTTTAAACTGTCGATTTTTATCTCGTTCTGTGCGTTAAGTCTAGGACAGAAAAGTACATACCATAGGAGAAAGAAATAAAGAATGGAATCATATTTCATAGGGTTCAATTTAAAGGGAGGGGGAACTGCCCTAAATTAGTCATTTTTACTATCCGATAATCGAATTATTAAAATCCTTAAAGAATGGAGAAAGCCTACGTTGTATAAAAATCCCGTAGGCTTTTTCTATTTTTTTGATGTTAGGCTAAGGGCACAATATATCTATATCCACCAAACTACTACTTACATAAACAGTCAGTCCGTTATTACGTAAATCGCATATTTCTGATGGCAGCTGTAGGTTGACGTTTGAATCAAAAATATACAGTTCTTCGAGGTCTGTCAATTGTCCAATAGCCGCAGGCAATGTCAATAAATTGGGGCACCTCGAGAACAACAGTCTTTTAAGGTTAGTGAGATTCCCAATTTCATTGGGTATAGCTGCTACTTCAAATGGATTCCCCGAAAGGTCTAATGATTCAAGACTTGTTAGCGTTCCTATGTGGCTGCTAATGACAGTTAATTGGTTTTGGTAAAAATTGAGTGCTTTAATGGCCGGTAGCGAGAAAACAATGGAGGGGATTTCGGTATAAAGATTTCGTGCCAATATCAAGGTTTCCAGGTTACCCAAACTAGGGAGGGTTGCTGGTAAGTCCGTAAGCTGATTGCCATCAATAGATAATGTTTTCAAAGCAGCTAACCCACTTATTCCGTCCGGTATTGCGTCCAATTCATTATTGGACAGATAGAATTCCTCTAATTTTGGTAATCCACCTAAATCATTTGGCAAGTTTTCAATCTCATTGTTTGCCAAATCCAATTTTACAAGATTGTTCAGGTTTTTAATACTACTTGGAAGTTCTTTAATATCACTGACCTGTATGGATAAATAGGTAAGTTCTTGTAAATTACCAATAGTTTCTGGCAACCTTTCTAACAATGGTTTACCAAATAGATCACCGTAATACGTAAGGCTTTTTAAGTTGGCTAAATTACCAATGCCATCAGGGAGTTCAGTAAAGGAATTGTTACTTAAAGTCAAATGTTCCAAGGCCGCCATGTCGCCAATTTCATCTGGGAACGATATTAAGAAATTACCTGTGAAATCAGCAACGACAAGCGCATCTAAATCTCCTATTTCTGAAGGTAAAGTAATCAAATTATTATAACCGATATTAAGGTAACTTAAGAATGCTAATTGCCCAAAAGAACCTGGTAAGGCATCAATATCTTTATATGTAATAGCTAGCTCTGTCACATGGCCCCCGGTTATAGTCACTCCTTCCCACGCTGCCATGGTCTGGTCGTCTAGGCTGTCGCCCCAGTTCAATGAATTATTGGTGTTGGTCTCGTACAATTCTTTGAGGACTTCATACTCGCTTAGTGCAACAACAGTATCATCTTCACAAAAAGTGTCATCATCCAACAAAATGGTAGTGGCCGGGGTCTTGTCTTTTAGCGCACAGATTTCCTCTGGAATTTCAGTGAATGTATTTCCTTGAAGGTCAAACACTGTTAAATTGCTCATGTCACCATATTCCACTGGAACTTCGGTCAGCATATTGTTGGGAAGGTAAAGCCCATTAATGGAAACGTTGACCAACTCGGTGGGCAAGGTAGCTATTGTGTTATCACCAAGATTAAGGGAGCTTATCAAGCTGAATTCGACCAATTCCATTGGAAATTCTGAAAAATCATTTTGTTTTAGATTCAACACCAAGAGGGTTCCTAGGTCCTTTATTTCTTCAGGCAATGCACTTAGACTATTGTTGTCCAAGTGAAGCTCATCCAAAACGGACAATAACCCTATTTCAGCTGGTAAGCTTGTAATGTTGTTTTCGCTCAGGTTTAGGCTGCGCAATGCGGTTAATGCTCCAATTTCTGAAGTAATGTTGGAAACTTGTTTTCCAGAAATATCCATGCTTATAACGGCTCCCTGATCAACGACCAGCCCTTCCCATGTTTCCATTGTGGTATCTGTTAAATCCCATCCCAGTGTATTATTAGGATTCGCATGGTACAATGCATGCAGTGCGGTATAATTTGGAAAAATGTAACCACAGCTAACATTTGTATCTTTCGAAATAGTAGTATCATTATTGGTTTCCAAATCACATACTTCTTGTGGTATTACGGAAATCTGGTTCTGTGCCACCCATAGCTGTTCCAAGGTGTTCAAACTGCCCATTTCAATAGGCAGAACAGTTAATTCATTATTGCTAAGATCTATTTCCTTAATTGACACAAGCTGCCCAATGGTATAGGATACCGAGCTTAACTTATTGTAACTGAAATACAGCTTTTCAAGTTGTATCATCTTACGAATTTGTTGTGGAACTAGGGTAAGCACATTGTAGCTTGCATCAAAAATGACAACATTATCCAATGATTCTAGTTCCAATGGCAATTCACTAAGCTGATTTCCCATAACATGGAGTTCAATGAGATTTTGCAATTCCCCAATCTCTTTGGGAATATTGGTTATTGCATTTTCATTGATTGAAAAGTAGGTCAGTTTTGTCCATTCCCTTATGGCTGAAGGAATGGTAACAATGTTATTGTCGTTGGCGGTAAAACTGGTCAATTCTGAGAGTTCCCCAATTGTATCAGGTAATGTGGTAAGACTTTTACTTGAAATATCCAATTCAGTTACCCTTTCTCCTTGTAAACTGACACCAGACCAACTTTTCATGGTTATATCATCAAAATCCCAACCAAGGGTATTGCCGGAGTTGGAATCATGTAAATTTTTCAGTACCACATAATCTGGTGGCAAAACCACCTGTGGATCGGGAGTTATTTCCATTTCCCCATCATCATCTTTTTTGCACGAGGTGAATGAAAGAATAGCGCATACAATTAATAATGCAGCATAAAACGTTCTTGATCTTTTCATGATTTTATGTTTTGGGGTAAAACTAGAAGAGATGTTGGCCAGGGTCTAGTAGAAAAAAGTACATGGTCAATATGTACTATTAAATGGTAGAGAATCTGAATTATTTGGTAGTTGAAAAGGGTCCTGAAGATATTTGGTTGAAATTCCAAAATGACCCCCATTTACATTTTTCTTGGTTACCTTAGCGCTAAATGATTTCTATATGGAAAAGAAAATCAAAAACGTATTTGTTCAGGGACCCATAAGTCCAAATTTCATTGCTGATTCCATTGCAAAGCACCAATCCAAGACCCAAATAGGGGCACACAATATTTTTTTAGGGCAGGTGAGGGCCGATGTAATTGAAGACAAAACTGTAAGTGCCATTGAGTATACCACATATGAAGAAATGGCAAATCTTAAATTCCATGAAATACGGGAACAGACCTTTGAGAAGTTTGAAATCACCTGCATGCATATCTATCACAGTTTAGGCAAGGTTGCGGTTGGGGAGGTCTGTCTTTTTGTTTTTGTTTCTTCACCACATCGAAAAGTTGTTTTTGAGGCAATTCATTTTGTAGTTGAAGAAATAAAAGCACAGGTTCCAGTTTTTGGAAAGGAACTTTTTGAGGATGATTCTTATCAATGGAAAGTGAATACATAGCACATGGTTGATATTACACAAAAACAAGCTACCCATAGAACAGCCATTGCCCAAGCGGTAGTGAAGGTAAGTTCCAAAGAAACCATAAAGGCGATCCAAGAGAAAACTGTTCCCAAAGGGGATGTTTTTTCCATGAGTAGGGCCGCTGGGTTTTTGGGAGTAAAAAAGACAGCGGATTTGCTGCCCGATTGTCATCCTTTACCCGTTGAGCATTGTGCTATAGCGTATGAGATAAATGGCCTGGACATAACTGTTAAAATTACGGTAAAGACTTTTTATAAGACTGGAGTTGAGGTTGAGGCAATGCATGGTGCAAGTGTTGTAGCACTCAATATGTATGATATGCTGAAACCCATTGACAAAGGGGTTGAAATCCATCATATAAAACTCCTGAAAAAGACAGGTGGTAAGTCAGATATTGGGACTGCGACCTAAAGTGCTTGTTTAAGATTGCCCAACATTTCCTTCGTGGTAGTTTCCAAATCAAATTTAGGTTTCCAATTCCAGTCATGGGCTGCAGCGGAATCATCAATACTACTTGGCCAAGAATCCGCAATTTGTTGTCTAAAATCCGGGGCATAGGTTATTTTAAAATCTGGAATGTTTTTCTGAATGCTCTTAGCCATTTCTTTTGGAGTAAAACTCATACTGCCCAAATTATAAGATGACCTCACAGAGAGTTTTTCAGGTTTACTTTCCATTAAGCTCATTGTTGCCGTAATGGCATCATCCATAAACATCATGGGTAATTTGGTGTCCTTATCCAGAAAGCATTGGTATTTTCCGCTTTTCAATGCTTCATGATATATTTCAACAGCATAATCCGTAGTGCCTCCACCAGGCATCGTTTTCCAACTTATTAGCCCAGGATACCGAACACTGCGCACATCAACCCCAAATTTTTTAAAATAATATTCGCACCAACGTTCTCCAGCTTGCTTGCTTATTCCATAGACCGTACTGGGTTCCATTATCGTATTTTGTGGTGTATTTTTTTTAGGCGTATTTGGACCAAAAACAGCAATACTGGAGGGCCAAAAAACTTTATTTATTTTTCTTTCCTTGGCAAGATTGAGTACGTTGAAAAGAGAGTTCATATTTAAATTCCAAGCACGCATGGGAAACTTTTCCGCAGTGGCACTAAGCATGGCGGCCATTAAAAAAACCTCATCAATTTCGTAATGCATCACCACATCTTCAATAGCTTCGTAGTTTGTGGCATCCAAAAGTTCAAATGGGCCAGAGTTCATAAGCACTTCGCTACCTTCCCTAATGTCGCTCGCTATTACATTTTCAGAACCATATTTGGCCCTTAATTCAAATGTTAGTTCTGTGCCTATTTGGCCACATGCACCAAGAATAAGGATAGGTTTTTGCATTTAAATTAGAGTTAATTGAATTGACGAGTAAAGATAGCCTTTATTAAAATTTGTACATTCGCCTATGCGAAAATTGTTATGTATAATCGTAGTTTTTACACTCGTAATGGGGTGTAAAAATAGTGATGGGCTTTCTAATGAAAATGAATCTACGGAGCTTGTTTTCAATTATCAGAAAATGCCAAAGAAGTTTGTGATGAACCCAGAGGCAACTGCTATTTTGGAAGAATGGGTAGAATTTAGGGATTTGACAAGTAGTTTTGATGTTTTGTACAAAGCAAAAAACAATGAAGATTTAATTTTGGCCATTGATGACCTTATTGAAAAGGAGAAACTTTTGTACAAGGCCGAATTTCCAGAGCCGTTTGATGAACTTCAGATCAAGAGTAGATTACGGGTGCTCAAAACCTATATGCTAAAAGTAAAGGCAAGTATTTTAAACCATATGGATGCTACCCAGCCCACAATAGAGATGTTAACGGCTTATAATGCATTGCGAAAGCAGTTTAATGTTGTTATGAATAGTCAGCTGGACAAAAAAATGATTTTAAATGAGAACTAAATTAATACCACATCTGCTGCTGGTTTTAACATTGGCAGTTAGCGGCCAAACAAAGGAAAAAGATGCGATTGCTCAGTTATTGGATGATTGGCATCAGGCTGCTGCAAATGCCGATTTTGATTCCTATTTTGACAAGATGACCGATGATGGGGTTTTTATTGGAACAGATGCCACCGAAAATTGGCAAAACAAAGCTTTTAAGGAATTTTCAAAGCCTTATTTTGATAGGGGCAAAGCATGGAGTTTTACGGCTGTGGAACGTAATATTTATATCAATGAAACCAAGGATTTTGCCTGGTTCGATGAATTGCTGGATACCCAAATGAAACTTTGCAGGGGTTCTGGTGTTGTAAAAAAGGAAAACGATGGATGGAAAATTACCCATTATGTCCTTTCAATTGCCGTACCCAATGAAAATGTCACGGAACTTATCCAACTTAAAAAAGAAAAGGATAGCATATTACTTCTTTCTTTAAAAAAGAAATAATTTTTATTCTTGTCCTTCAGGTTTTTCCTTTCTAGCTTCCAATGCCTGTTTACTTAAACTAGCTAGGTTGAAATTAGGTTCTAGCTGCAATGCCTCATCAATTAAAGCAACCGCAGCATTAATATTGGCTTTGTCCTTATTGTACGCAATCAAACCTTTTAAATGTAAGAAAGCAGCTTTTAGAGGAACTTCGTAAGGTTGTTGTCTTTCGTAAAAGGCATACTTCATATCATCCTTGGAATTGGCAATGCCAAATTCAACATTCCCCGCTGCGCCATCATTATCCCCAGTTTGTATTTTAAGATCTGCCAATTCATAGGCCAAGTATGGTGATGGGCTTCTGGTGAAAAGGATTTCAAAATGTTCTAGTGCTCTTTTGGGTTGATTCAATGCCTTTAGGGAAACTGCTTTTACTTGTACGGCCAAATCAGAGTCATCCTCATTTTTATCAATTCCGATAGTATTGAGTGCCTGAAGATGCTGATTATTGTTCATATATACATAGGCCAAGGTATCTTTTCGTTCTTTGGATGGAGAAAGCACGTTAAGATGAGTCATGGCATTTATAACTCCATTAACATCACTTTGCAGACGCATTTCTTTATAAAAAGCCTCATAGTGTTTTAACAATTCACTTTTGGTCTGTGAAACAGCATTTACCCCCACAAATAGAAGTAATATCAAAACAATCTTTCTCATGTATCTTAGTTTAGTGCGCCAAAACTAAAAAAATTATTGGTATAATCCTGTTAAAGAATACTATATGCCTTAAAAACAAAAAAGATACCCTTGGGCATCTTTTTCAATTGCGGTTTTCAATGCTTTTAAAGCACTAACATTGAAATGTCTTTATCTGTATGTTTTCGCAGTAAACTGGCATAAAAGGCTAGACTTTTTACATCTTTCAATAAACAAGACCTTAAAAAGGAGGCTAAGTCCTTATAAAAAAGATTTACCGGGATTGTACACACCACTAGGTTTATGGTATTGGGATCGTATTCTTGATCGTTAAGTACCACATCCATTTTTATTCGTTGTCTATGATAGTCTATTTCCACGTCTGCAGCATTGTAGTGCTTTCTTAGAATAGATTTATGTAAGTCTTGAAATCTTGAGGTTATGTTTTCTCTTGTACTACTCTTTGTAATCAAATTCTCCATTTCCATCAAGATTCTTGTTGTTAATCTTGAATTTCCCATGACACTAATAAATTAATCTGTTACAAAGATAACGGCAGAGCATTTAACTTATTAAAAATCAGTGTATTAATTAACTTAAAATTATCCTAATTGTTGTAAAGTGCGATTTTTTTGTTGTCAATCAAGATATAATTGAGGTAAGGAAATGATGTGATTTATCAGTAAAATTCTTACAAATAATCAATTTACCTGCTCCTTCTTTACTATTCTCTGCATAATGCGGTGGAGAAATGCCTCTTTTTCGTGCCTCTTCTGTATAATATTCTTTTTTTATGGGATGTAATGGATATACCCCATTGAACAATTCCCCCCAATACCCATTTTTGATAATGGTCATTATCATATGGATGCAATCAAACAAATGAATGAGATTTACAGGGTCGTTTCCATTGCTTAAATTTTTTCGTTTTGATAGCATGGTCACTGGGTTTCGGTCTGGGCCTATTAATCCACCGAACCTAATAATTGTTGTACTCAATGCGGAATCCTTCATAAAAAGTTGTTCACTTTCATAAAGCTGAATTCCTGACTCTGTAAATGGTAGTGAAATGGTTTCTTCGGTTACCTCGCCATAAACATTCCCATAAACAGAGGTACTGCTGACAAAGATTACTTTAGAAACTGAACTTTTTTTTATTTCTAAATGCAATAGCTTCATTTTTTCAATAAAACTCTCTGTGTTTTTACCTCTTAGTTTTGGTGGAACATTAACAATGAGAATATCAACATTGGATAAAAAGCCATAAATATCACCATGAATACCATCGGCATTCAATGATATTTTATAGGGCTCTATTTTCTCACTTTTTAAAAGGGCCAATTTTTCTTGGGATGTAGTGGTCCCATACACCGAATGATTCTCACCAACAAGTTTTTTTGCCAGTGGAAATCCAAGCCATCCACATCCTAAAACACCGATTTTTTTAATCAAATTTTTTCGTTTTGGTAATTAGAATTGCATCATTTAGTACAAAGGGCATTGGAATACTATTTTCTGGTCTTTCTGGAATTGTAAACACAGGGTTTGTGAGCAGATCATATGAAGATTCGTAAAGAGTAAGATCTAGCGTCTCGTTTTTTGGAAAACTCACTTCAAGTTCCGTGTACTCATTATTACTGATATAGTGGGTAATCAATCTTTTTTTCCTGTTTTCCAGAAAATAATCAGAAAGCTGAACATTATTGACCTTGGCAGAATTTAACTTGATGGAATTGGTATAAATATCCAACCGATTGACATTTCTTTTTGGTGTGATACATAATTCAACAAATCTTTCATTTCCAATTATTGTGTCTTTAACCGTATCTATCCAAGGGATTGGTATATCTTTTTTGGGAGCGTCCTTTATATACGTAAATTCAGTACGGTATTTACTTGTTAGTGTTTCATATTCTCCAGGGTTTGGAATTCTCTTTTCGTTCCCTAAAAATTGTTTGTTCCAATCAATTGGTTGATTGTCATAGGTGGCCCAAACGGCGGAATCCTTATCTGTATCGTACACATATAAAAGGCTACTTGGTTTTGGCTGCTCTTTGTTGAAACCTGAGTCGATATGTGCTGAAATGCTAAATATGAAAAATAGGAAAAGAGCAGCATAGGCCAAACGTCCTTTGTTTTTCAACAGTCCAAAAAATGGAAGTAAAAGGAAAAATAAAAGCGTCGTTAAAACAGTTGTTGCAATTATCATTTTTAATCCAAGTCCAACAGGAAACATTTTTATTAAAGGAGCGTAGATGAAAATAGCTGGGAGCGCCAAAAACAATAATAAGAAAGGGTGCGGTTCATCCTGATTGTTGATTACCATAAAAGAAATCAACAAAGCAAAAAGCGGAAGAATAAAGAAACTAGCTCCCTTTAAATAGGCAGCTACAAGCGCGCAAATCAGCAGCCATAAAACAATGGGTGCAACCAAAAGATTTTGGGTCTTGACTTTTCTGAATTTATGATATATCCAAAAACAGACCGACAAGGAAAAAAATACAAAGACAAGAATATAGGTGTGCCCATTATAAGTGAAGCCCTGTAGCATATCAATAAAATCTGGATACCACCATTTGATTACAGTCCACCCAAAATACCCAAAAAGACCATTTAAGATCAAAGCGAAGAAGAGTGGAGGAAACCCTTTTAAAATTTCATTCCCTTTAAGCTTCTTTACTTTAAGACCTGAGAACAAAAAGAATACAAATAGAAGTAAAGCTCCACCAAACATGGGCCAGATCCATTCATAGGGATACGAAACCAATCTAAAAAAGGGAAGATTGAAATATACATAGTCATCCAGACTTTTGAGGTTGTTGAGGTCAGCATTGCCAAAGTGAGACAGCATAGGCATAAGATAACTGCCTTGGTGCGCTAACGAGGTTTTGTCCAATCTTTCATAGGCGTCCAGTGCGGTATGATAATCATAGTGATCATCTATGAATGCAAAATTGAAACCCTCTATATCACCATTTTCTCTAAAAACGGTTAAATCCGTATCATTTGGTAACATTTTGTAGACACTATAGGCCAATGAATTGGCAACAGGATATTTGGGATTTGCTTTTGTAAATTCTTTTATGAGTGTTCCATTGCCCTTATTGGTTTCAATCAACATATGACTGGGCCCGCCGCTACCTCGAGCCTCAAAATTAATTGCTAATCCAACCTCTTTCGCCCATGGGTGCTTATTAACAAAAAGAATAGCTCCATTAAGTCCCAATTCCTCAGCATCTGTAATAAGGATAATTATATCGTTCTTTGGAGCTTTGTTTTCTTCCAAAAAGGCCCGTATACCTTCAAGAATGGTTGCAACTCCGCTAGCAGCGTCACTTGCGCCGAAGGAGGAGTGTGGTTCGCTATCATAATGTGACATTAAAAGCAATGCTTTTCCTTCTCCCGAGCCTTCAATTTTGGCCAAGATGTTTGTGGCCTTACTGAAATTGGCCCAATCTCCAGCATTAAACCCTTCCTGGGTAGTAGTTTCAAGCCCAAGTTTTTTAAGTTCAGCGATAATATATCCTCTTGCATTTGGGTGCCCTGGAAAACCAACTGCGTGCGGTTCTTTAGAAAGGTTTTTAACATGGGCCAAAGCCCTATCTGTGGAAAAGGATTGTAATTGGTTGTCCTGATTACTTTGATAGGATGGCATTAACGATTTATAACTCCAATACACTGCAAAAACAAGTAACAAAAGGGCAAGAGTTCTAGAAAACTTCATAGTTAGACAGGGTTGGTATCCAAAAGTATGAAATTATGAAAAGTCCTCATATTCAGGCGCTAAAATTTAGATAATTCGCAAAAAATTCCTATATTGATAGTTCAACCTTAAAAAAATCCCTATGGCAATCAAAAGTTTTCAAGGCGTACGATTAAAGGGTGCTTCAAAAAAAGAATATGATGCCCCTATATTGGTGGAGGATTATATGACTAAAAAATTGGTCACGTTTACTCCAGAGCAATCTATTTTGGAAGTGATGGAATCTTTTGCCAAAAATCATATTTCGGGAGGGCCCGTTATGGATAAAAATGGGTTCCTGGTGGGAATTATTTCTGAGGCGGATTGTATGAAGCAAATTTCGGAAAGCAGATATTTTAACCAACCAATTTTAGATAAAAGTGTTGAAAAGTACATGACAAAAAATGTACAGACCATACCTCACGATATGAGCATTTTTGATGCTGCAGGGGTTTTTGACAAGCATAATAGAAGGAGACTTCCCGTAATGAAAAGTGATATTTTGGTTGGGCAAATTAGTCGTAAAGATATTGTTGTCGCCGCATTAAAGCTTAGTGCACAAAACTGGAAATAAAAAATCTTACTCTCGCTTTACAATCATATAATAGTCGTTGTCTAGTGGTAAATACCCTAGGTCATATACAAAGTAATAGGTGCTCCCTTTTTTTGTGGTATATAAATTTGTGATGTACTCAAAGTCAAAACCTTTGTCCATCAAACGCATTTTGGTTGTTCTTGTCTTTCCTTCTTTTAAGGGGAAACTGTTGAGTATACGGTAATTCTTTCTTAGTTTATTGTTGATGTTTCTAACAAGGTTTTTACTATCCTTGTTTAGTCTGTTGTTATAGGCATTTCTACAATGGTCGGAACAGTATTTTTTATCTACCCTACCAACAAGTTTATCTCCACATTCCAAACAGAGTTTATCAGACATAGGTAAGCATTTAGGTAACTACAATATCGTGTTTTTTTAGTAAACCAATGAGGTTTTCCTTACTGAACCTGGCCTTTTTGAGCTTGTTTTGCTGCGGGTCAATATCAAAATTGAAAGAAGTTCTAAAATCCGCTTTTTCAAGAATGGTCTGATTGAAAATAGCCCTATCAATATTACAATTGGTAAATGTGGACAGTGTTAGGTCTGCTTCCGTAAAGTCTGTTTCAATTAATTTGCAATCTTTAAATGGGGTGTTTTTGATTGAGAGTTGAAAAAAAGAGGCAAAACTCAAATCACTGTTTTCAAATTCAACGGCCAATAAAAAATCATTGCAATCTTCAAAACGAAGTCCCATCAATTTAGAGCTGGTGAACAGGCATTCTTTAAAAATGGTATGTTTTACGTTCGCATTTGTCAGATCACACTCTAAAAACTGACATTCCATAAAGTTTTGATTGTCCAAAAAACCATTTGAAAATTTACAATTCTTGAAGATGCAATTCTCATAATCAGCTTTCTTCAATCGTGTCTCACTGTAATCTTGGTTATCAAAAGTTTTATCGGCAATAAAAGAATTCGACATGAAAGGAATTTTGAAATTAAATATAAACAAATGTTAAACATGAAATTTTATTTGGAACAATCATTCTGTTATTTATATGTTTGTATCGGAACAATCGTTCCAAAATAAATATAGCAACATATATAGTATTATGAAAAAACTAGAAAACAAAGTAGCAGTAATTACAGGAGCAACAAGTGGTATGGGCTTGCAAACAGCAAAAAGGTATTTGGAAGAGGGCGCAAAGGTGGTCTTGACGGGTAGAAGTCAGGAGAAATTGGCTGCGTTGGAAAATGAACTTTCAGGGGACTACCTTTTGGTAAAGGCGGAAGCTTCAAGTATTTCGGACAGTAAGGATTTGATTGCAAAAACCGTTGAAAAATTTGGAAAGATTGATGTATTGTTCCTAAATGCAGGAGTATTTAGATTGGAGACCATTGATGGTCTTACCGAAGAAATTTTTGATGAAGTGCATAACATTAACGTAAAGGGGCCACTATTTACTGTGAAGGCAGCTTACAATGATTTAAATGAAGGGGCAAGCATTATTTTTAACACCTCTATCACAAATGTAAAAGGATTTGGTGGGATGGCCGCTTATGCAGCCAGTAAGGCCGCCTTGCGTTCTGTGACAAGAACCTTAGCCTCAGAGTTTGGTCCAAAAGGGATTCGCGTGAACGCCATTGCCCCAGGACCGATTGACACTCCGATTTATGGAAAACACAATGTGCCACAAGAGAATATAGATGAACTAGCTACCAGTCTACCATCTATGGTATCATTGGGAAGGTTTGGCAATGCGGATGAGGTGGCGACAACCGCTTTATTTTTGGCTTCCTCCGATAGTAGTTATATAACAGGTGCCGAAATACCGGTGGATGGTGGTCTTGCACAAGTATAGTTTTTTTCAATAAATTTGGAACAATTATTCCAAAATAATGCCAAGAATAAAGCAATTTGATGAAAAGGAAATATTGAACAAGGCAATGGAACTCTTTTGGGAAAAAGGGTTCCATGCCACTTCAATACAAAGTTTGGTATCCCACTTGGGAATCAATAGGGCGAGTCTCTATGATACGTTTGGGGGTAAGGATGAACTTTTTAATCGAGCTTTTGAGGAATATAGAAACACGGCAGGAAAACAGCTCAAATCAATTTTTGACAAAGAAAGCACAGTGCGGGAAGGAATTAAAAAACTGTTTGATGTTGCTATTGAGGAAGCCATCACCGATGAAGCCCGCAAAGGTTGTTTTGTTGTTAATACCACCACCGAGCTTATTCCAGGGGATGAAGCCCTTCGTAAGGTGATACAGGATAACAATATAAACGTGCAACGTCTTTTTATCAATTATATCCAAAAGGGTATCGACAAGGGGGAGTTTAAGGCCTCAAAAGATGCCAAAAGCATTGGGTTAATGCTTTTTACACTGTATAGTGGCTTGCGGGTTGTGGCCAAAGTGGATGCTGCCCCCAATAAATTAAGACTTATGGTCAATGCGGGTTTGTCCGTACTGGACTGATTCCTCAGGATTTCCGATACTTAAACAACACTTCCTTTCCTTCAACCAAGACATACACATGCATTTCATTCTCACTGATCAGCTCATAGGTAATCCCTTCAAAATATACCTTGTTCGCTTCTATTTTCACCAGTTTAAAATCTACGGTTTCGTCTTTGCTTTCCCAGCCTTTGAGATTCCCATCAAAATGCTTTAACTGCATCAGAAGGGTATTGTCAATTTCCCGCATATGTCCTATTTCATAAAAAGTGACCTTACCTTCATTGACCAATCTAAAAACGAACATCATGGAATCTCCATCAGGCGCACTCCAGATTTCTTCTGAAATACCACCAAAGACCTCGCCCTGCCAATGACCGGTAATCCAGGATACTTGTTCCAAGTTCCCTTTAGGGGGATACTGTCCTTCTTGGAGTTGCAGTGTATCTTGCGCTGACAGCCATGCACAATTCAAAAGAAATACAAAAAATAGAGCCCTCATAATTACCTGTTTGTCATAAAGACGAACGATAGGCACTTATTTGGACAACATGAACTTAATATTTACCGTGGTCTCTACTTTTATTTTCTCAAAATCGATGTCCAAAGGCTCCGATTCGGCCATATCCATCGCCATTGTTTTCATCTCCATACGGGGAGCTTGATTGTATCTTGCGTAATAAGGAGTTGAAGTATCCAAAATATGGATGGCTAAACCTACTTTCTGATTAAGGGGAGTGGTCAATGCTTCAGCTTTCATTTTTGCTTTTTTAACGGCCCTCGACTTCAGTTCCAGCTCCAATGCATCCATTTTTGAATATTCGGTCTTTTCAAGAGAAGCATTGGCAATATCAAGTTTTTCCAGGGCGACCATAACTTTTCCAGCGGTTAAGCCATCGTATACTTCCAAGGAATATTGCTTGCTTTTAAGTACTTCCTTTGAACGTAAAAAATACTTCTTAAAGTTACTGCTTAGGTCTTTGATCACCAATTGTTTGTCCAGGTCTATTCCCAAAGACCGTAGACTTTGGGCCATTTTGTTTTCCTGTTCCTCAACAGATTTTCTGCCTTTTGAATCTTTTTCCTGAATAACAATGTTCAGGTAAATTTTATCTGGGGTTACCAAGGTATCCACCTTTGCAGAGGTTTCAAGGTATGGAACATCCAAAAAGTTTTTGGATTGACCTATAACTAGAGTCGTAAATAAAAAACTGAAAACGGGTATAAGTAGCTGTTTCATCATTGAAAGTTTATTTAAAGGTAAATACTTTACTGGCAGGGGCAAAACGTATGCCATTTTTAAAAGCCAAACAAAATATCTAAATTTCCATAAAACAAGAAGTGTGCTTTTCTTCCCTAAATCATTTTAAATGAAGTTTGTAATTGCTCCGGATAAGTATAAAGGCTCTTTGTCAGGAAGGGAGTTCTGCGAAGCTGTTGACAGTGGGATCAAAATGGTTTTTCCAAACGCCTTGGTTATTAAAAAACCGTTGGCCGATGGGGGGGATGGCACCTTGGAAGTGGTTAAGGACTATTTGAATGCTTCTGAGGTCAAAATCGTTGTCAATGACCCTCTGTTTCGAAAAATTGAGGCCAAATACCTATTATCCAAGGATAAAAAAACCGCATATATTGAAATGTCGGAGGCTTCTGGCTATGCGTTGCTCAATAAAGATGAGATGAATTGTATGCATACTTCCTCACTAGGTACTGGGGAGTTAATTGCGGACGCTTTGAAAAATGGTGTCAAAGCAATAATTCTAGGTATAGGAGGGAGTGCAACAAATGATGGTGGAATGGGAACCGCCGTAGCTCTAGGATATAAGTTTTTGGATGAATATGGAAATGAATTGAAGCCCATAGGGGAAAACCTAATCAAAGTAAAAGAAATTGATACCAGTAGAATAATCAGTATACTTTCCGATGTTGAAATCAAAGTGGCTTGCGATGTTGCCAACCCATTTTATGGTGAAAATGGAGCTGCTAAAATCTATGGCCCCCAAAAGGGAGCTTCAAAAGAAGAAGTTGAATTTTTGGATGAAGGATTGAGGAATTTGGCGGATGTAATGAAAACCACGTTTGATATAGATGTACAAAAAATAGCAGGAGCTGGTGCTGCTGGAGGAATGGGAGGTGGAGCAATGGTTTTCTTGGATGCAAATCTTACCTCTGGAATAGATTTGATTATGGAATTGGCAAATTTTAAAAATACAATAGAGGATGCAGATTGGATTATTACCGGAGAAGGTCAGTTGGACCATCAAACCATATCTGGAAAAACCATCACAGGAGTGCTGAAATCTGCCAAGTCCAAAAACGTCCCCGTTGCTGCTTTGTGTGGCTCCGTAGATGTTTCAATTAATGAGATTCAGGAAATGGGCCTTGACTATGCGGTGTCCATATTAAATAAAATCCATGATTGGGAAGAAGCAAAGGCAAGCTCCCATAAAAACTTGGAACAAGCGGCATACAATTTTGCCAATCTTTTAAAAATAAGTAAGCACTAATACTTTCGACTCATCTTAAACTCCAATGAAGTTTTTACTGTTGGCCATTCGCTGTTCAAAATTGAAAATAAAACAGTGTCCCTTAAATTTCCATTATGATCAATTCTGTGATTTCTAATGATACCTTCTTGCTTGGCTCCTAATCTCAAAATTGCATTTCTTGATGGGTGGTTGTGAAAATGGGTCCTGAATTCAACGGCAACAGTCTTTAATGTTTCAAAAGCATGTTTTAGTAGAAGATACTTGCATTCGGTGTTGACACCTGTGCGTTGGACACTTTTGGCATACCAAGTGGAGCCAATTTCCACCCTTCTGTGAGGGGCATCGGCACGCAAGAATCTGGTTGTTCCAACCACCTTCCCAGAAGTTTTGTCCAAAATAACAAATGGGAGCGAACGTTTCTCCTGTTGTTCCATCAATGCATTTGCGATATAGTCTCCAACGGTATCTGGTGAGGGGACCGAAGTATACCATAACTCCCATAAATTACCATCAGAAGCTGCTGTCAACAAATCGGATTCATGGGAAATTTCCATTGGAATAAGTCTGACTAAATGGCCTTCAAGAGTTGTTGGGTTTAACCATGTTTCCATAGTATTTCTTTTTATACTCAAATATAAGTGTATTGTTTTTGAAGACCATAAATGAAAGTATTGCTATCATAATACAATAGTTTAACTATTAATTATGAATAGTAATAGTATTAGTTTAAATTAAGTAGCATATTTTCGCCATATACAATTTAAATGAAATGGTTATGAAAACAATTTGGATTACCACAGGTATTTTTTTAGCATTGACAACAATAGGTTTTGCCCAAGCAACAGATGGTTTCGAAACTTCCAATGAGACCATAGAAATTGATAGAAGCAGCATTTTAGTGGAGAATGTGTTGAGCAAGGAAGAGCAATCTGCGCTTACACCTGACGAGGTATACAATAGTTTGGCCGCAGGCAACGAAAGGTTTGTTAGAAGTGACCTTACGGCAAGGGATCATTCCATACAGATACGGGAAAGTGCCACAGGCCAATACCCCAAAGCTATCATACTTTCATGTGTTGACAGTAGAATTCCGGTAGAGGATGTATTTGATAAGGGAATAGGTGACATTTTCGTTGCAAGGGTTGCAGGTAATTTTATCAATGATGATATTCTTGGAAGCATGGAATTTGCCACCAAGGTTGCAGGAGCAAAACTTATTCTGGTAATGGGGCATGAGAATTGCGGGGCTATTCATGCGGCGATTGATGGTGCTGAATTGGGACATATCACTAAAATGCTCAAGAACATTCAACCGGCAATTGAACAATCTACTAAGTCTGAGGGTCCAAAATCATCTAAAAATAGATTGTTTGTTCATGAAGTGAGTGAAAACAATGTTCGCCATGCCATGGAAATGGTAGTAAAAGAAAGTGATTTATTAAGGACAATGGTAGAAAATGGGGAGATTGGGATTAAAGGCGCCGTTTATGATATGGATACCGGAGTAGTGAACTTTATTCATTAGTCCCTGTATTGGAATCATATTGAGAATAATTGAAGCATGGTCCGGGATAATTTCTTGGACCATGCTTTTAGGGTCATATTCCTATCCATATACATTCTGGAACAGAAACTATTTTAGCACATCACTTATGGTTGCGCTCATTGAAGCGGGAAAGGCAACTACGATTATGCGTTTTATTGCCAACATAAAATCTGTTTCCCAAGGGCATCTTTGTATTATGGTAAGTAAAACTGCCACAACCACTATTGAGATAAGGTAAGTTGCGATTACTCTTTTAATATAGTTGAAAACATGTCCCTTAATATTAAAGCGATAGAAGTTAAAGAAAACGAAAAGGGCAATGAAAACAAGTGATATCATGGAAAGAAACCCAACGTTCAATAGAGGCAATTCTTCTCCCAATTTCCAGGCTTCCTCTGTGTAAGCTACTGGAAGTGCCAAAATTGTAGATCCAATGATAATCTGCATTACATCCCTGGGTTTTAGTTCTACCATTAAAGGTTTTGTCACATAATGAAGTAGTTTTCCACTAGCGTCTGTAACGGGAGTCATTTTATGTAGATAGCCCCCAATTCGTTTTGTAAATGTTTTTTGGCTTTCCATTGTTTTAAAGATAATCAATAAACCCTCCAGAACCTGAAAAAGAATCTAAGGGCTACTCTGGAATGTAGCCTCAAAATAGTATCTTACAGAAGATAAAAGATAAGTATGGAAGCTGAAACGAAATAACAGCGATAATAACGAGTGTGGTTTTGATTGCATTGGTCTTTACTGCTCTTTGGCTATACAGAAACTACCAATCCAAGAAAGAGACCAAAGAATAATTTAGGGGTTGATAGGGCAACTATCTATGATATCGGACAAGAATCTAAAATATCGATGCAACCCCATATACAAACAATATAATCCCTATAATAAATCTAACGAAGTCTCTTGGGGTTTTATAATTCCATTCTTTACGAGATTTGAAGATATATAGATTCCACCAAATCAAGATTATTCCACCTACAATGAAAAAAAAATTATAGCCCGTATTGGAATACCACAGATTCTTTATACTTTCTAACATTAGATAAATTTACTCAAAACCCTCCTGAACCAGAAAAAGAATCTAAAGGGTAATATGGGGCATCTATATACAAAGTGGGACAAACACCAAAGAAGTTTTTTTGAATGATTGAAAATGGATATTTTTAGCAAAGTGTCCAAAAGCCGCAAAGTTTTATATAGAATAATTGCTGCATTGCTTATTCTTCTGAGCATTGCAATTGGTATTTATCTTATTCCAAGTTTGATGCCCTTGATAAAAAGGACACCTTATCAATTGCTCCATCCTGAAGTACGTGTCAGAAATGAGTTAGGACTTGATTGGTTTTGGCAATACGTTGGTTGGTTTATAGCTTATATGATATTTAGAATAGGGAAATCATTCTATAAAGACAGTAAGAAACCCTCCTGAACCTGAAAAAGAATCTATGATTGATAGGGTGTGCTAAATCAATCTTTGCAATGACCATTCGTGTTTGAATGTATCGGTATGGTATATGATTTTTTCCTTACGAAATTTCTTGTCGTAATAAGAGAGACTTTTCAAGTTATTGATATGTTCTCTTAAGCCAGTAATAAATGCCGATAAATTGGATTCAAAATACACAACTTTATTTCCACGGACTGCCACGAAAAACTTAGGGATGCTCTTGTTCATAAAAAAATAAAAGTACGATATAAAATCATATATCATACATATTACGATATAATTACATATATCGTAAATTTATTATACTAATATAACTTTAGTATAAAATTATTTTTATATTTTTAGTGCATAAAAAAACGCCAGTACCGTAAATACTGACGTTTAAAAATTGAAATCTAGGTTGAAGTTTATTACAACTCAGCTAAGTTGGGCTAATGAGACCCAGTAAACGGCTAATGAGACCGACTTCGCCCCTAGGCTTCGTTTTTAACCCTAAACAAAAAAGTTGTTTAATTGATTAGGGCTCTGTAGCTACCACTTATAGGTGGTGGTTGTGGTCTTAACCTTTACAGGGACACTTTTTGTGCCTCTCGAGGTTCGGACGTTAACCCGTACAGTTCTTGTGGATGTCCTGCTAGACTTTCTCATAATGAACTTGTATTTAATTAAACAATGTCGGACTAGGACTTTCCTAATCCCAAAAAGGCTACTTCGTCACAAGTAGCCTTTTGCTTTTATCTATATCAAACTTCTATAATCATCTGGTTCAAATTTTAATAAAATGGTTTCCACCATATTGTTGAACGTCCTGTTATTGTCCTCAGCCAATTTGGCTACTTTTTGTACTACATCAGGTTTTAACCTAAGCGTCTTAACTGTAATTTCATTTCGCATGGTTGTAGAGTTTTAAATGGGAACTATCTCAAAACTACAACATTAACAAATTGGAAGTTAAAAGAATGCATTAGATTACATGTGAAGTTTTTAACACAATATGTTGAAATCTAGGTTCGTAAGTGATGAACAAAGGGATGCAAAGAAATTGTTTGTTGGATAAATTCCAATAAAATTATGGAAATAATCCAAAATTCGCTTAAGAAACGTATTAAAATTGAAATAAATGTTAATTAATATTAGGTATTTAATGGGACAAATCGTATATTTAAATATCTAATCAAACACCGATGCAATTCAAGTCACTACCACAACTTTTAGATTACTTCAAGGACGAGGCCACAGGAATAGCGTACTACGAAAACATTCGCTGGGGAAATGAGCCTGCCTGTCCACATTGTGGCTGTACCAATCCATATAAGACCAATAGGGGTTGGAAATGTCGTGATAAGGATTGCCACAAAAAGTTTACCGTTAGGGTAGGGACTATTTTTGAAAACTCAAAGATTCCTTTCCGTATATGGTTCGCTGCAATCTGGTTGGCAACGGAACACAAAAAAGGAATCTCTAGCGTACAACTTGCAATTGACTTGGGAATTACCCAGAAAACTGGATGGTTCGTTTTGCACCGCATTAGGGAAATGTTGAGAGATAAAGCTCCGCAAATGTTGGGTGAAAATAAGATGGTAGAAACCGATGCCACATATATCGGTGGTAAGGAATCAAACAAGCATTTACGCAAAAGACGTTCACAGGATGATAAAAACTTAACTAATGAAGGTAAACCTTATAAAGCTAAGAAAGCTATCATAGGAATCATTGAGCGTGACGGCAAGGTAGCTTTAAAGCACGTTTCGGGAGAAACCACCAACAATATGGTAGATTTTGTCAAAACCCACGTGCCTGCCGATAGCACCATCTATTCAGATGAAGCAGCAGCCTACAAGCAGTTGAAGAAAACGTATAAGCACGATAATGTTAAGCACTCTTTGAATATCTATGTTGAAGGTCAAGTGCATACCAATACAATAGAAAACTTTTGGAGTGTTTTAAAGCGTGGTCTGTATGGGGTTTACCATCAAGTGAGCGATAAGCACATTAGCCGCTACCTTGATGAATATGCTGCTAGGTTCAATAACAGGACTTTGACCTCTAACGAGCGTTTTAATCAGTTTTTGGAGGATTCGGAGAGTGTTTTGAGCTATAAGGAACTTACGGCATTATCATAAAAGGGAAGCTTTTTGATTATCTTTACTTTATGCAGGATAACTTTGATACAATTAATCTTGAATATGTAGAAACAAGAAGGGTTTCCCTTTTTGCCAAATTGATCGCAATATGGTTATCATTCATGTTTGTATGTGTGCCAATGTACGAATTCATATCTGGCCTTAAACAGGAATCATTTGTATGCACTTATGGAATAGTGAGTACTTGCGGATGTATTATTGGGTTTTAATGATGAGTGAAAAGAAGAAAGCCCCTAAGAAAAAAGCCAAGACATGGGCCTTAACGGGTTTCTTCGTAATGATAGCAGCTATTATAGGCGCTTACAAGTTTGTTTATGGCTATTTGATACAAATGACATGGAACGAGGATGGAACTGGTAAAGGGACATCGAAACCCCCGGACGAATTGGATGTAATTATGTTTCTGGGTATAGTCGCATTAGGTTTGGCAGGATTTACAATTTTGTTGTTTAACATTGTAAGGTTATTAAAAAAATGAAGTTGAATCATGAGCGAAAAGAAAACAGATAGAAACAAAAAACCCCGTGCCACCGAGTACGAGAAGAAATTGAAGATAGAGGGAACGCTAGATGATGTTTTGAAGGTGTCGGTTCCCAAAAAGAAGGACGGCAACTGACCAATGTTGGTAGAATTGGAAAAGTACCGTAACGCTCTTTAATGTCCGGATAGTGTTTTGCGCTCTGGTTCTTTGAATTAGCGGAGAACTAACCAAGATTCACGACTCCCGAAAAAAAATACTTCCCCAGTATATCCCAGAAAAATCATCTAATCCTGTCCCACTTTGTATATAGATGCCTAATATGGGACATCTATATAAGTTTGTAAACGACTACATCCGTTTACAAACGAAAACAAACGTTTCAATACCGATTCATGATTTTTTGTGCTAGTATGTTTGCCCTGTCGAATGATAAGAGTTCGATAGCATTAACTGTTTAACACGTAAAATTAAAAATCATGAATTCACTTAGAAACAAAGTACAGTTGATTGGAAACTTAGGAAATGACCCGGAAATGGTAATCTTGGAAAACGGTAATAAACTTGCCAAGTTTTCCATTGCTACCAATGAGACCTACAAAAACTCAGATGGGGAGAAGGTAACGGACACACAATGGCATAATGTGGTAGCTTGGGGAAAGACTGCTGAGATTGTAGAAAACTATTTGGTAAAAGGTAAAGAAGTGGCTATTGAAGGGAAGCTTACATCGCTATCGTATGAAACCAAAGAAGGGGAAAAGCGATATATCACAGAAATAAAATGTAATGAGCTTTTAATGTTAGGAAAGTAAGCGGGATTCTTACAGATAAACAAAAAAGGGGCAAACTGCCCCTTTTTTTATGCTACTTTTTTCAGTAGGTCAAAACATGGGCAGCGTTTGCAACGCTTATTTTCTCCTTTGCTATATTTCTTACAGCATTTGGTCTTACAATTAGTTGGGGTCAGTTCCTTAAGTAAGGCCTTGTTTTTTTTCTTTGAATTCTTCTTTTTTCCCATTGCGAACATGCAGATGGGTCAAAAATAGTTATTTTAAATTAATCTAAATAAAAGAATTATCAACAATTATTCCCCAGCGGTATCCGAAGCAGCACTTTCAACAATAAGTTGCTGAATGTCGCGATCAAAAAGATAAAGCCCACCCTTATCATCACCGATTAGATTGATTTTATCCAATACTGTTCGTGCCAATGCCTCTTCTTCCAACTGTTCAGCAACATACCACTGTAAAAAATTATGGGTGGCATAATCTTTTTCTTCCAAGGTTACATGTACCAATTCATTAATACTTTGTGAAACAAAAACCTCATGATCATACAATCGCTGTAACATTTTGGGCAACGTGCCAAATTCTGTTTCCGGCGCTTTTAAATCCGAAACTATGGCATGTCCTCCTCGTTCATTTACATACTTTACCAATTTGAGCATATGCATACGCTCCTCATCCGAATGTCCATACATAAACCCTGCAACTCCTTCCAAGCCCTTTACCTCTGCCCATGAAGCCATAGAAAGATAGACTTGAGATGATTCAGCTTCAATTCGTATTTGGTTGTTCAGGGCCTCTTCTAATTTTTTTGATAACATAGCTTGATTTGTGTTTAAGACATAAAATTACAAAATGAGTATCTGTAATCTTGATTTTTATTGAATTATTAAAACTGGACCAATGATTGCTTTTTCAAAACCACAACCAATAGGAGAAAAAGGAGTTTGAATACTTGAAAAGTATTGCCTAAAAAAGCCAACAAAACTAAGCATAAATATCCTGGGCTAACCTGAAGGTATTTGCATGTGCTTCAACAATTATTTTGATATTTGGGGAATACCCACCACCCATGCTGCATTGGACAGGAATTTTGGCCTCAAAACACGTTTGAAGTACATACTGGTCACGTTCCTTGCACCCCTGTAAGGACATGCCCAAGGTTCCCAACTTATCCGTCTCAAGAACATCCACTCCACATAAATAAAAGACAAAGTCTGGTCGTACTTTTTCAAGTAGTTCAGGAAGGGTTCCTTTTAAAATGGAAAGATATTTCCCATCTGTTGTTCCCTTTTCCAAAGGAATATCTAAATCTGATACTTCTTTTTTGAAGGGATAATTGCCACTACCGTGCATTGAAAAGGTGAAAACTGAGTCATCTTTCTGGAAGATTTCGGCAGTTCCGTTACCTTGATGAACGTCCAGGTCTATAATAAGAATTTTTTTCGCCAGTCCGCAGTTTTGAAGATATCGTGCGCCAATCGCTTGGTCATTTAGCATACAAAAGGCCTCACCTCTGTTGGAGTAAGCATGATGCGTGCCTCCAGCAATGTTCATGGCAATACCATGTTTCAAAGCAAATTCACATCCTTTTATGGTGCCATCCGCAATAATGCGTTCTCGTTTTACCAAAACCTCACTTAACGGAAAACCAATTTTGCGTGCCGCACTTGGTTTGATTTTTAGATTGACCAATTCATGATAATATGTTGAATCATGTATGGCCAGAATAGGTGCATCGCTGGGGAGTTCAGGGCGAAAAAAATTTGCTTCAGTGCAGGTGCCTTCATGGAGCAACTGTTCGGGCAAAAGTTCATATTTGATCATGGGAAACCGATGCCCATCAGGCAGGGGATGTTTATAGATGGGGTGATAGGCAATTTTCAGCATTATCCTATCAATTTTTCTTGTGCAAAGCCAATTGAATGCGCTTTCTTGGTACATCAACATCCAAAACCTTAACCACAATTTGCTGGTGCAAGCTTACATGGGCATTGACATCCTTCACAAACGAATCCGATAGGTTTGAAACATGGATTAGTCCACTTTCTTTAATGCCAATATCCACAAAACATCCAAAATTGGTAATATTATTTACAATTCCGGGGAGCAGTTGACCCGGTTGTAGATCTGTAATTTGTTTAATGTTTTGGTTGAAGGTAAATACCTTGGCTTTTTCCCTGCGATCCAATCCTGGTTTTTCCAATTCCTCAAGAATATCTTTCAAGGTGGGCAGTCCTATGGTTTCTGTGCAGTATGATTTTAGGTCAATACGTTCCAATACCGTTTTGTTTCTGATGATATCTGATAAGGGGATGCTTTTATCTTTTGCCATTTTTGTTACTATGGGATAGCTTTCGGGATGTACAGCAGAATCATCCAACGGATTTTCAGCATCTTTAATTCGTAAAAAACCAGCTCCTTGCTCAAATGCCTTTCCTCCCAAGCGAGGTACTTTTTTTATCTCTGCCCTACTTTTAAAAGCGCCATTTTCATTCCTATATGCCACTATGTTTTCAGCTAGTTTGGGACCAATGCCCGAAACGTAACTTAACAAAGGAATGCTTGCTGTGTTGATATTGACACCTACAGAGTTTACGCAACTTTCCACAACGGTGTCCAAAGAAGTTTTTAGTTTGGTCTGGTCCACATCGTGTTGGTATTGCCCCACGCCTATGGATTTGGCATCTATTTTCACCAATTCTGCCAAGGGGTCGGCCAAACGGCGACCAATGGAAACTGCACCTCTAACGGTAACATCGTAATTGGGAAATTCATCACGAGCAATTTTAGATGCCGAATAGATGGAAGCGCCGGCTTCACTCACCACAAAAACTTCGATTGGATTCTTAAAATGAATGCGTTTTACCAGTCGCTCAGTTTCCCGTGATGCTGTTCCATTACCTATGGCGATGGCTTCAATTTTATGTGCATCCACCAAAGAACTTATCTTTTTAATAGCGCCGGAGCTATCATTTTGGGGCGCATGTGGATATATGGTCTCGTTGTGTTTTAAATCACTCTGAGCATCCAAGCAAACCACTTTACAGCCCGTTCTAAAACCAGGGTCAATAGCCAATATTCGTTTTTCACCTAAAGGTGCACCAAGCAACAACTGTTTTAGGTTTTTGGAGAACACTTGAATGGCATCGGTATCAGCCTTGTCCTTGGCATTTTTTAAAAGCTCGTTGGACAATGAGGGAAATAAAAGCCGTTTGTAGGCATCGGCAATGGCCAATTCTATTTGAGCGGTACAGGCATTGTTTGATTTTATGATGCGTCTTTCGATATTGTCAAGTGCCCTATCGGTATCAATTTCAATTTTTATGCGGATGAAACCTTCTTTTTCTGCTCTCATAATGGCCAAAAACCTGTGGGAAGGGCAACGATTTAACGGTTCGCTCCAATCAAAATAGTCGCGGAACTTCTGTGCTTTCTCCTCATCTTTTTTGGTTTTGACAACTTTTGAAGTGATTTGGGCATGGCGCTCCAACTGATTTCTAAGCTGATTTCGAATGTCGGAACGTTCATTGATCCATTCCGCAATAATATGACGTGCACCTTCAAGGGCATCATCTTCATTTACGATTTCATTGTTGAGGTATTTGGAGGCGATGAACTCAATCTCATCACTCCGTTGGGCCATAATGATTTTGGCTAAGGGCTCCAAACCATTTTTACGAGCGACCTCTGCTTTTGTTTTCTTGCTTTTTTTGAAAGGGAGATATAAATCTTCCAGGCTTGTTAAATCTGCGCAATTTTGAAACTTTGATTGTAGCTCTGGGGTTAGGAGCCCTTGTTCTTCAACTGCTTTTATAATGCCCAATTTTCTTTTTTCCAAAGCTTCAAACTCAGCTTTGAATTTTACAATTTCACCTACCTGGACTTCATCAAGATTCCCTGTGCGCTCTTTTCTATAACGTGAAATAAAAGGAATGGTGCAATCCTCATTTAATAACGCAACGGTATTTTCAATGCTCTTTTCAGAAAGTTGCGTGTGCTTTTTTATGTAGGGAATGAGTTGCATTTGATGGATTTTTTCAGGTCTCAACTTTGTTCGACCAGCATTCAAAATAAAACGGGAGAATCGGTTAACTTATCCCTTCCCCATTTCCAACGCCATCTTCATCTGGGTTTACAAACACCAATTTTCCTTCTTGGTTTTCGGTCATTAGAATCATCCCCTCACTTTCCACCCCACGGAGTTTCCTGGGAGCTAGATTTACGAGCACAGTCACTTTTTTGCCCACAATTTCTTCAGCGGAAAAGCTTTCGGCAATGCCGGAAACAATGGTTCGGGTGTCCAGCCCAGTATCCACCTTTAGCACCAAAAGCTTATTGGCCTTTGGCATTTTTTCTGCTTCAACGATAGTTCCAACACGCATGTCGAGTTTTGTGAAGTCATCAAAGGTTATGGTTTCTTTTTGGGGTGTGATTTCTTTCTCCATGTGTTGGTTGGCTTTTTTTGTGGCTTCCAATTTGGCCAGCTGTGCTTCAATTTCTTTATCCTCAACCTTACGGAATAGGAGTTCACTTTTATTGATTTGATGACCCATGGGAAGGAGGGTATCGGTGGTGCTTATATCTTCCCAACTAATGGTCTCGACTGTGCTCGACCTGATATTTAGGATATTTTTGAGTTTTTTGGAGGTGAATGGTAAAAATGGCTCGCTTAATATGGCCAAACCTGTTGCAATCTGAAGTGCCACATATAGTATTGTTTTTACACGTTCTTCATCAGTTTTTATCAACTTCCAAGGCTCTTCATCTGCCAAATATTTATTCCCCAACCGAGCAAGGTTCATTAACTCTTGACCAGCTTCCCTAAAACGATAGCGGTCCAAAGAATCAGAAATGATTGTGGGAAACTGTTTTAAGGTTTCCAAGGTTTGTTTGTCAACTTGGGAAAACTCATCTGGTGTTGGGACAATTCCGTTATAATATTTATGGGTAAGTACGGTTACCCGGTTTATAAAATTACCAAAAATGGCTACCAACTCATTGTTATTCCGTGCTTGGAAATCTTTCCAGGTAAAGTCATTGTCTTTGGTTTCAGGAGCATTTGCCGTCAATGTATATCTGAGTACATCTTCCATACCTGGAAATTCTTCCAAATATTCATGTAACCAAACCGCCCAATTTTTGGAGGTGGAAAGCTTGTTACCTTCCAAATTCAAAAATTCATTGGCAGGTACGTTTTCCGGTAGCACAAAATCGCCATGTGCCTTGAGCATGCTTGGAAAGATGATGCAATGGAAAACAATATTGTCCTTTCCAATAAAATGGAGCAATTTGGTGTCCTTATCCTTCCAGTAGGGCTCCCAATCTTTTCCTTCTCGTGCTGCCCACTCTTTGGTAGAAGAGATATAACCAATTGGGGCATCAAACCATACGTATAATACCTTGCCTTCACCGCCCTCAACCGGCACAGGAATTCCCCAGTCCAAATCGCGGGTAACGGCACGCGGTCGTAAACCATCATCAATCCAAGACTTACATTGACCATAAACATTGGGCTTCCAGTCGTTTTTATGGCCTTTTATGATCCATTCTTTAAGAAACTCTTCGTAGCGATCTAAGGGTAAAAACCAATGCTTGGTTTTCTTTAATGTGGGCACACCGCCGGTAATGGTAGATTTTGGATTGATCAAGTCCGTGGCATTTAAAGAGGAACCGCAATTTTCACATTGATCCCCGTAGGCTTCCTCATAACCACATTTTGGACAGGTGCCAATTACAAAACGATCAGCTAAAAACTGCTGGGCCTCTTCATCATACAATTGTTCGGTTACTTCTTCAATGAAATCTCCCTGATCATATAGTTTCTCAAAAAATTCCGAGGCTGTTTTATGATGTATTTCTGCTGAGGTTCTGGAATAATTATCAAATGAAATTCCAAAATCAGCAAAAGACTTTTTAATAATACTGTGGTATTTGTCAATAATCTCTTTTGGGGAAACTCCTTCTTTTTTGGCCTTCATTGGAATGGCAACACCATGTTCATCGCTACCGCCAATAAAAGCAACATCATGTCCTTTTAATCGCAAATAGCGGGAATAGATATCCGCAGGCACGTAGACACCTGCCAAATGACCAATATGAATAGGGCCATTGGTATACGGTAATGCTGCCGTAATGGTATATCTAGAAGGATAGGTATTATGAGACATCAACTAAATTTTAGTAAGCCTCAAAAATACAGAATTTAACACTAGTGATTTTATTCTTTGGATGAACTTCAGGTTGATTTATTGAAATATTCGTATGTAATCAACCACCATTGGACTTTCAATAAAGTTTTGGTCAATTTCAGACTCTACCGCTATATTTAATATTAAATAATAGTCAGTATCATAGGGCCAAGTTTCCGTATTTTTTATGGATGGATTGTATGTAAAATGTGCAATTCCATCAATACTAAAAATCATTTTCTCACTGGTCCATTCCAGAGCATAAATGTGAAATTCAGTTGAAGCGTTTTTAATGGTTTGGCCACCAAGATTTTTCACCTTGTCACCATAACTTGATCCATTATGCACGGCACTCGACACGTAGTCCTGATTCTTTCCCCAATGCTCAAGGATATCTATCTCCCCACAATATGGCCATTTCACGGTTCCTAAACCTTGATTATCCCAATAGGCGCCATCTTCGTTAATATTTGTGTTCAGCATCCAAATGGCAGGCCATGTTCCTATTCCTTCTGGCATTTTGGCCCTAACTTCAACTTTCCCATGGGTAAAGGCAAATTTGGAATTAAGCCTGGCTGATGTGTACTGTTTAATCTCTCCCTGATCTTCATATTCTTCTTTTTTGGCTACAAGGTTTAGGAAACCATCCTTAACATAAGAATTATCATTACGATTTGTATAATGTTGTACCAAACCTCCCCACCAACTGCCTCCAGGTGGAAGTTGTGTTTGGCGGAACCATTTTTCAGGATTAATTGCTCCTTCGCCATCAAACTCATCTGCCCAAACCAATGTATTGAATTTAGAATCCTGAATGCTACTTGTAATTTTAGGAAGCGTTTTAGTATCAGAGGATGTGGATTTGAAAAAGGAACTTGAAAGCAACATCAAGCTAATGGCAACAGTTATATAAATTAGTGCTTGTTTCATTTTGTTGGATTAGAATTTTAAGTTACATGTATTATCTGCAACAAATACTTTTAAATATACTTATTTGAGAACTGATACTGGCAAGAACTACTTTGATATAATAAGTTAGCGGCAAAACAGTTATTTTTATAGGAATTTAACTACAAAAAATCATGAGTACAGGAAACCCTAAAAAATTTGATAAGCTAAAAAAAATGAAGCAAGCCCTAACTAAAGAGCAGAAAAACGAAGTAACCCGAGTCTATAAGGATAAAAACAGTGAAGTAAAAAAAGCACTCAATTTTAAAACAGACAAAGACAAATCTAAATTGACCTAAAAAGGAAACCTCCGAATAATGCAGTCCATAATTGGGGTTGGGAGTTGCACCATCGGAGGATTCTGGAATGTATACCTTAGTTAAGTTTACATGATCATTACAGATTTGCTCATTTTCTCTTCCCCAACCTGAATTCTATAAATATATTTTCCAGTGGACAAGGTATCCCTCATTTGTTCCCTGATGTTTATCTCAGTAGAACCTTCCAACATCATCTCATTGAAAACAGTTCCTACATTCTGACCTAAAATGTTGTAGAGTTGAATATCAACATGGGCAGCGAAAGGCATCTCTAGATGAATATGAGGTGCATTCTCCGTTGGATAATAGGGAGTATGTACAACGGTATTCAATATTTCTGGATCTGTTGGGTCTTCGCTTTCGCTAGGGGGTGTTTCCGGCAAAGTTGGGGGGTCATTATCCATAGCAATATCATCAAACGTTTCACCACTACAGTTGAAGCCTAAATCTATTGCTTGATATTGATAACCCAATAAATGTGCTTCAACATCTGCTCTTGGAACGCACAGCCATTCCGCCAACACAGTACCATAAAGGTTTCTGAAGTCCATGGTATACTCAAGGTTACCTCTATTGTTGGGACTATTTAAATCTGGGTGTTCACCAACAAATGCGCTCCCACTTAAACCAGAACCAAAGAAAAGGGTCGGGGCCGCTTTACCATGATCGGTTCCGGTTGAACCATTTTCGTAAATTCTTCGCCCAAATTCTGAGAATGTCATACTTAACACCTTATCATCCTGCTCGGTAAAGGCAATATCCTCATAGAAATTGTTAAGTGCAATGGACAGGTTGGACATCAATCGTTCATGAGCCAGAGGTTGGTTACCATGGGTATCAAATCCACCCAATGAAATCATATATACCTTGGTGCCCAAGTTTCCTTTAATCAAACGGGCCAATAATGCCAATTGTCGTGCAAATCCATTGTCTTGGTATTCCACTTGGTTTTGCCCTCTTTCGTAGGCATCATGTATGATTCCTGCATACTCATAGGTTGTATTGGCCACTCCTCTTAAAAATTTAAGCTGGTCACCGTACATACAATCTCCAAAAGGCGCATTTTCAATATCATAAAAGACCCCAGTCTCGGCAATTTCCTCTAATTGGTCGATATTGTTGGTCACAAAGGCGTAATTAGTTTCCTCACCTTGGAAAACGAGATTGGATAGATTGCCAATTTGAATGGCAGCTGGAGATGCAGGGGGGGTAATTAGATAATCAGGATAGATGTTCTCAAAATGCCTTCCCATCCAGCCCGTATTTAGGCCTGAAAAACCAGTAGTAGTCAAATCGGTATTGGCAAAAATATCCGAACCCGTAAAATGAGATAGACTTTGACCTTCATATCCAACTCCATGCACAGCTTTAAACTGGCCTTCTCCCCACATGGGTTCTAAAGAACCCATATAGGTTGGAATTCCAAAATCGTCTGTAAGTTTTAAAACCTTACTTTCTGGGATATAAATGTTTGGTCTTGCGTTGGCATAGGTATCGTATTGCTGAATTGGGATTACGGTACTTAGTCCGTCGTTACCTCCAGACAATCTAATCAATATTAGAATATTATCTGTTTCAGCTGCTGCAATTGCAGAAGTCAAAGGTGAGGGAGCAGATGCTGAGACCATGCTACTTCCCAAGAGCATTGAGCCCGATCCAGCAATACCCAATGCTTGGATAAAGGAACGACGGCTCCATGTTTTATGTTCTAAATCATGACCTTCATGTTCTAGGCCTTTATGGGGTGATGTATCGTGGGTATGATGAGTATCGCACATAGTAGTAGGGGTTATTTAAGTTGAAATTCAGGTTCTCTAGAAAGATGTCTTAATAAAAGATAAACTTGTGCAGGTGCAACAGGCCATGTGGACAATGTCCAATCAGGAGTAGCTCCACCTTCATAATAGGTTTCATCTACATCACTTCGAAAAGCTACTAGCGCTTTTTCATAATCACTGTCTGTAAGCAGACCTTTTGGCAACATCTTATCTATTATTGGCCTTGCAATAATGTCGGGGTTATTGCTGGTCAAACCATCATTTCCTGTTACCGCTAATCCAAAATCTCTAAATTGCTCCGGGTCAGCTGTATATAATTGGCTCAAGTAATCTTCTAAAGTCAACCAGCGCCCTATCATAAGATTGGAATTGATCCACTGTCTATCTCGCTGCCAACCAGCCACATCAAAAGGGTCAAAAAGCTCCTGTCCAAGTAGCGCGGCATCATTTATATATCGGAGCACAGTGGAGTCATCATAGGTGAAGCCTGTTTCTTTTAGAAAACCCATATAAAGGTCAAAAGGACTTTTTATAATCACTCCTATGGCATCTTCGTCAAAAAAGTGCTGACTCTTAAATAGTTGTCTCAATACAGGGGCAATCTCAAAATTATTAGCAGTGAAAGTAGCAGCCAAGCCATTGATTATGGTTTGGGCGTTTCCATCATCGTCATTAGCATCAGGATGTACAAAGAAAGTGTACAATTTCTGGCAGATGAACCAAGCTATTTCGTTGGCCCTTTCATTAAACAGAATATCGATAGTATCGTCATATCCCCAATTTCCAGTCTGTCCAAGAATGGTCTTGTTGTCTGTGTTAAAATCTTCGGGATTAAAAGTTACCTGGGTACAGCCTTCTTCGCCGCGCTCTGTATAACCTGACAATGATTTAGAGGTTTCTATGATATCTTCTTCCGTGTACCCATTGCCTTCACCTAAGGTGAACAGTTCATAAAGTTCACGGGCATAGTTCTCATTTGGATTATTACCCCTATTACGTACACCATCCAAATAATATAGCATAGCACTGGTCAATCCAATTTCACTTACAAAAGTCTTGAAGTTGCCAAGGGCATTTCGTTGCAGACAATTTATGTAGTAGTATAAAAAGGAATTACAATCATAAACGTCTAGTTCGGTAACAAAATGGTTGCTCCAAAAGAAACTCATTCGATCCCTTAGTTCATTGTTCAAGATTTCATTACCGTAAGCAATTCTGAATTCATTCCGTTGCGTATTTCTTAACGTACGAGCTAATTCGTCATCTTCTGGATAATTTGCGTTTGTCCAATCTGCCCATTCTGGAGCAGGAATTGGAGGTAAGGCAAGCGCTTGATCTACTAAATTGTCCACAAGGGTTCCAGCTGTTTGTCCAACAGCGGCATTAATAGTCTGTACCGAGGCACTAAAACCAAGTCTCCGGTACAAATGGGCAGCACGTAGCTCATCCAGGGGATCAGTGTACGGCGCCAAAGTTGAGGTATTACAATTAATGAAGTACTCCATAGCAATGTCTGGCGTTAATTAGGTCCATAGTTTTGGGGCAACTATATGTTTAGTTAACGTTGGGTGTGGTTCAATTCAGCCAACAAATTACAATCTTAACGCAGTTTTCACTTTGAACTACCAAATTTTTCGATGAACTGCACGTATTTTTTAATATTTTTCAAGATCTATGGGAAATCATAATGAATTTGGAAAGCTTGGAGAGCAAATGGCAACCGATTTTTTACTCGAGCATGGATATAAGATTTGTGTTCGGAATTATCGCTATTTAAAAGCCGAATTAGATATTATTGCAAGAAAGGAGAGAATATTGGCAATAGTTGAGGTAAAGTCCAGAAATAATAGGTTTCTTGAAGATGTTTCAGATGCAATCAACCAAAAAAAGATTAAGCTTTTGGTAATGGCAGCTGATCAATATGTAGTAGAGAATAATCTGGATGTGGAAGTTCGCTTTGATATTATAACCGTGATAAAAAAGGGTGGAAAATTGTCCGTTGAGCACCTAAAAGATGCTTTTTATTATTTTTAACCATTTGTTTGTTTTGTAACAATATGTTATTTTTGTTCAAAATCAATCACCAATGAAAACAATATCCGCTGTAGTTGAACACTACATCAAAAAAAAACCATTCTTACAGAGCGCCCTTGCGCAAGGTATTATAAACCTTACCTCACTGTCCCGACAAATAAAACCTGAAATTTCAGATGCGCTTGGCAAAGATGTCAAGGATGGGGCCATTGTCATGGCTCTTAAAAGGCTTTCAGATGATTTAGAATTCAGGGCCACCCATAGAATTGTAAAAGTTCTGAAGAATATTGGCGAGATTACCGTTCGTTCTTCCTTAACAGATTATACTTTTTTGGCCTCTGATTCCATTTTACAACAACAGGCAAGACTGTTGGAGGAGGTAAATGCCAATCAAGATGTGTTTTATACTTCTTCCCGAGGGGTGAATGAAATCAATATTGTGATTAGCAATCTTATGGATGGGGTGGTGGAAAAATACTTTAAACATGAACGCTGTACCCAAAAGGCAGAGAACCTATCCTCAATAACGGTTAAGCTACCAGCAGAAAATGTTTCCGTACCAGGGATTTACTATTTTATCTTTCAGCGATTGGCATGGGAGGGGATTGTATTGTACGAGGTAATATCCACAACCAATGAGTTTACCATTTTGGTGAATGAGGAACAGGTTGACGTGGCCTTTAAGACCATAAAGGATTTAAAAATGTTATAATATTCACTACAAACTAAAAAGGTCATTTTTTCGTTGTTAAGACAGAGACTTCTTAACCGCTGATGAAAAAAAGATTTCTTTTTGGCCTGTTGGCCCTATTCCTTATTTATATAGGTTACCTCCTTTATATATTGGTTTTATCACCCAAGACCAATTTGCAATCCATTTATCTAATTCCAAAGGATGCGGTTTTTATCATTGAATCTGAAAAACCCATTGAAAGTTGGAAGAAAATCAGCAAGAGCAATGCGTGGAGCCATTTGAACAAAAATGGCTACTTCGCGGAACTAACAGAGAACATTCAAAAGTTTGATACCATTTTCAACAACAACCATAAGTTGTTCGAGTTTTTTGATGGACGTTCGTTGTTCATTTCCATTCATATGGTCACCCAAAAAGACTATGGTATCTTTTATGTATTGGACTTAAAACGAATTGCAAAACTTAATTTGTTAAAGACCTATTTGAACACACTGCTCAATGAAAATTATACGTTGAGCAAGCGCAGCTACCACAACTATGAAATTATAGAGGTGTACGACCACAAAAATAAAGAGACCATGTACCTCTCGTTTGTCAAAAACCAATTGGTGGCCTCCTATACCCATACTTTGGTTGAAGCTTCTATTGACCAATACAAAGAACCTATTTTGGGTCGTGATTTGAATTTTATTGAGGTCAACCAAAAAGTGGGTTATGAAGATTTGTTTCGGCTGTATCTGCAGTACGATTTTTTAGATGACTACTACAAACGGTTTTCAGATAAGCCCACGGATTGGATGACCAATGTGAGCCAGAATTTTTTGTTCTCTGGTTTTAGTTTTGATCTGGATAAAAACAGCACCATAACAGCCAACGGATATACCAACATCAGTTTTGAAAACGAAAATTATCTGGAAGCCCTTCAAAAATCAGGAACTGCAAAGCGAACAATTCCAAAGATTGCACCTAAGCGAACCGCTTTATATGTGAGTTATGGGTTTAATAGCTTTTCTGAGTTCTATGAAAATTTTGAATTGGTGCAGGAATCCAGTAATTCAGAAGATTTTGAAAGCTATAAGGCCGGAATTGCAAAAGTGGAGCAATTTCTGAAGATTGATGTTAAGGAAAATTTTGTGAACTGGATCGGGGATGAAATTGCATTGCTACAGATTAAATCTGAAATTTCAAAGGGGAAAAACGATTTGGCCTTGGTATTAAATACAACGGACATTGACGATGCCAAAACCCATCTGGAATTTCTTCTGAAACAAATCAAAAAGAAAACCCCGGTAAAGTTCAAGGCGGTTACGTATAAAGAACATGAAATTAATTTTTTGTCCATAAAAGGTTTTTTTAAAATGCTATTGGGCAAACGATTTCAAGAATTTGACAAACCCTATTTCACATTGATTGATGATTATGTAGTCTTCAGTAATAATCCCAATACACTAAAAAGTATCATCGATGATTTTGTCGCCAAGGAAACACTGTCAACTTCGGAGGACTTTATAGATTTTGATAAAAAATTTGAAAGCACCAGTAGTCTGTTTGCCTATAGCAACATTCCTGTTTTGTATGATAATATGTATGCTTTGGCAGATGCGAGTACTAAAATTCAATTGCGGAAGAATAAAAATTTTATCATTTGCTTTCCCCAAATTGGGCTACAACTGACCCCAGAGGAAAATCTGTTTGAAAGTCGATTGGTGGTCAGCTATCAAGATGTGGAAGATGTAAAGAAAAGCGCTCAATTTCAAGAGAAGCAGCTTCAAAATATCAAAAAACAAACTTCAAGCCCCAACAACGACCCAGATGCCGTTTTTAATCTGAAGACTATCTATCCAACAGATTTAAACGCTAAATCTTTCGCCAAAAAATACAGTTCTGGTGCTATACGTTTTAAAGTGGAACTAAAGGACGGTCTTAAGCATGGCAGTTATACCGAATACTATACAAATGGAGCTGAAAAAATCACAGGCCGTTTTCGCAAAGATGAGCAAGTGGGTACTTGGCGCTATTTTGACAATGATGGGAAATTAGTCAGGAAGAAGCGGTTTTAAGCACGATATCACAAAACCCAAAACGGATTGAATTTTCTTTGTCAGAAGGGTTATCATACGTTTTAAAAACTTTTTCTCCCAACTCAAAGGCAATGGGATGCTTAAAAATAGGCCCATCAAAACAGAAGGTATGGAATTCACCGTTCTCACCACAAGGGTCAACATCTTTTGGGAGTCTATCTAGTAGTTCTGGCGATAGTTCCTGTCCCAAAAAAGAAGCGTCTAGTTTTGAATTGTTAATGCAAACAATCACCGCCCGAAACCCCAGATGAAAGAACTCTTTAAGTAGTTCCGAAGTGTCTCTTTTCCAAATGGGAAAAATGGTTTCGATACCCACCGAGGCTAACATTTGTTCCCGATAGACCTTTAGGTCTTCCAGAAAAATATCGCCAAAGGCGGCATGGGTAAATCCTTCGGATTTTAGCTGTTCCATTTTGGTTCCCATTAAATTATTGTAGTCTTCCATGGATGGATTTTCAGGAACCTCAAGAATGTCCAAGGGAATTCCAATCGACTTGACTTGCGCCTCTAAAACGTTTCTAGGCAAACCATGCATGGATACCCGATTGTAATGGGCATTGATGGTGGTCAACAATAGGTCTACCGCAAATTCGTTTTGTTGCAATAGGTAATACAGCGCCAAAGCGGAATCTTTTCCGGAGCTCCAGTTAAAATATGTTTTGGATTTTTTAGCCATAAGCCGAAGGTATTACATTGTAGAGTGTAATAAAAAACAGGGAGGTATTTCAAAGTCATTTCGAATCCACTAAAGGTGGTGAGAAATCTTTTTTCAATCTGATTTTGAGATTCCTCGTCGCTACGCTCTGTCGGAATGACATTTGGGTGGTTTGGCATTCTGGAAATAAAAAAGGAAGCTTCTACAAAAAGAAGTAGGTTTATTCTTATATTTTACGCATGAATATTATAAATGCAATTGAGCAAAACCTAGGCCTTTTTATGAAAGGCGTAAAACCATTCATTTTAAAGGATAACGAAAATGAAATAACAGAATTCCATTTTTCCATTGATGAACTCGGCTTTGATTTTCAGTTTGTTCTCAAAAACGCAGCAAAACCAATTGTAATTGAAATAAGCATAAAACCAAAACATAACAGTTTAAATGACAACTCTTTAATACTGACAAATGGAAATGAATTAAGTGTTTTTCTAGAGAATACCCTAGGTAGAGAAGTTTGTATTGAAAAAATATCTATTGAAGGGTTTATTCAACCACGTTCGAATCTAACAAATATTACAGCAGAGGGTGATGGTTCCTTTAAAAACTTAAATATTGATAATACGGAATCTCATAGTGTTGAAATAAAAAACTTAGATAGGGTAAATATTAGACAAGGGATTTTTGCGGTTGTTGGGATTCAAAATGTAAACAATATTAACCTGGGAACTATCTCAGGAAGGTCCGATACAAACAAAATTTCAATCCAATCTGGAAAAGTTTCAGAATTAATAATAAATGAGCTCAAAGGAAAAATAGAACTTAATTTTATTGAATTACTTGATGGAAAGATTATGAATTCAAATATAAAATCCTTTAAATCTAATCTTACTTCTTTCGATACAATTGAATATTTCAATAATAAAATCGACGTGCTTGAAATTAAAGAGCCTAATACATCAGGTGGGAAAGGGGAAATAAAATTTCATAAAACTCAAGTGAAAGATTTAATTCTCTTCAATATGATAGTAGATGGATTACAAGAATTTAAAATTTTTAAATCAAGTTTTTTATCAAAAAAAAGGCAAGTAAAAAAGCAAGTTAGCTTTTATGTTGAAGATTCTAATTTCAGACCTGAAAAGATAGATGTCACTGAGGTGGAGTGGAACTATAGGGGGTTGAAAATGAGTCCTGATTATCCAGAAGGGAAAAGAAGATTCATAAATATGCTTAAAAATTACTATCAAGAAAATGATGATGTCCTCAATACCCAACTGATGAACTCCTTTGAGAGAAAATGGTATTTTCAAAATTACAAGAAAAGCTTTCCATTAAGAATGGCTTCAATATCTAATAATTTTGGTCTTTCTATAACAAAGCCATTGTTATGGATTCTATTCTTGATCTTAATACAGTGCATTATTCTTTTGAGTCTTTCGGGAGATTGCTATCCTCATTTAATCGAAAAATGGGGCGTTTTTTTCAACCTTATTAATCCAGCGCATAAGACTTCAGTTTTTTTAGATGTATTTGATGGCAGGTGTACTCCCAACCTACTATATGAAAACATATTATATGCATTAGATAATTTAAATCGAATCTTGATAGGATATTTTATTTTCCAATTTGCAAGTGCTTTTAGGTATAAATATCGATTGAAGTGAAAAATGCTACTCTTGCTTTTAAGAGATCAATGGCTCCAAAACTCCCAAAGCCTTCTCAACAGAATCAATCCCATCAAAAACCAACAACAAGCGTAATCCATTTCGGGTTTGCTTTTCCTTAAGCTGGCAGGTATTGGGATTGGCCTGAACATATTGTAACACCATAGTAAAAGCTGGGCTTTGATAAAAATCGGATTGTTGGTCCGCAATAAAATACCCTAAGAACTTTCCTTTCTTTAGAATCACACGTTCCAAACCAATACCGTTGGCAATCCATTTAATACGAACAGAGTTCAACAAGTCCACTGCTTGGGTAGGAAGTTCTCCAAAGCGGTCAATCAATTCCTTTTCAAACTTGATCAGTGCCTCCTCATCGTCAACTGTGTTGAGTTGGGTGTAAAGGTTTAAGCGTTCCGTAATATTGTTAATGTAATCATCAGGGAAGAGTAATTCAAAATCGGTATCCAGTTGGGTGTCTTTGACATATATTTTTTCCTGTTTGCCTTCAACTTCTTCGTAGAGTTCTTTAAACTCATTTTCCTTGAGTTCTTCAATCGCCTCAGCCAATATTTTTTGATAGGTCTCAAAACCAATTTCATTAATAAACCCGCTTTGCTCACCACCCAATAGATCTCCTGCACCACGAATCTCCAAATCTTTCATGGCGATATTAAAACCACTTCCAAGTTCTGTAAACTGCTCAAGGGCCTCAATGCGTTTTCGGGCATCTGGAGTCATGACTTCATACGGTGGGGTGATGAAGAAACAGAACGCTTTTTTATTGCTTCGCCCTACGCGACCACGCATTTGGTGTAAATCGCTCAAACCAAAGTTATTGGCATTGTGGATAAAAATAGTGTTGGCATTGGTAACATCAAGACCACTCTCGACAATAGTGGTCGAAACCAATACATCAAATTCACCATTCATAAAAGCAAGCATTAATTGCTCCAGTTTTTTGCCTTCCATTTGCCCATGGCCAATACCAACCTTTGCATCCGGTACCAGACGCTGGATCATACCTGCAACTTCCTTAATGTTTTCAATGCGATTGTGAATAAAAAAGACCTGTCCGCCTCTTTGAATTTCATAAGAAACCGCATCACGGATAATTTCTTCATTAAATCGGATAACCCGACTTTCAATAGGGTAACGATTTGGTGGCGGGGTATTGATTACGGAAAGGTCACGCGCGGCCATCAAACTAAATTGTAAGGTCCGTGGAATGGGCGTAGCGGTCAAGGTAAGCACATCTACATTTTCCTTGATGGATTTGAGTTTGTCCTTTACGGCAACGCCAAACTTTTGCTCCTCATCAACAATAAGCAATCCCAAATCCTTGAATTGCACACTTTTATTCACCAATTGATGGGTACCTATAATAATGTCGATTTTCCCAGTTGCCAATCGTTCATGGATTTCTCGTTTTTCCTTGGCTGTTCGAAATCGGTTGAGGTAATCTACCGTAACCGGCATATCTTTCAATCGTTCTTTAAAAGTTCTGCTATGCTGAAAGGCCAAAATGGTAGTGGGAACCAATATTGCGACTTGCTTACCATTGTCCACGGCCTTAAAAGCAGCACGAATGGCTACTTCGGTCTTACCAAAACCAACATCCCCGCAGATCAGACGATCCATGGGGCGTTCACTTTCCATATCCTTCTTTACATCTTGAGTGGATTTCTCCTGATCAGGAGTATCCTCATAAATAAAGGAAGCCTCAAGTTCGTGTTGCAGATAACTGTCCGGGGCATACTGGAATCCTTTTTCCAACCGGCGTTTTGCATATACTTTAATAAGATCAAAGGCAATTTTTTTGACCCTACTTTTGGTCTTTTGTTTGAGTTTCTTCCAAGCTGCCGAACCAAGCTTATAGATTTTTGGAGGTGCGCCGTCCTTCCCATTAAACTTGGAGATTTTATGAAGGGAGTGAATACTTACATAAAGAATATCGCGTTCGCCGTACATTAATTTAATGGCTTCCTGCTTTTTGCCTTCTACATCTATTTTTTGTAGCCCGCCAAACTTCCCAATACCGTGATCAATGTGCGTAACGTAATCACCTATCTCTAATTTGTTGAGTTCCTTGAGCGTAATGGCCTGTTTTTTGGCGTACCCATTCTTTAGTTGAAATTTATGATAGCGCTCAAAAATTTGATGATCGGTATAACAAGCCAGTTTTAAATCATGGTCCACAAACCCTTGATACAATGGAAAAACAATGGTTTTGTAGTGTACGGTTTCCTCAACCTCTTCAAAAATATCGTGAAAACGTTTGGCCTGTTGTTCCGTGGAACAGAAAATATAATTGGTAAAACCAGCGGAATGATTCTCATTCAGGTTTTCAATCAACAAATCAAACTTTTTGTTGAATGCAGGTTGTGGTTTGGTGTTGAATTGTATAGGCTTCTCGACTATGCTCGAAGTGACGGACGAGTCCAACTCCACAAAACAAAAACCTACTAATTGTGATTTCAACAAAGTTGAACTCACAAAAAGTTCCTCTGGTTTGGCGTGTTTTATTTCTTCACTGAGTTTGGTGAAGTTTTCCTTGGCCTTGGCAAAATTGGAGTCGATTCGGTCAAAGACCAAATCCAGATTTTTTGAAAAGATGACGGTCTTGGGAGAAATATATTTTAAGAAACTTTCCCGTGATTCCTGTAAGAACTTATTTTCCACATTGGGAATGATGGTAATCTTCTTTACTTTATCCGTTGACAGTTGAGTTTCCACATCAAAGGTTCTGATGCTTTCCACTTCATCTCCAAAAAACTCGATTCGATAGGGTTCGTCATGCGAGAATGAAAACACATCCACAATACCTCCCCGAACGGAAAACTCCCCCGGTTCGGTTACAAAATCCACCCGTTTAAACTGGTATTCAAACAGCACCTCATTTAAAAAATCAAGCGAGAGGGTATCTTCCAATTTAATTTTTAGGGTGTTCTTATCCAGTTCTTTTCTGGTGACTACTTTTTCAAAAAGTGCATCAGGGTAGGTAACGATTACTGCCGGTTTCTTCCGAGAATTTATTCTGTTTAAGACTTCGGCTCGCAGCAATACATTGGCGTTGTCTGTTTCTTCAATTTGGTAGGGTCTGCGATAACTCCCTGGGTAAAAAAGCACTTCATTTTCACCGATTAATTGCTCCAGGTCATTAAGATAGTAGGCAGCTTCTTCCTTATCGTTCAACAAAACCAAAAAAGGAACTTCATTTTGCTTAAAAGTAGACGAGATGACAAAGGAAAGTGAGGATCCTGTTAAGCCTTTTAGATTGATTTTTTTGATGTCACCTCGAGCGGAGTCGAGAGGTTGGGCAATAGCATTTTGCAGTTTCCCAAGTTGTGGAGACTGTACAAAAAGTTCTGAAATGGAGGTTTTGGTCAACCTATAAACTTTGTGGCAAATATAGATTGAATTACAAACTTATCGAAGATGTTTTTAAATGATTTGGAATGATTATTGGTAAACATGTTTTATGAACAAACTTTTGTGTTTATCTATTATATCAATAATTGCTACTTATTTTGCCTATGGGCAAGAAAAAACCAAAGAATCTACTTTTTTTCATGGTTGTTGGACTGGTGTTTTATTTGACCATATAGATATCAACGCTTTTAGAAGATGTGAGGGAGGAAGTGGACCATTAACAGCGAGATTTAAAGATGATGGCACTTACTGGATTTATTCTAGCAATCTTAATATGCCTCAAAGATGTGGAAACTACCTAGTAAAAAAAATAAATTATTCAGGTAAATACAAATATGATTCTCAAACTAGAGTTATGAAAATTTTTAATTCCCAGGGTCGCTTAAAACATGAATGGGAATTATATGAACTTGAAGGAGAGGAAATCGGGATAAGAAAGAAAGATAATTACAAAAAGCAAAATTAATCAACGCGAAAAAATGATTAGACTTTTACTACTTCACCCTCTACAATTATAAAAACCTCATATCCTTTTTTCGGTTTTAAAGTATGGGTGCCTGTAAATGTTCCAAAAGCGGGAAATATCAATTGATTTTCTTTCTTAAAAAAACACGATAATCGAAGTTGCTGTCTTCCAAAGCCTTTCAATGTAATGGCTGGGTGTATATGACCACAAAAGTTGAACAAGTCTTTCCGTTCCTCGGGGTGGTGTGTCAATAAAAAACGGTCTAGTATCAACTCCTGAAAAATGGAAATATCCAAACCCTCGAATTTTTCAGGCGCTATGATATCATGGTTTCCGGCGATAAGAATTATTTCTGAGGGAGTCTTTTTCACCCAATTTTCAAAAAGTTGCCATTCCTTGTTTAGGGATGAATGGAACAGATCGCCCAAAAAACAAATCTGGAAGGGTTGAAAGTGATTTACAATTTCATCAAGCAATATGAAATTCTTATGGACTGCTTTTTGCGGAACGGCGGCTCCAAATTTTCTAAAATGGGCAACCTTGCCCAAATGGACATCGCTGATTAAAAGCATGGATTTTTCTACCCAGAAAATTCCGCCTAGTGGGTGCAGGATGAATTCCTGGTTTTGAAGTTTGATGGTTTGCGTCATCGGGTCAAAATCTTGGTCATACGCTTTATTCGGTCCGCCAGTTTTTCATTGGACAGTTTTTCACGTAGCCTATCCGTAATAATAGGGAATGAAAATGGCGTGGGATTCTGGCATTTTTTCCATACAATTTCCTGTTGGGCAATACGCTCCAAGGCCAACCTAAGTCGCCCTTCCTCCAATTGATGTTCAAAGGTTTCCGTAAAGGCTTGTTGGTACATGAGATTATCAGGCTCAAAATCCTTGAATACATCAAAAAGGAGTTGGGAACTACTTTGTAGATGTTTCATTTTAATGCCTTTGTGTGGATAGCCGGTAAACACCATTCCGCTGATAACGGCCACGTCCCTAAACTTTCGCTTTGCCATTTCGTTGGAGTTTAAACTTTTTTGAAGGTCGCTCAGCATATATTCAGAAGTAAATAGATTGTTGTCCAGCACCTCTTGGATATCAATTTCCTTGTCTGATAATAGTTCAAACCCATAATCGTTAAAGGCCAAAGAACAAGTTATTGGCGTTAACAAACTTATCCGATACGCCAACAAACTGCTCATTCCTTCATGGATTGCCCTACCCTCAAAGGGATAGAAAATATGATGGTAACCATCGTCGGATTTAAAGGTTTCAATGAGGAATTCGTTGGGTTTTGGAATTATACTTTCTTCACGCTGTTTGGTAAACATGGGCGCTAAAGATTTTATTTCTTTCGATTGTTTTTTAAAATCCAATTCAGCGGTATATAATTCCTGACGAAGCAGCTCGGACATTTGTGCCGAAAAGCTTAATCTGCCTCCCATCCAACTTGGCACCTTACTGGTTCTTTTTGAAGAGTTACGTACATGGGCTTGCATTCCCTTTATGCGAATAAATTCTAAATTTCTTCCTGCAAAGGTGAAAACATCACCAGGAGTGAGTTTTGAAATAAAATATTCTTCGATAGATCCAATATAAACTCCCTTTTGGTAGCGAACTGAAATAACGGCATCACCCACAATGGTCCCAATTTGAAAGCGATGACGCATGGCAATGGCACGGTTGTTCACCTTGAATTTTCCATCTTCCTCCACTTCTACCTTTTTATATTCATCATAGGTTTTTAGGCTTTGGCTGCCCATCACAATAAAATTTAACAACCATTGCCACTGCTCGTCAGAAATGGCTTGGTAACAAAAGGTCTGTTTTATTTCAGGGTAAATGGCATCAGGATAAAAACCATCGGATACGGCCAAAGTGGTCAAATATTGGACTAGTACATCAAAACTGTTCAGGTACGGAATTCTATCTTCCACCGCAGCGTTCCTTACCGCTTTTTGCATGGCAGATGCCTCAATAAGTTCCATGGCATGGGTGGGAAGAAAATGGATGACACTTTCCTTTCCAGGGCGGTGGCCACTTCGCCCTGCTCGTTGCAAAAATCGGGCTACTCCTTTTGGCCCACCAATTTGGACCACCGTTTCTACAGGAGCAAAATCGACCCCCAAATCCAGACTAGAGGTGCAAACAACAGCTTTTAAACTTTCGTTGCGGATGGCTTGCTCCACCCAGAGGCGTGTTTCCTTGTTTATACTGCCGTGGTGCATGGCTATCTCACCAGCATACTCAGGATGCTTTTCCAATATTTTCTGAAACCAAATTTCGCATTGACTTCGCGTGTTGGTAAAAAGTAATGTGGTCTTACTTTTGTTGATTATGGGAATCACATCTTCTAATAAATGAAGTCCTAAATGTCCGCGCCAAGGAAAAGTTTCCATTTGTTTGGGAATGATACTTTTCACCGTAATTTTCTTGTTCAGTTTGGCTTTGATCAAAATCGAATTTTCATGAGCTTTGGAAGTAGGACCCAAAAGAACCGAACGGGCCTGTTCTAAATTACCAATAGTTGCAGAAATCCCCCATATTCTCAAATCTGTGCAAATTGTTTTCAAGCGTGATAGTCCAAGTTCCATTTGAACCCCTCTTTTGGTGCCAAGCAATTCGTGCCATTCGTCAATCACAATCGCCGAACAATCCTTGAACACCTTCGCGTATCCTTTTGACGAAAGTAAAAGTTGAAGACTTTCGGGTGTGGTAATCAATAAATCGGGCATGGTTGTTTTCTGTCTGGCCCGTTCTTTTGTGGATGTATCCCCTGTTCTAATCCCAACGGTCATTTTGGTTTCCAAATCTTGGGTAATTCGTTCTGCCGATTGCTTTATTTCTTGGGACAAGGCCCGCAAAGGGGTAATCCAAATGGCTTTAAGGCCCTTTTTATGTTTGGTTTTATACTCTGGGCTGTTCTTTATGTAGTTCAACACAATGGGAAACCACAATGCATATGTTTTTCCGCTACCCGTTGGTGCGTTCAATAATCCATGTTTACCTTGTAAAAATGCTTTCCATGTTTCTTTTTGAAAAGGAAATGGTTTCCATTCTTGTTGGTGAAACCAGCTTTCTGCGATATGGAATAGTTCGGATTGTTGCAGTGGATTTTTTTTAAATCAAAATGGAATGAAATTTACAAATTTCTTTTGGTGATAATTTTACGGTCTTTCTAGTTTAAGATTTATATTTGCGCAGGAAAAATTGAAACATGCCAATAATTGATCTTTACGAGCACAGTGAACAACGACATAACCTGGCTCATTTTGCCACTTTAGCCACTTTGGCCTCGGTTGATGGAGTAATAAACGCTGAAGAAAAAGCAGTACTTGATAAATTTGCCTTTAAATTGAACATTACCGATGAAGAGTATAAGGAGGTAATGAAAAAGGAAAATAAGTATCCTATTCAAACACCCCACAGCGGTGAAAAGCGATTAAAACGTCTTTTTGAATTCTTCCAAATGGCGTTTGCAGATCAGGTTATAGAGGCCGGTCAAGAGAGACTTATTGAACGATATGCCATCGGGTTGGGCTATGCCCCAGACGTAGCCAAGAAAATAATTGAAAAATCATATGATATTTTCTGTGGTAGAATTGCTTTTGAGGACTACCAATATTTAATGGACAAGTAATTAGGCGTTCATAAATTCCTCGGCCTTCTCTACCATTTTTTTACTTCCACAAAAGAAGGGAACACGCTCATGCAATTCTGTGGGTTCAATTTCCATAATGGGCTGATGCCCATTACTGGCTTTTCCTTTTGCTTGTTCCGCTAAAAAAGCCATTGGATTACATTCATAGAGTAATCTTAATTTACCATTGGAGGCCTTACTACTTTTAGGGTACATATATATACCACCCTTAATCATATTTCTATGAAAATCTGATACAAGGGAACCTATATAACGTGAAGTATAGGGTCTATCCCCCTCTTCTTCCTGACAGTATTTGATATAATCCTTAACCCCTTGAGGAAAATGTACATAATTGCCCTCATTAACAGAATAAATTTTACCTGTTTCAGGGAATTCCATATTTGGATGGGAAAGATAAAAAGTTCCCAAAGCTGGGTTCAGGGTGAATCCATTTACACCATCACCAGTTGTGTATACCAACATAGTTGAAGTTCCATAGATAATATAACCAGCCGCGACCTGATTTCTTCCAGGTTGTAAAAAATCTTCAATGGCAACAGGTGTTCCTACAGGCGTAATTCTTCGATATATTGAAAATATGGTACCTACAGAAACATTTACATCAATATTGGAGGACCCGTCCAAAGGATCAATTAGAACAATGTATTTATTTTGATGTTGTTTATCAAAGCTATTGATACTGATGAAGTCATCCTCTTCTTCGGAAGCTATACCACAAACAATTTCGCGTTTGGACAACGTTTGGATAAACTTTTCATTAGCTAAAACATCTAATTTTTGTTGATTTTCCCCTTGAATATTTGTGTCGCCAGCAGCGCCGATAATATCCACAAGTCCAGCCTTGTTCACTTCATGATTCACAACTTTGGCAGCTAACCTAAGTCCATTTAAAAGCCTGGATAGTTCCCCGGAAGTATATTGAAATGAATCTTGGTTTTCAATAATAAACTCTCCGAGAGTTAGGTTTTTTTTATCCATTGATGGTGAGTGTTTTATTTGCTGACAAATATCGGGTATTTTGTGAAACTACAAGGTTTTCGTCAAGTGAAAATTTTAGATATTTATAACTTTGTGTTTTATTTGTAACAACATGAATTATTCTATAAGAGATTCTCGGGCAGAAGACATGGAACAGGTCATAGGGCTTGTTCAAGAATTGGCATTATTTGAGAAAGAGCCCCAAGCTGTTGAGGTTACCAGAGAAGATTTGGTAAAGGATGGTTTTGGAGAAAAGAAGCTGTTTCATTGTTTTGTGGCGGAATTGGATAACCAAATAGTTGGAATTGCACTTGTGTACCCTAGATATTCTACATGGAAAGGACCCGTAATCCATTTAGAGGACTTAATTGTTTCCCAAAAAATGAGGGGAAGTGGTCTTGGTACTGCACTTTTAAATGAAGTTGTAAAGTACGGGCACAAATTGGGTGTGAAAAGGATTTCATGGGAGGTGCTGGATTGGAATGAACCGGCAATTGAGTTTTATGAGAAAAAAGGAGCTAATGTAATGCGCGATTGGGATGTTGTTCAGTTGAATGAAGAGGCAATTGCGAACTACATTGAAAATATAAAATAGAAGAGTTTTAAATGAGAGTTTTTAAATTCGGAGGGGCATCCGTTAAAGATGCAAATGGAGTTAGGAATGTTGTAAAGGTATTGCAAGAGGTGGGTCATGAAGACACTTTTGTAATTATTTCTGCCATGGGTAAGACCACAAATGCCATGGAAAAAGTGATAGCTGCATATTTTAAGGATAAACAGTCTGTTTCAACTTCACTGCAAGAGGTTATAGATTATCACCAGAGTATAATATCAGATTTATTCCAAAACAAAAACCATGTAGTATATGGCAAGGTAAAAGCCCTTTTTGAGGAAGCCAAAAGTTTTTTGTTGAGGAACAAGTCACCAAAGAATGCCTTTGTATATGATCAAGTGGTGGGCTATGGTGAATTGGTTTCTACTACGATTGTGAGTGAGTATTTAATGGTAGTTGGAATACCCAATGTTTGGCAAGATGTGCGCGGTCTAATTAAAACGAACAACAGCTATAGGGATGCAAGTGTGAATTGGGATCGCACCCAAAAAGAAGTTTCCACTAAGGTGGATATGACAAAATTGAATATTTCCCAAGGCTTTTTGGGAAGCGATGATAATAATTTTACCACTACATTGGGAAGGGAAGGGTCCGATTATACAGCTGCAATTTTGGGATATTGTCTCAATGCTGACTCAGTAACCATTTGGAAAGATGTTCCTGGAGTTTTAAATGCCGACCCAAGAAACTTTGAGGAAACTCAATTGTTAGATTATATTTCCTATCGAGAAGCCATAGAATTGGCCTTTTACGGAGCTTCGGTAATTCACCCAAAAACGCTTCAACCACTTCAACGAAAAGAAATACCATTGCATGTAAAATCATTTATCAACCCTACTGGAGAAGGTACTACTGTTGGAAAAGGCATAGGGATATCTCCTAAGGTTCCCTGCTTTATTGTAAAAAAGAACCAAGTGCTTTTAAAACTATCCTCATTGGATTTTTCATTTATTGTGGAAAACAATATTAGTGAGATCTTTAAGATGTTCCATGATCATCGAATGAAGGTTGATCTAATTCAAAACTCGGCGATTAGTTTTTCAGTTTGTTTGGACAATAAATTTAACGGCTTGGAGACGATGCTAAATGAGTTGAAACGAAAATTCAAGGTCGTTTGCCATGAAAACGTATCACTTTATACTATTAGACATTTTGATGATAAAGCGGTAAAATCACTTCAAAACGGTAGGTCGGTTCTTGTGGAACAACATGGAAAAGAGACCGTTCAATTGGTAGTGAAATAGAGTTGCTTTAACAACATTGGGAATTAATTTCCCAATACCCGTAATTTTCTATCTTTACATCTACCTAAAAAGTAAAGTATATGGGGTTGGTTTCCGCGAAAGAGGTAGCAAAAGTCATTAATCTTGACAAGTATGGCTTTTTAGGGACTTTTATAGCGTGGCTTTTAATGGTAGCTACCAAGATTACATCCATAAATAGATTTTACGATAAAAATAAGGAGCTTACCGGATTAGATTTTCTAAACACTATTTTGGCATATTATGAAATTGATTTTGATATTCCCGAAGAGGATTTTAAAAGGCTTCCAAAATCCGGACCATACATTACCATAAGTAATCACCCGCTTGGCGGAATAGATGGTGTATTGTTGTTAAAACTTATGCTTAAGGAGCGTGATGACTTTAAAATAATCGCCAACTTTCTGTTGAATCGGATTGAACCCATGAAACCCTACATTATGCCGGTAAATCCTTTTGAGAGTCATAAGGATGCCAAAAGCAGCATAATGGGATTTAAAAATGCACTCTTGCATCTCAGGAATGGACATCCTTTGGGAATTTTCCCGGCTGGGGAGGTTTCAACGTATAAAGACGGAAAATTGGTAGTGGACAAACCTTGGGAAGAAGCTGCTATCAAACTCATACGCAAGGCCGAGGTACCCGTTGTACCTATTTATTTTCATGCCCGAAACAGCCGATTGTTTTATAGATTGTCCAAAATCAGTGATGTTTTTAGAACAGCCAAGTTGCCCTCCGAGGTAACCACACAAAGAAAGAGGCCCATTAAAGTCCGTATTGGTCAGCCCATTTCTGTGAATACCCAAAAAGAAGAGGAGACTTTGGAATCCTTTTCCGAATTATTACGAAAAAAAACGTATCTCTTAGCCAACGCCTTTGAGAAAGAAAGGCTGATAGATAAGGTACCAACAACTTTAAAGATTCCTAAACCTCCAAAAAAAATTGCTACGGCAGTTGGCTCGGAAGTATTGGAAGGTGAAATTGAAAAGTTGAGGGAAAAAGATTGCCGCATGTTGCAGAGTAAAAACTACGAAGTCTATTTGGCGCAGCAAAAAGATATGCCCTTTATATTGAATGAGATAGGTAGGCAACGGGAAATTACCTTTCGCGAAGTAGGCGAGGGGACTAATAACGCCATTGATCTTGACAAATTTGATTCGTATTACCATCATCTTTTCCTTTGGGACGATGAAGAAAAATGCATTGTGGGCGCCTATCGAATGGGGTTGGGCTCACAGATTTTTCAAGAATACGGTATAGATGGTTTTTATCTACAGGATCTGTTTCGTTTTGAACCAGAATTATACGGTATGATGGAGCGATCTATTGAAATGGGAAGGGCATATATAGTGAAAGAGTATCAACAAAAACCCATGCCTTTGTTTCTATTATGGAAAGGTATTGTACATACCACATTAAGGCATCCAGAACATAAATATTTAATTGGCGGGGTTAGTATAAGCAACCAGTTCTCAAACTTTTCAAAATCCTTAATGATTGAATTTATGAAATCCAATTATTGGGATCCCTATGTGGCACAATATGTAAGGCCCAAAAAGGAATTCAAGGTTCAATTAAAAGACGCTGACAAGGAATTTATTTTTGATGACACCCAAGCGGATTTGAACAAGTTTGATAAATTAATCAATGAAGTGGAGCCTGGAAGTCTTCGGCTACCTGTATTGATTAAAAAATACATCAAACAAAATGCAAAAGTGGTTGCATTCAATGTTGATCCTTTATTCAACAATTCAGTGGATGGATTGATGTACATCAAAATTGCCGATTTACCGGAAAGTACCGTTAAGCCCGTTATGGAAGAGTTTCAGGCCGAGCTGGAGCGGAAACACCTAAATCTTGATTAAATGTCAAGACCATGTTATTCTTTTCTTTTTCTTGTTTTCTTTCCACTGTTTTGTTTTTCCCAAAGTTACGTCGTTCAAGGTAAGGTGGTTTCCAAAATCAATGACGAACCCATTGTTGGAGCAGATGTATTCTATGATGGAACTTCGATAGGCACCCTAACCGATACCAATGGTTTTTTTGAATTGGATAGTAAAACCCCAATAAATAGCCCTCTCGTAATTCAATATATGGGTTATAAGACCGTATTAATCCAGAGCACGGAGACCTCCTTTAACCAAGTTTATCTTGAGGAGGCCGTAACCCAGTTGGAAGGCGTAGTTCTAGAACCAGATACGTGGTCAAGAGCTAAAAAGATGCGTATTTTTAAGAAAGAGTTTTTGGGAAGGACCAACCATAGAAGCAGTATACTAAATCCTGAGGTTATCCGACTTTATTATAAGGCATCCAACAAAACATTGTATGCATATGCTGATGTCCCCATTGAAATCACTAACAAAAAACTTGGGTATAAAATAAAATTCCACCTTATCGATTTTGAGGTTACATTTCACAATAGTGAAGGAGCTTTGGATGCTGTGCACAAATCATATTATGCAGGAACATCACAGTTTACAGATTTGGAAAAGGACCCTGATAAGAGAATGATTAAATTAAGGAATGAAACTTATTTGGGTTCATTATTGCATTTTTTCCGGTCAATGTATGAATCAAGACTTACAGAGGAAGGTTATCAGTTGTTTCAAAGAGGAAGTATAATTTCAGAAAATGTTGCGTACTCATACCAATTGGAAGAAGGTATGTTGGTGGCCGAGCAGAAAATCGAAAATTTAGGGGTTTTATACGAGGGAAAATCGTCACTTATAAAAGTGATAACGAATCCCATCTTTGTAGATTCATATGGTATTTTCTTGCCTCCAGATAGCATAGAGATAGGTGGAGTCATGGGGGTTCATCGAGTGGGAAGTATGCTGCCATCAGATTATGCGTACGGCAACAACAATATGGACTAGGTGTTTTTTGGTTTACCTAGTACAATATTTTAAGGGAAGATGTAATTTGAATTCCCAATCAAGAGTTTTGTTGGATTGCTGTACAATCAGTTCAATTAGAGCCTACTTGGGAAAATACATAAAACAATTCCGTGGCAATCTGCAGGCTTCTTTCCTTATATTTTTCTGCTTGCTGGGGTGTCCCATCAAAAGCTTTGGGATCTTCATAAGTAATTGGAAATCGTTTTTCTGCACCCATGACCATTGGGCATGCCTCATTTGCTGAATCGCAGGTCATTATAGCTCCAAAACCAAATTTGGGATTAAAAACATCATCATAAGTTTTTGAGAACCCTATAATCGGATGTTCGGTTTCAGCATATTTGATACTGTAAACAGGATTTTCAGTTTCTGAAAGTTTTCTTATTCGAAAACCTGTGCTTTCAAGTGTTTCAGCTGCTATTGGAAATAAGGCTGTAGCTTCCGTTCCTCCGGAATAGCATGTTACGTTCCCAATATCATGATAACTGGCCATGGTTTGGGCCCAAACTTGTGATAAATGACTCCTTCTTGAATTATGCGTACAGATAAAGTTTAAATTGATGGGCTGTTGATGTACAACCTTATCCTTGATATATAGAACCAATGGTTGAAGGATTTCTCTTCTGTTTTCAGAAATGCTTCCCATATCGAGTGATTCGATAGTAAATTCTATTTCAGCGTATAGTACTGATTTTTTTGTTTCCATTTTTTAGGCTCCTATTGTTTTACTCCGCTTTTCAAATAGCAGATTGTCCTTCCAAACACCATCATTTGTTTTTCCAATTCGTTCACGTTTTCCAATAAAGCGAAAACCAACTTTTTTATGCAACTCGATGCTAGCTTGGTTTTCAGGAAAAATACCCGATTGGATGGTCCAAAGACCAGCTTTTTCGCTTTCAAGTATAAGTTGTTCCAAAAGCGACCTACCGATACCTTTCCCCCTACTATTGGATGCAATATAAACACTCACTTCTCCAACTCCTCCATAAACACATCGGCTTGATACAGGGGACAACGCTGCCCAGCCTAGAACCTTACCATCTTCTTCAGCAATCAATCTACATTGTTGCAGATGTGCGGCATCCCAATCTTCAAAATTAGGAATGTTTTGCTCAAAGGTTGCAAAACCTGTTGATACGCCTTCGGCATATATTTTGGAAACTTCGTCCCAATCTGAAGCTTTCATTTCACGGACATTCATATGAACTTGTTAGCAGCAGCCACTTTCTGGAGTACAACAGGCTGCGGGTTGATTAATAGTTTCTTTGGAAGTATCAGTTATTCCACACGTTTCCTTTGCCTTGCAATCTGTTTTTTCCACAGATAGTTTTATGACCAAAGCTTGTTCATCCATGGCATAATCATTTACAAAGAGCTGAGCAGTGTGAAAAGCTGAATTGCTATATTCAAACTTTATTTCGGCATCTCGTACCATAGGCTTTATTCCATCAACTTTGTTTAGAATTGCCAAAGCTTTATAGGCAGACATAAATTCTCTTTTATCTTTTTCCGTTGGACTTTCCCATAATTGTACGATGGTTTCTTTCCAAAAATCAGTTCCAGCACCACAGTCAACAGAATCGACAATAATATTTTTAATTTCAGTGATATGATAATTTGCGCCTACAAATTTTCCGTCAGTATATTCAAAAAGCAAACTTTTGTTTTGATGCTGTTTTAAAAGTGATAAAAATTCTGAAGTATTCATGATTAACAACAATTATAATTAATATTAGTAAAAAAGGCATTGAAAGAATGTTGTAATTCTTCCCAACGTTCTTGATTTATACAATAGCAGAGGTTTTTGCCTTCAAAGGTTCCCTTTAGAAGACCTATTTTTTTTATTTCGTTTAAGTGTTGGGATATAGTAGGCTGCGCAAGACCAATTACATCCACTAAATCATTACAGATGCAGTTTTCTTGCCTACTTATATATTCCAGAATGGCAACTCGAGCGGGATGGGCCAAAACTTTGGCGATTTGTGCCAACTCATTATGAGTTGTAGAGAAGATATGTGTTTTGGATGCTCCCATTGTATGAACTAAACGTCATTTTAATTTTATATTGCAATATTACGATAATAATAGTAAATAAAAAAGCCAGAGCGAATTTCTCTGGCATTTTTTTAGAACCAAGGCTTTTTTCCTACTTGGTATGTGTTGTAAAATTCCTCGTCTGACTTGGTTAAATAGATAATACCTTCTATTAATCCTATTAAACCTGGAATCCAAACCAAAAAGGCTCCAATTACTAGACAAACCAGGATATATGCAACAATGGAAAACCCTAAGAGGATAAATCCTTCTTTATTATACCCTAAAATAAATTTATGCACGCCTAGAGAGCCCAATAAAATGGCAAGGACACCAGCAAGTACTTTTTTGTTGTCACCTCCTGCATTTTTGATTCCCTCGGCAAATTCATTGGCAGTTTTTTTGGCTTCATCAGCGAAATCGCCCGCTGCTTCTTTGGCATTGTCAAAGGCATCTTCCGCCTTATCTCCTAAGTCTTTGTTTTCTTCAGACATTGTTTTAATATGTTGGTTAAACTAGTCTTAAATGTAACAAATAATTTAATACCTAAAGAAAAGCTTTATCAACAGGTTCCCAAAGTTCCAATTTATTCCCTTCGGGGTCCAAGATCCAACCAAATTTCCCGTAGTCATATTCCTCTATTTCACCCACTACGGTTACTCCTTCTTTTTTGAGTACCTCTAAAAGTTCCACCAAATTTTCCACCCTAAAATTCATCATGAACTGCTTTTCGCTGGGTTTAAAATATTCGGTATCCTCTTTAAAAGGGCTCCATTGTGTCATACAATCGTTGCCGTCCTTATCTTTCCACCAAAAACTCCATCCATATTGATCCGTTGGTATTCCCAGTCGCTCCTTATACCATTTTTTAATGGCATCTGGATCTTTTGTTTTAAAGAAAAAACCGCCCAATCCTGTTACCCTGTTTTTCATGTAATCTATTTTCGTTTTATATTTTTCTCGTACAGTTCAACCCATGCTTGGGGTGTCATTTTTTGACATAGCTTAGCAATAAGGTCGTAAGGGATATGTTCCATTTTTTTAAACCGAATACAGCTTTTTCCCATATCCAATTTAGTTTTTACATGCTTGGAGTACTCTCCAACAAACCAATCATACAATGTTTTATCCGCATAAATACCTGAATGGTACAATGCCACAAAATTCTTTTGCGAAGCTATGTTTATAAAGGGAAGGGGTAATTTGGGGTCGCAGTGATATCCCTTTGGATAAAATGAGTGGGGAACAACATAGCCTATCATTTTATAGCTAATACATTCCTCAAACCCAGCTGGCAGATTCGATATGATAGTTTGTCGCAAATTAGCAACCGCAGCTTTTCGGTCTTCGGGTAGTTTGCTTATATATTCATCTGGAGTTTTGGCGTCAATTGTCATAACTAAACTATTTTCGTTGCAGAATTAGTGCTGAAATTAAGGAAATGATAAATCCGATTACGAAAACTGTCATTGCCATCAAAGCAAAAGAGAAAAGAGGGTTGGAAAACATTTCTTTTTGGGATTCAATCGTTGCCAATTGTTCTTCAAATTCATTGGGAGGTAATGAATTCCTCATATTCTCAACGGTAGCATTATAATATTCCACCATAAAATCTGGGTTAATTACCTCAGTATAGAAAACATCAAGTACTCCAAACGCAACAGCGGTGATGAGGCTGATGAGAATTCCAATGATTAAAGCTTTTTTAAAATTTACCTTTCCTCCGTTTTCTTTGTCCCTAAAATGCTTGATTCCAAAATAAACAAAACCCAAGGATAAAATCATGGATAAATAACCTAGAATTTCTTGGGTTGAAAATGGTAGGTCTGCCAATAGGAACCAACTGATTAGGAAGAGAATGCAAATGGTGATGGCACCATAAATTCCGAAACGAAATACTGTTTTTTTCATGACCGTTCGCTTTTTGATTGTTGTTCAAAATTAGAGAATGACCTAAAAATGGTAATCATACTAAAGTACCAAATCACCAGTATAAGATAGTCAAAAAGGAATAATTTGGAATTCTTTGGCCTTTTGAATGGGTTTTTATAGCTGTGGTTTGATGGTAGTTAGTGACAAAAGGAAATATTTAGAAAAACAAAAAGCCCAACTCTATTTAAGTAGATTGGACTTTAAAGTCAAACTTAGAAACTTGTTTACTAAACTCTATTGAACAATAGTATCACTCCAATTCTTTAATCCATTTATTGATGCTCATAATCAAAAATGTGTTTGCCACAACCATCATTAAGAGAATAAGCAACTCTGAAATGTTAGAAATCTCATAGAATAAAGAGGCTATAAAATGATACACATTAAAAAGACCTGCCAACAACGCCCAGGTAAAAGCTGTCCATTTAAACCAGTTTTTGGATACCTCCAAAGTCAACAAAGAAAATAGTAGTGCCAGTCCTTCAAGGATGATTCGCCAGATATGATGATTCAAGGGAACAACCCCATCGGAACCTTCTATCATAAGGCTTTCATTATAGTAGATACCAAAGAGTCCGTAAATATGGTGAACGATGTATCCAACTGCCAAAAACAGCCATAAAATTGAAATTTTTGTTCTCATAAACTTGATAGTATTAGTTGTTGTTAAATTGTTTTTTTGATATTCTTTAATCGCCTCTTCTTTAAGTGTGTCATGGTGTATTTTGGGGACAGGTCGTTTGATTTTTCTAACAATGAGCGCAGAAACTAGTCCCGAAATAATCCAAAACAAGTCAATACTCAAAATAGAATATTGTCCATCTTGATACATTTTCCAAAACCAATTTCCAGAAGCAATTCCATTGGCAATTGGAATTAACAAGGCAAAAATGCTTCCCAATACAAGACTGTACTTATTTATTTTATAATTGTCCCTTAGAAACCTGAAAAGAAGAGAGAGCAATATCCAGCTCAAAAAGAAAATACTGTATAAAATGGTTTGTCTAGAGGAATCCAAACTTCTGGGGATCAATTTGGCAATTATAAAGGTAAATGCCGTTATTGGGTACATGCTCAGGCATATGGCAAGATAGATATGACCTACTTTTCGATTGTAGAGCTTTTGTGAAGCCGGAATATTTTTCTTATTTCTAGCTTCAAGCCAAATTAATACTCCAGAGATAATGACAAAACAGGTGATAAACGCTAAAATAAGATAGACGAATTTTAAAGGCAGTCCGCCATAATCACCAAAATGCAAACGTCTTATGGTAAGCTCTACATCTTCCAAATAATCGTTTTTATATGGGTCTTTCTCTTCAATCAACTTTTTGGACAGTACATCGTAAACCAACCTACCATTACCTAAAAACTTTTTCTTGGTATCCAAGAGCCCATCTACTTGAAACTTCATATTGATAGCCCCGTAGTTTCTAATGTATACTTGAGCAGGCATAAAAGTTTCCCATTTTTCCAAGGCTTTATCTATAAAGGGGTTAATGGAAGGAATACTATCTGCTTCAGATTCCATGACGTAGGTCTTGGTCATAGGGCGTAATTCTTCCGATAGCTGCTTTGTATTATTGTTATATAAATAGTTTGCTGGCAGTAGTACCAATGCGGACAGGCATAGAAAACAACTTGTAACTGCAAATACGAACTGAAAGGGTAGCCCAATGATTCCCAAGGCAGTATGTGCATCAGTCCAAACTGTTTTTAATTTCTCTTTTGGACGGAAAACATAAAAATTACTGATTATTTTTTTCCAATGGACTATAACTCCCGTTACAATGGCAAAAAGAAAAAACAGTGCTATAAAACCAGCTAGATAAATCCCAAATGTGGGAATCTGACTAAAAAAGTGCAGTCGATACAGCAATTCCCCCAAACTGTAAAAGGCATAATATTCAGAACGCTTATATGTGTTGGCATTGATATTAAAATAATAATTCTTGTCAGGTTTATTTACAATGGTAGTATCTTGTGATTTGCTTAAAAGCACATAGATTTCCTGTTTTGCATCAGGCATTATCATCCGAATGTCCCTACCATGTAAATTGTATCCCTCTGCTTTAATTGAAGAAATCAACCTATCATAATCAATGTTCCCATTTTGTTCAATCTTTAGAGAATCCCCTTTCTCCCAAGCCGTGATTTCATCTTTTATCAATGCAAAGGCACCAGCAAAAAAAATAATATAAAGCGCAACACTTATGACTATGCCACTTACGGTATGCGTATGAAAAAAAACATTATAGTTTCTTTTGCTCATTGTACGGGATTTATAGGATAATAAACAGTACCATAATGAACCGCAATACCGAGAAGAAAAATAATAGCTACATAAATCAACCAAACCTTCCATCCGTTTTTTGCCAAGAACGGAAGTAGTATAAACACCATCCAAACTATAAAAATGCCGTAAGCCGATGTGATAAGAACTGTTTTATAGCCAGGCAGCCATAATGCAAGCATCATATGTATAAGAGCAGCAATGAGGTATCCGCCCAAAATGCCAGATGATAGCTTTGCAAAACGCTGCCAGCCAGAATGTGTTAAATATTTTTGGTTTGCTGGCATACTTTATAGTGTTAATTCAAGAATCCATAAACAGATAAAAACTAAAAGCATTCCCTTATAGCCAATCAGCTTTAAAGGGTTTAGTAAAACAACCAAACTTGCGATGGTCATAAGAAATATAACCCCCAAAAACATACCGGTACCAAAACCTTCAAAAATTCCGAGTAACACAAAGGCGCCAATTATAAGTACAGAACCGATTATTTTTAAGATAGTCCCTTTCTCTTCAATTGTGTCTTTAAAAAACTTCGGGTTATTCGACTTATTCCTTTTCGATGTAAGAGTTAGCAAAAAGAAACCTAAAAAGAAAAACGCCATTGTCATTGTTAGCATAGTGCAATGTTTTAAGCAACAGCCTTGAACTATTTGCCAAGGCTGTTGAAATTATTCAGATAATAAACTAGAACATGTAGGTGAAATTGGCATAAAGTGCTCTTGGAGTTTGTGGGGTAATTGTTGTCCAACCTTTGTAATATTCTTTGTTAAACGCATTGTTCAATTTCAAAGTGATTCTATATTTATCCACTTGATAAAAAATAGAGGCATTGGCTACTGTATAGCTAGGAAGAATAAACTCTCCTGTAGATAGATAGTTAATGGCGAAACGCTCACTGGCTCCGTTAAAGCCAAGACCAAAACCGAAACCATCTAATTTTCCTTGTTGAAATTCATAATTTGCCCATAGGTTGTACAAAGTTTCAGGGCCCGCCTCTAAGGGCCTTCTATTCAAAATTTCGGGATTATCGGATTCTGTAGTCTCACTATCATTATTACTGTAACCCGCTCTAATGTTTAATCCTTTAATCGGGTTGGCATTGATTTCAATTTCAAAACCACTACTTTCCACTTCTCCCCCCTGAATTCTATTAAATGGTGAAGCTGGGTCGGTAATTACACGGTCTTTTACCGTAATATCATAATAACTTATTGTGGCGTTGAGGCGATTATTGAATAGATTGGTCTTCATTCCGAACTCCAGCTGATTTGCTTGTTCAGGGTCAAAAGTCTTTAAAGTTTGGACACCGTTGCTTGGGTCTCCAACCAATTCAGGTGCCACATTGGTAAATCCATTCTGGTAGTTGGCAAAAACAGATAATTTATCTTGTATGGGTTGGTATAAGACCCCAAATTTAGGAGAGAAGGCAGTCTGGTCATAATCGTCTTCCTCATTAGCCAAATCCCCTTCATTGTCAAAAATGTCCATGCGAATTCCTGCCATTACGGAAAGCGAAGAAGTAATATTCAATACATCGGAAATGTAAGCACTATAGATATGGTTTTTTGATTTTACATTGGCCACTCCTTGAGATTCCAACACTGCGTCTACGGCTGAGGTAGATAATGGATACGTGTCGGTTTCCACATCTGCTGTAAAAGGATTGTCGCCACTGCTGCCCCCTTCAGGAGTTATATTTCCATAAAAGGCATAACCACTATCATTACTTGTCAATGTTGAATTGAAATAATCTATTCCAACAACAATTCTGTTTCGTAATGTTCCTAACTTAAAATCGCCAATAAAGTTCTGTTGAATATCCGTTGTTTGTGTGTTAGAGTTCTGCTTGCTTATAAAACGGGAAAAGGTATCATTGCCAAAGACACCAAAATCAAATAAATAGGAATAATATCCTTTGGTAGAAGTTGAGCTTTTTGAAAGTATAGTTTGAGATTGCCATGTATCGGAAAGCTTATAATCCATTTCCATGCGATAATTTTGGGTAGGATTTTCCAAAGTCAATTCATTGCTAGTAAAAGACAACTTGTTATTATAATTCAATTCATCCAAATTTGTTGATTGGGTGGGTGCACTTCTATTTAAGAACAAAAACATGGGATTGGTCTGTTCTGCCTGAGAAATTTCACCATAAAATGAAAAAGAAAGTTTATTGTTTACACGATACGAAAGAGATGGTGCAACAAAAAAAGATTTTCTAAAACCCGCATCTTGAAAGCTTTGTTCAGTTGCATAAGAGGTGTTTAATCTAAAATAGATATTATTATCCTTGTCCAACGAAGTGTTAAAGTCACCGCTTATTTGGTTAAAACCATAGGTGCCGGAAGTAAAAGATAGTTCGCCTCCTGAGCCAACATATGGTTTTTTCGTGACCACGTTGATAAGACCACCATAAGAAGTAACCGCACTTCCAAAGAGTGTGGCAGAGGGGCCTTTAATGACTTCAATACGTTCAATATTGGCGGCATTGATGGTTCCATTTGTTAAACCAGGAATGCCATTAACCAATTGAGGTTGAACAGAAAAACCACGAAGCGAGTAGTAACCAGCTCCATCGCCTCCACGTCCTGTTGACGACCATAATTTTTCTACACCAACAGCATTCTTAAGAGCATCCTCAAAATTTGTCACTACTTGTGATTCCAATAAATCAGAGGTTATAGTGCTATACACCTGCGTATTCTCCAAATCTTTAAGGGGTAATTTTGCTACATAAGCTGTTTTCTTTCTTGAAAATTTGTTTCTGCGTTCTCCTTCCACCACAACTTCTCTCAAAATTTCGTTCCCTTCATACAGAATAATAGGAGCTATTTTATTAGCCTTGCCATTGGCTATTGTAATTGCAATTTCCTTTGTCTTAAAACCAATGTAAGAAACTACCAAGTCATAATCTCCGTTTGAAATATTGGAAATTTCAAAATTTCCATTTTCATCGGTTTGTGTTCCTTGGCTTGTGTTTTTAATTAAAATATTAACGCCCATTAATGGGGTTTGGGCATTATCGGTGATTGTTCCTGAAACACTTCCAATCTGAGAAAAAGAGAATGAAAATGATGCTAAAATTAAGATTAAGGTTAATTGGCTCTTCATTTATTTTTATTTAGACTTAATTTAAATAATTTAATTGCAACAAAAATATATTTCGTATTTCACATGACAAAAATTATTTAGAATTATTTTAAATAATAATTTTTGAGTTGATTTAAGACCTAATAATTGGGAAATAAAAATGCATGATTTTAAAACACCTTGGGCTTAGATTTACTAAGCGGAAAGAATTTGATGGTCCTTGGCTTTTTGGATAGCCTGGGTACGTCTTTTTGCGTCCAATTTTACAAGTAGATTGGATACATGGGTCTTAATGGTACTTTCTGATATAAAAAGTGTATCCGCAATTTCCTTGTTGGATAATCCTTTTGAAATTTGAACCAGTACTTCGTATTCCCGTTTACTGATACCAAGCTGTTCTACCTTGTCAAAATCTATGGGATTAGAGGAATGCTTCTTTTTCCGGAGCGTTCTTTTGTTAATGTAAAGACCAATTATAAAAAATACAATAGCAATGATGGCTATTACTATTTCAATTGAAATATCCCCTGAAACGTAGGTGTATTTACTTAATTGAAAAAGCACAAGTAGTGCTACAATGAGTGCAGAAAAAACAAAGATGGTCTTTTTCACCTGCCTAAATTAGCAAAATCTAGCTTGGATTTTATCCACAATGGTCTGTGCCAATTTTTCCTTGCTTTCAACGGTCCAACCGGCCACATGCGGTGTTAGCAAAACGTTTTTGGCTTTTCGAAGGTATTTGAACGCCTTGGGTTTTTGGGCAAACATGTTTTCGAACGATTTTTTTTCATATTCCAACACATCCAATCCGGCGCCAAGAATTTTTTTAGCTTTCAAACCACTTACCAAATCTTTTGTTACCACACATTTTCCACGTGCAGTATTTAAAAGCCAAATAGGCTTGTGAAATGCGTTGATGAATTCTTCGTTTACCATTTCTGTGGTCAATTCGGTTTGAGGTACATGAAGGCTCACAATATCTGACCTTTGTTGAAATTCCATTATTCCCACTTGCCTTGCGCTATCATCACCCACGCCCCCAACAATATCATAACAAATTATTTCTACATCAAAACCCTTTAGTTTTTTTGCAAAGGCCTTGCCCATGTTTCCATAACCAATAATACCAACGGTTTTTCCGTCCAATTCTACACCTCTGTTACCTTCGCGATCCCATTTTCCCTTTTTTACTTCCTTATTGGCTTTTGTCATTTTATTGAGCAAAGACAATAACATTCCCAAAGTATGCTCTCCAACAGCGTTTCTGTTCCCTTCTGGAGCTGAAGCCAAGAAAATATCCTTTTGTTTGGCATATTGGGTATCTATGTTTTCTAAGCCAGCGCCAAGTCTGCCTATGAATTTTAGATTTTTTGCTTTGTCTAAAAACTGTTGGTCCAAGGTAAACCTGCTTCGAATAATGACCCCGTCGTACAAATGGATTTTTTTCTCTACCTCCTCTTTTGAGGAAGTATAATCTTCATGATTTTCAAAACCCAATTGGGTAAATTGTTCTAGAAGTAATGGATGGTTGGTATCAAGGTGGAGAACTTTCATGGGCTAAATATATCCTAAATTTTAGGGTACTCGGTTTGGGTCAATTCATGTTGCACAGTTCCAGTATGGGCCGTGTTTTGTTTTTCGAAAAGCAATAGATGGACTTCTTCACCATTCTTTGTCATGGGATTATGTTCAACGCCCTTTGGAACGACAATAATTTCACCCTCGTTAACCACTTCTGTTCTATCTCTAAACTGCATGTAAAGGGTTCCTTTGATAACCTGAAAGAGTTCGTCTTCATTTTCATGCGAATGCCAAACAAATTCACCTTGAATTTTAGCTAAAATTACTTGCATATCATCTACCGTAGCTATTTGATGTGGGTGCCATTGCCTGCTAAACTTGGTATGTTTTTGTTTTATGTTGATAGACTTCATAAGTAAATGAATTTAAATTCCTAAAACCAACTTAGCGATCCAAAAGTAAATTAAGATACCAAAAATGTCATTACTTGTAGTGATGAACGGACCGGTTGCAATCGCAGGGTCAATACCTCTTTTATCAAGGAAGAGAGGCACGAAAGTGCCTATGAGACCAGCAACTATAATCACCGCAACCAGTGATATGGAAATGGCCAGTGCCAATTGAGGTTCTTTGGTCCATAACCAAACAAATAGCAAGAGAAACATGGCAAGGACAATCCCATTTAAAGTGGCTAAGAGCATCTCCTTTACCAATCGCTTGTTAATACTCCCTTTTAAGTCGTCGTTTGCCAATCCTTGAACAATGATTGCGCTGGATTGTACACCAACATTCCCAGCCATGGCCGCAATAAGCGGAGTAAACAAAAATAATATGGCATAGCCTTGCGCAAGTATTTTTTCAAAACCTTCCATAATGATAAAAGCGCCGATACCGCCAATAAGCCCTAAAAAAAGCCAAGGGAGCCTTGCCCTTGTAAGCTCTATTATACTATCATCCGCTTCTACATCTTGTGTAATACCAGCAGCAAGTTGATAATCCTTATCCGCTTCTTCACGAATAACATCAACAATATCATCAATGGTAATCCGTCCAACCAATCTGCCAATCTCATCAACCACGGGAATTGCTTCCAAATCATATTTGGACATGATTTTGGCGACTTCTTCAGATTTCTCATTTACGGTTACGTAATCTACTTTTGAAATGTAGACATCCTTTATATGGGTCTTTGTGGAAGTGGTCAATAAATCTTTTAATGAAAGCCTGCCCTTTAATTTATCTTCATCATCAACTACATAAATGGAATGGACTCTTGTCACGTTCTCGGCTTGGGCCCGCATTTCTTTTACACAGGTAAGCACATTCCAATTTTCCTTGACTTTGACCAATTCCTTTGCCATAAGCCCACCAGCAGTATCCTCATCATAACGTAAAAGATCAACTATGTCCTTGGCATGTTCTTTATCCTCTATTTCTGAAATTACCTCTTGAACAATGTCTTTTGGAAGTTCACTTACAATATCCGCAGCATCATCTGTATCAAGTTCTTCCAGCTCCCCAGCAATCTCTTTGGCAGAAAGGTTCTTGAGTATGGATTCCCGTAAATCCTCGTCCATCTCGGCAAGAATATCTGAGGTCTTTTCACTATCCAGAAGTTTAATGAGATATGTGGCCTCATCTTTAGTGAGTTCTTCTGCGATTTCTGCAATATCAGCATAATGAAACTCCTTCATCATCAACCTAAGATCAGCGTTCTTTTTATCCGCTATCAGTTGTTGAATCTGTTCTAGTAGCTCGTCTGTGAGTTTAAACGGGATCATTGGCAATCTTCTGCGTTAACGCTATAAAATCAGATACACCCAGCTGTTCTGGGCGCAGGTCAAAGATAGTATCTTCTTTTAGATTATCTGACAGGCCAAAAGTCTTAAGGCTATTGCGAATGGTCTTTCTTCTTTGATTAAAGGCAGTTTTTACAACTTTGAAAAACAAATGTTCGTCACAGGGCAGTTTTAAGTTATCCCTTCTAGTTAATTTCAGTACTCCGGAATGTACTTTTGGAGGAGGGTCAAATACCTGGGGAGGTACGGTGAACAAATATTCTGCTTCATAAAATGCCTGAACCAACACGGATAAGATTCCATAGGTTTTATTTCCAGGTTTTCCACAAATGCGCTGTGCTACTTCTTTTTGGAACATCCCCGAAAACTCAGGAACCTGTTGCCGCATTTCAAGCATTTTAAAAACAATCTGGGTGGAGATATTATAAGGGAAATTTCCAGTTATGGCAAACTGCTCATCACCATATAATTGCTTTAAATCAAATTTTAAAAAATCTGCTTCTATAATGTTTAAGCGGCTGTTTTTTTCAAATATTTTTGGGTGTTCCAGACGAAAACTATGGTTAAGATACACTATGGACTCTTCATCCAGATCCATCGCAACCAAATCCATGTCTTTAAGTAATAGATATTTGGTGAGAACTCCCATGCCTGGGCCAATCTCTATAACATTGGTGTAGTTTTGAAGGGAAAGTGTGTCCGCAATTTGTTTTGCAATGTCTTCATCCTTGAGAAAGTGTTGCCCTAAATGCTTTTTGGCCTTAACAGCACTTTCTTCCTGCCCATGATTAAATTTCTTTGGCTTACCATTACCAAACTTCCTTTTATTTTTCTTAGACATGGGACGTTTTTTTGCAAGTTAATGTGAATTTTCGATATATAGCCAAGCTTCAATACCAGATTCTAACTTCACTTTTTTACGTCTATAGGCATCGGTTTCATATGCATCGGCCTTTTGTAAATCCAAGGTAGTCACTTCAAAGACTTTTCCCTGAACCATATGTTCAGGGTCTTGGGTTTGTACGACTAAGGGATATTTTTCATAAACTGCATTGTCCAATCGTTTGAATCCGGATAAAAAATCAATTTTCCCGTCTAGAATGCGGCCAAAAATAGATTGCTGCACATATAAATCTTGCAGTGTGCCATAGGTAAATAGATACTCCAAAATCTTAGGGAATCTGTTGACTTATTATTTCCAATTCTGTTCTAAAGGCAACAAATTTGTTGGGAAACAGCTTTGTTGCATCCGCTCTAAGCCGTTCGGCATATTCCTTATAATACAATTCCAAGGTTTGTCGGTCTTTGGTTGTGTATTGAACGGAATAAGTGACTCCACCCATATCTTCTTCAACCAATACCTTGGCCATTTTTGCATGCGAAAATTTTCCTGTGGCCAACATATCCGGTACATGTTTGTCCCGCATCCAAATTAGCCATTTGTCATGGGCACTTTCATCTATGTTTATGGTAACATTGTATATGAGCATTTATGCTAAGTTTTAATAGCCCAAATGTAGATAAGTTTAATTTATTGCATCGCCCCGAAGCTGTCGAAATTGTTTTCTGGCTTTTGGAAAGTAATAACTGTCCTGATAATTATAAATGATTTTTTCGTAGTGGTTCTTTGCCTTTTCTGGTTCGTTTAAAATGGACCTATACAATTCGCCCAATGCAAAATAGGCATCGTCCGCCAAAATACCATCGGCATAAAACTCTACTATTTTTTTATAATTAAATTCTGCGCTCTCATAAGATTTTTGGGCTTCCAAAAGCTGTGCTTGTTTTAGCAAAGCCTCATCTTCAATTTTCTCCCCTTTATGGTTCTGCAAAATATCTTCCAAAACTTCAATGGCCTGTTTATTTTTGTTTTGATAGGCTAGAAGGTCAGCCCTTGCATATTTTTTTAATGCAGTTTGGGTGGAATCTTCCAAGGAGTTATCAGAAATTAAGAGGCTCAATTGCATGGCATCGTTTGCAATAAGTTGCGATGTGGAACCCCTAAGTACTTTTAATTGCGTCAACGCCCAATCAAAATCACCTTTGTAAAAACTGGTCTGTGCCACCTTAAAACGAGCATCTTGACCTAAAACATCATTCTTTAGACTTTTCTGTATCTGTGTGAAATAGATTAAGGCCTGATTAAACTGTTGGTCGTAGACCAAAATATCGCCTAAGGCCAATTTTACATAGGCAATTCCCATGCGCCCCAAAGGCAACTCAAGACTTTCCTTAAGCATTGCAATTGCCGGTGCTGGATTTTCCTTTTTAAAAGTCAAAAAGTTTGCATAGGCAATTTGAAGCTGCAAAGTGCGACTTTGGTTTCCATATTCACCAACTAGTGCTTGAAACTTTTTTTCCACTGCATCCAGTTTTTTCCCATTAGCATTAACAAGCTCGATGTCTATCAAATGAAGCTCAGCGTTCAACTTGGAAACCGGGTTATTGCTATGGGCAACAATGTATTCAAAAACTGTAGTGGCGTTTTCGTAATCTTTGTCCTCCAAAGTAATCTGTCCAAGATTTTCCATCCGGTCCAGCGAGGTTTCATCGGTTCTTTTAAAAATTGCCTTTTCCTGGTTGAAAGCGCTGTTATATTGTTTTTGCTGAATAAAGAGCCAGCTCAATAACTCATTCCAAAGGATATCAGGGTTTTTTTGTGCATTTTTAAGAAGCACCTTTCTCAACAGAACATTATTTGGGTTTGAAGAATCTTCAGAAATAAAATCATCAATGTTTCTAAGAATATTGGAACGGGAAGTTTTTCCTTCATAAATCAGATTTAGGTAGGATTGATACATTTTTTCAATATCACCTTGTTCTCCGTAGATTCGGGCTAATTGAAAATCATAATTCAATTCTGGTTTAAGCACCATTGCCCGTTTGTAGGCTAAAATTGCTTGTTCTAATAGCGCGTATTTTTGAAACCTATAGCCTACACTATATCCAAAATTAGGATTCTCATCAATTTTTTGAATGGCCTTGTCATAATAGTCCGTTGCTTTTTCAGGCTGATTTTGCAACGTATAATTGTAGCCCAATTCGATAAAAAAAGTTGGGAAAGCATAGGAATCCTCAATCTTTGCCAGCAAAAATTTCTCTGCGTCCCCATAACGTTCCAATTGTTGGTAGCAGGCAACCAAACCTTCTGAATAATCTGTGCGTCTTGGGTTTTTCTTGACCAATTTTTCATAAAAAACCAAGGCTTTATCATAATCGCCATCATTGAAATACTGCTTTGCCAAGAAATCCTCTTGTGATTGCACAGAGGACAGGAATAGAAAAGAAATAAAAAATAAAATGTATCGCAATACCTTGTTTTATTTCAAATATAACGCAGAAAAATGCTGAAATCTGTTAAGTGATTCCAAATTAATGTTTGAATACGATTAATCAATCATATCAAACCCACAATACGGAACTAGAACTTCAGGTATTTTAATACCGATCTCGGTTTGATAGTTTTCCAAGATTCCAGCCAAAACTCTGGGCAATGCCAATGAACTACCATTTAAGGTATGCGCCAACTGACTTTTCCCATTTTCATCCTTAAAACGAAGTTTTAATCGATTTGCTTGAAAAGTTTCAAAATTGGATACGGAACTAATTTCCAACCATCTATCCTGAGCCGTTGAAAAAACTTCAAAATCAAACGTTAGGGCAGAGGTAAAGCCTAAATCTCCGCCACAAAGACGAAGCACTCGGTAGGGCAATTTCAGTTCTCGAAGAATATCCTTAACATGTTCTACCATCTCATCCAAAGCTTGGTATGAAGTGCTGGGATGTTCAATGCGGACCAATTCAACCTTATCAAACTGATGGAGCCTGTTCAATCCCCTAACATGTGCACCATAACTTCCGGCCTCTCTTCTAAAGCAGGGTGTATATCCGGTGTATTTGATTGGAAAATTTTCTTGCGGCACAATATCACCTCTGTGCAAATTCGTAATTGGCACTTCGGCGGTTGGAATAAGATATAGGTCATCTGTTTGAACATGATACATTTGTCCTTCCTTATCCGGTAATTGACCGGTACCATATCCTGAAGCTTCATTTACCAAATGGGGAGGCTGTACTTCAGTATATCCAGCATCGGTGTTCTTGTCCAGAAAATATGAGATTAAAGCGCGTTGTAGACGAGCTCCCTTACCTTTATAAATTGGAAACCCGGCACCTGTGACCTTTACTCCCAGTTCAAAATCGATGATGTCATACTTTTTGGCAAGTTCCCAATGGGGCAAAGCACCCTCAATAAGTGTTGGAATGTCTCCTTCACTAAAAATTTCTTCATTGTCGGCATCTGAATTTCCAGTAGGAACTGATGCATGTGGAATATTGGGTAATTGATACAATTGCTCCTGTAGGGCGGCACTTGTTGCGTTCAAATCCTCTCCCAATTGTTTTGATGCTTCTTTTAGACCGGAAGTTTGCTCTTTTAGTTGGTTAGCCTCTTGTGCCTTTCCAGATTTAAAAAGCATGCCAATTTCCTTGGAAAGCTTGTTGGATTCTGCCAAGGTTCCATCCAATTCAGTCTGGATGGAACGCCTTTTTTCATCCAAATCCAATATGGCGGATAAAATAGGTTCGGCATCAACATTTCGCTTTTTCAATGCGGTAATGATACTTTCCTTATTCTCCCTAATAGTCTGTAATTGAAGCATGACCTTGTTTTGAGCGGCAAATTTAAGCCAATCTACGGAAGTGAACCAACAATTATTCTTTTTGTGAGGGCCTTATCCATTCATTATGCGAAAAATGTTTCCAAGGAACGCTGGCTAAGTCTATTTTTGGGTCTATAAATTCATGGTACTTGCCTTTGTTTACTTTGACCTTATTTTGAACAAAAACTTGAATGTCTTCCCCATTTTTAGCGTATTCTTTTTTAAGGTGCTGGGCAAATTGCCATATAAAATCTGGATAACAGGCTACTTTTCTTCGTTGCTTTTTTGTGAGATAATCGTTTAGTTTAATATTGGTTATGGAATCAGTTTGTGTATTTACAACTTTATAGCGTATGGTGCCTGAGCGACTTCGCAACATCATTCGCCAACTCAATCGATGCCCTTCCTCGGTCCATAGTACATCATCTTTAAACGCATGATGTCTTAGCGGGAGTACTAGTTGAACTATAAAATAAATACCAAGAACAATGATAATCAGGTTTTGATTTTTAGGTGGACTTTGTGCGTTTTGTGATGGAATGCTCTTGGTTCTCAAAAAGATATTTCGAATGGTCTTTGGTTCAAAGAAAAATACAATGAAGGCCAATGAGAGGTATGGGAAGATTCCTATTTGAAAAACGATGCTGTTGAAAAGGTGAAAGAATATTGAAAAGATAAAACCCACTTTTCTGGTTGGTTTCCAGAGCAATGCTGGAACAATCAGCAAATCAAAGACAATCCCAAAAACCCCAACTATTTTATGAACCCATTTTTGCTGGAGGATTTCACCAATCAAGAAATAATCTTTTTTGGATTTCATCAATATTTCAATAATGCTAAAATCTAACCAATCACCATATAATTTTGCTACGGAAGCATAGGTGTATACAATGAACAACTGAAGAATAATGATCCATCGAATCCAATTGAACATTGTATGGGAACGAGACTTTGGATTTAATTTGGCATCTATTGAGAAATCTTTGGCTGCAGGTAAAAAGGCCATTATAAAAGCCAATAACATTAACAAATAGTAGTGGTTATTGTATGATGTTTTCTGCATTAAATACACTCCTGCCCACATGATGGCAAAAGCAAAAGCACTAAATCTATATTTATAGCCTAGAGTAATTAATATGCCAAGAGTTCCCATGATGGCAAAATAAATGTACATTCCATTTCCTGGGAGGGGCTGCAGCCATTCAAAACCTATAAATGAAAAAGTAAACTGGGGCTCTATTAAGGTTCTTCGTACCCAGCCAGTAGCAATTGCGCCATAACATTCCGCGCTTACTAAAAGGCCATAAAAAACCCTGAAAACAATGAGCTGGGCATTGTCTATTTTTTTAAAAAGAAATTGACGTAACATTTTACCCGGAAATTAATTCAAGTGATTGTTCCCTGTCTTTTTTCAGTTGCTTTTTTAGATCTTGAACAGAATCAAATTTATGTTCATCCCTAATACGGTGCAAAATACCAACCTGCACTTTTTTATTGTAAAGATTCCCTTCAAATTTAAAAAAGTTGACCTCTATACTTTTTTCGGTACCTGACACTGTTGGATTAAATCCAATGTTCATCATTCCATGATACTCCTTACCATTAATGATGCTTTTAACCACGTAAACTCCATTTTTTGGAATTAGTTTGTATCCTTCAGCTATATGTAGGTTTGCAGTTGGAAAGCCAAACTCTTTGCCCAAACCCTTACCTTTTTTAATGATTCCGGTAAGCATGTATGGGTAATTTAAATAGGTATTTGCGGTAATAATATCTCCATCCAACAATGCATTTCTAATTTTTGTGGAACTTACGGATACCTCATCTATTTCTTGTGCCGGAATTTCTTCAACCTCAAAATCCAATGTATTTCCAAAGGCAATCAAATCTTGAATATTGGCATTTCTATTTCTTCCAAATCGATGATCATACCCAATAATCACTTTTTTACTTTTTAAACTATTCACGAGGATGTCGCGCACAAATTCTGTTGCTGAAAGCCTTGAAAAGTCTTTTGTGAAGGGGTGTACAATAAGATAGTCCAACCCTAATGATTCTAAAATTTGTATTTTTTCCTCCAATGTGTTCAGCAATTTAATATCGGTGTCCTTTTGCAAAACCATCCTCGGATGGGGGAAAAATGTAAGCACTGTAGGTTTTAAATCGCCATTTTTGGCATTATTTATGAGGCGTTCCAATATTTTGCGGTGACCAAGATGTACTCCATCAAAAGTGCCAATGGTTATGGCTGTTTGAAAAGTTGTCTTGGTAAACTGTGTAATGCCTTGGATTGTTTCCACCTAATCAAGAAAATAAAAAAGGCTATTTTTGATAACGACTTATGCCCCTTTTGAATGAGAGCTAAATTACATCTTGTTTTTTCAATAACCATATTTTTTGTTTGCTTTTATGCTTCTGGACAGCAGGGTTATTGGAAATCTATTTCCGCAAAATCTAATTTTAAAAGTGCCTCGGTCAAAAATATGTCCAAAGCCAAAGCAGTTTTTTCTTTGGATAAAGAAGGTTTTTCAAAAGCGCTTGAATCTTCATCAGATTCCAAAAATGAAACACAACTTATTTACCTACCTAATTCTAATGGAAATATAACCGCCTTTTCAATAAAGGAAACTTCTGTTTTCCATCCAGATTTGGCTAATAAATACCCTAACATAAAATCATTTTCAGGTACAAGCTTAGATGGAAAGTACAAATTGAAACTCAGTAGCTCCCATAAGGGACTTCAGAGCATGATTGTTAATGTTCAAGACCAAAAAACTGCATTTATGGAGCAGTTGTCCAATAAGGAAAATTCATATGTGGTTTATGAAAAAGCTGATGGGGATTCCGGAAAAGATAGTTTTATATGTGATACTGATAAATTACAACAAACAGTTTCCAAAACAATCGTACCCCTGGTAGATGATCAACTCTTACGAAAGTTTAGAATAGCAATTTCGGTTTCTGGAGAATACACCGCTTTTCATGGAGGTACCGTTGCCGATGCGCTGGCTGCAATAAATGCTACCTTGACGAGGGTCAATGAAGTTTTTGAAACAGATTTAGGAGTTACTTTAGAACTTGTTGCCAACAATGACTTGGTCATATTTACAGATGAGGCTACCGATCCTTATGGAAACAATTTAAACAGTGAGGTGCAAAATACCTTGACGTCTACAATTGGTGAGGAAAATTATGATGTTGGTCACCTTCTAAACAAGGTCGATGAGGGTCAGGATAATGGAAATGCAGGTTTTATTGGATCAGTTTGTTCAGACAACAGAAAGGGTAGTGCCTTTTCATCTGCATTTGTTCCGGAAGGAGATGTATTTGATCTTGACTTTGTTTCCCATGAATTGGGCCATCAATTTGGAGCAAACCATACATGGTCCTTTGAATCTGAAGGAACCGGAGTACAGGCAGAACCAGCCAGCGGAACCACAATTATGGGTTATGCAGGTATTGTGCCAGGGAATAACGTTGCCGGCAATGGCGATGATTACTTTCATTACAATAGCATTCTTCAAATCTCAGATTACTTACAAACGGTTTCTTGTGCCCAGACCACTGCTTTAACCAATTCTCCACCAGTTTTAACCCCAATGGGAGATTATATTATTCCAAAAGGGACCGCTTTTGCTTTGGAAGGTATGGCTACTGATAGTGATGTTGGAGATGTATTGACCTATGCATGGGAACAAATTGACAATGGAGTGGTTACTACAAGTACTTTTGGCCCTGAAAATCCTAGTGGTGCTAATTTTAGATCATTGCCCCCAACTACGGATCCTACTCGATATTTTCCAAAACTGTCCAGTGTCGCTCTCGGAAATTTAACCCAGACCAGCCCTCCGTTCAATAGTGCTTGGGAAACAGTGTCTACGATAGAACGAGATTTGAAATTTGCCCTTACTGTAAGGGACAATGCCCTAGGAGGTGGACAAGTGGTTTCAGATGTTCTGGATGTGCAGGTTATAAATGCAGCCGGGCCGTTCGTTGTTACCTCTCAGGCTTCTAATGAGACTTATGCAGCCGGTTCTGTTCAACAGGTCACATGGGATGTGGCCAATACCAATATTTTACCGGTTGATGCCAAGACGGTGGATATTTTCTTATCCCTGGATGGTGGAAACAGCTTTCCCATTACTTTGGCAGAGGATGTTTTGAACTACGGTAGTGCAGATGTACAAATTCCAGGAAATGTTACCGGTGAAGCCCGAATAATGATAAAGGCCAGCAACAATATCTTTTTTGCAGTTAATTCCACAAATTTTTCCATTGAAGAATCGCAAGTAGTTTTAAGTTTTGAAGACTTGTCTTTTGATGTATGCCAGCCGAATGATATTGTAATTCCATTTACATACCAAGCTTTTTCCGGATTTAGTGAAACATCAACTTTTTCAGCAAATTTACCTGCTGGGTTAATAGCATCCTTTGCCCCAACACAAGCTGATGCCAATGATACCGATGTATTACTTACTATTTCCAATACCAATGGTGTGGCAACTGGGGAATACACAATTACTATCATATCTACGGCTACCTCAGAAACTAAAAATGTCCCATTGTCACTTACAATCAATGATGGAACATTTGTAGATGTAGTTTTAACATCGCCCTTGGACCTAGAATTAAATACACCTGTAAACCCCGAACTGAATTGGGAGGCTAACGAACTATATACTTCATATGATGTTGAGATTGCAACGGATTCAGGATTTACAACTATTGTGGAATCAGAAACTACACCCTATAACTTTTATCAACCAACAGGCCTAGCGCCTGAAATAGAATATTTTTGGAGGGTGAGACCGCAGAACAATTGTGGAGTTGGCACTTTTGGAACACCTTTTAGTTTTACTACCATACAAGTAGATTGTAAAAATGCGGAATCCAACGGGCTTCCTTTAGCCATTTCCAGTATAGGGACGCCAACAATTACGACAACGGTGCAGTTTTTTGAGGATTTACCCATTTCAGATATCAATGTGAGCTTAGAACTAACACATACGTATTTGGAAGACTTGACCATAAGTTTAATTTCACCATCAGGAACCAAGGTAGCCTTGATTTCCAATACATGTTCAGATTTAAATAACCTAAATGCTATTTTTGATGATGATGGGTCAACCATAGTATGCTCAGGAAACCCTGCAATTTCAGGAACGGTAAGCCCCTTAGGTTCCTTGGCGTCCTTAAATGGCGAATCTGTTTTGGGTGAGTGGACATTGGAAGTTCAGGATATTGCGAATGGAGATGGAGGGTCATTGGTGGCGTTTTCAATGGAAGTGTGTGTAGAAGGAATGTTTAGACCAGATGAAGATGAAGATGGGGTTTTTGATGATGGTGATGATCTATGCTTAGGAACTCCAAAAGGAGTTGAAGTTGATACAAACGGCTGTCCAATCAATAGATTTCCTTCGGACAATTTTACAGTACAAATACAGAGTGAAGCCTGCAGAAATAACAATGATGGATCCGTAGCGATAACTGCTGCCGATACTTCATTGACCTATACCGCTGTTTTGGATGGCGGGGGAACCCCCGTGAACGTGGATTTCACCGACACCCATACTTTTGAGAATTTAACGGCAGGAAATTATTCCTTGTGTATTACAGGAACAGATGGATCTATAACCTACCAAGAGGTATGTTTTAATATTATAATATCAGAACCAGCATTGTTAACGACAATTGCAGTCGCAAATGGGACCACATTGGAACTTTTATTGGATGGTAGTGATTTTTATAATGTGGAATTGAATGGGTTGGTTACACAAACCCAAGAATCGGAAATTAATCTAGAACTAAAAAACGGACTCAATTCGTTAAAAGTGTATACTGATTTGCCTTGTCAAGGAAGTTATGAGGAGACATTTTTTATATCCTCAAAACCCATAGTCTATCCTAACCCCATTGGTAGTGATACAAAAATCTTTCTAAATGGTTTAGTCGGAGAGGTAGATGTTCAAGTTTTTTCGGCTGATGGACGTTTGATCCTTAAAACTAACAGGAGGGTGAATGGAAATGAGCTTGAGATGGATTTTTCGTTATTGCCAATAGGAATATACTATTTGAATATTCAAGGTGCGGAAATACAGGAAGTATTTAAATTGATTAAAGAATGAAGCAATTTTTTCTAAGCTTAATAGCGCTCGCCCTGTTTTCTTCTTGTGGTGGAAATGATGACCCACCACCAGCTCCTGAAGGCGCAGATTTGATTTTTCCTTTGGAAAATTCTGAATGCACTACCGGAGTCAGCGTGAATGAAACTTTAAGCCAAGTTACGTTTGAGTGGCAGTCTTCGGCAAATACGGAGACCTATTCCCTAAACGTTGTGAATTTGGATACTAATATGCCACAGACAATTTCTACCGCTGCAACCTCCGCGAGTTTATCCATAGCCAAGGGAGCACCTTTTTCGTGGTCAGTCACATCAATCAATTCAGATTCCGATCAGATAGCTAGCAGTGAGACATGGCTATTTTACAATTCGGGAGCTCAAACCACATATGCCCCGTTTCCTGCACAATTGGTTAGTCCAATTTCTGGTTCAACGGTTCAAAAAAGCATTGCGAATGAGGTTGATTTAATATGGATTGGTGCAGATGTTGAAAATGATATTGAATCCTTCGAAGTGTTTTTCGCGGATCAAAACCCACCTCTCACATCACTTGGAACAACCAACTCTAGTATAATGGAGCTTGCCGCAAGTGTTGAATCCAATACCGTTTACTTTTGGAGAGTAATAACAACAGATTCCGAAGGAAATACATCAGATTCCGGAGTTTTTGAATTTAAAGTATTCTGATTATTAAGTGCCGTTAAATTGGTTCATGGTGTTTTTTATGCCTGAAAATACAAATGAGCGAACCAAGTTAGTAGATTGTTGTAAACGTTCTTTAAGTTGTTCCACCTCATCTGCATTCCATTTGCCCAGTACATAATCAACCTGTTTACCTTTACTGAACTCTGAACCAACTCCAAACCTAAAGCGATTGTATTTAGAAGTTTGTAGTACGGTTTGAATGTCTTTTAGACCATTATGTCCGCCATCACTACCCTTTGATTTAAGACGAATCGTGCCAAAAGGGAGGTTAAGGTCATCTGTAATGACCAGGATGTTTTCTAGGGGAATTTTTTCTTTTTCCATCCAGTATTTTAAGGCCTTGCCACTTAAGTTCATATATGTGGATGGCTTTAGGCACAAAATGCTCTTGCCTTTATGTTTAAATGTGGCAACAGTGCCCAGTTTTGCACTTTCAAAAACAAAACCTTCTTGTTCAGATAGGTAATCTAATATTTTAAAACCAATATTGTGTCTGGTCTCTTCATATTCAGATCCTATGTTTCCAAGACCGACAATAAGGAATTTTTTCATGATATCAGTATCTTCTAATAACGATTTTGGAGTGCTAAAAAGTGTTTTAATAAACTGGAACATAAAGAAGTTTCCGTTTTATCCAAAAATACAAAAGCATCCCAAAACTCTACAAGAATGTAAAGTAGGGATGCTTTAAGATTTATTGTGAAACTACTCAGTAGCTTCTGCGGCTGGCGCTTCAGCACCTTCAGCAGCACCTTCAACACCTTCAGCCCCTTCAGTTTCTTCTTCTTCCTCCTCATCATCAACAGATGTTCTGGAAGCTTTCACCTGTACAACAGCTGTACTGTCTGGGTGTAGAATCGTATAATCATCACTTAATAGTGTTTCCACGGCAATCGTGCCCCCAATTCTTAGATTTGAAATATCTATGGTGATAAAATCGGGAAGCAAATCTGGCAATGCCTTAATGGAAAGCTTTCTTTTTCTAAAAAGTAGACGACCACCATTACGTACACCAGGGGAATTTCCTTCCAAACGAATAGGGATATTTATGGTAACAGGCTTGTCCTTGAACAATTGATAAAAATCTATGTGAAGAATTTTATCCGTTACAGGATGAAATTGAATGTCCTGTAAAACAGCTTCCAATTTTTGTCCATCTTCCAACTCAATCACAGCCGTGTGTGCGTTAGGAGTGTGCACTAAATGTCTGAATGCTAGTTCATCAGCTGAAAAGTGCAATGGTTTATCCCCTCCGTACAGTACGCAAGGGACCTTTCCAGCATTACGTAAGGCCTTGGTCGATGCCTTGCCTACGCTTTCTCTTTGAGATCCTTTGATAGTAATTGACTTCATTATATATATTAAATTGATTTACATTAAAAATTTTGATGATATTGATGTGTTGTGATGAACCCTGTGCATAACATCTGCAAAAAGGTCGGCACATCCCAATACTTTTATTTTTTTTCGGTCCTGTTGAACTGGGATGGAATCAGTAACTATAAGCTCTGAAAGCTTTGATTTTTCTATTTTTTCATAGGCGTTCCCAGACAACAATCCATGTGTTGTGATGGCACGTACACTTTTTGCACCCCGTTCCATCATAAGATCAGCAGCTTTGGTCAGCGTTCCGGCAGTATCTACCATATCATCAACCAATACCACATTTTTACCATTTACATCACCAATTAGTTCCATATGTGAAATTACATTGGCCTTTGCGCGTTGTTTGTAGCAGATGACCACATCACTCTCCAATGCCTTGGAATATGCATAGGCTCTCTTAGACCCTCCCATATCTGGTGATGCAATACAAAGGTTGTCCAGATTTAGTTTTTTCAGATAGGGTAGAAATAGGGTAGAAGCGAACAGATGATCAACTGGTTTTTCAAAAAAACCTTGAATTTGATCTGCATGCAAATCCATGGTAATAATTCTTGTAGCTCCTGCGGTTTCCAACATCTTGGCAATTAGTTTTGCCGCTATAGGAACCCTTGGTTTGTCTTTTCTATCTTGTCTGGCCCAACCAAAGTAGGGCATAACTGCGGTAATATGTCTTGCCGATGCTCTTTTTGCAGCATCGATCATCAACAACATTTCCATCAGGTTCTCTGAACTTGGATTGGTAGATCCAATGATAAAAATACGTGCACCCCTTATGGATTCCTCAAAGGAAGGCTGAAACTCCCCATCGCTATATCTTGAAAAAAGAACTTTTCCCAAGTCCGCACCATACGAAGCTGCGATTTTCTCACCAAGTACCGTACTTTGGGTACAAGCGAAAATTTTTGGCTCTGGAACTTGGTATGACATTGCAATCTATTGTTAACTAGCTTTTTAAAGTGCCTTTTTATAAAAGAGGTGCAAATTTAAAAATTAATTCGGGTTGCTAAAGGATTAATGCAGGTATTTTTGGTGGTAAATGAAATTATTTTTTAGCTTTGCAGTCCTTTTGAAAAATTAATGCTCGAGTGGCGGAACTGGTAGACGCGCTGGATTCAAAATCCAGTTCCTTTGGAGTGTGGGTTCGATTCCCACCTCGAGTACTTCAACTAAAAGCCGAGATTTTAGATCTTGGCTTTTTTTGTTGACATAACCTGGCTATAATTTTCTTTGGTTTTAATCTTTTCATTTTCCAACTAACCTCCTTGTAATCAATACGTTTTGAATATATGTTTTACCTGATTTATGCAGGTTCATTGATTTTATTATTCGGAAAATGTTGATAATTGAGCTGAGCTTTCATCTATTATCCCATGTTTCACAACAAATGATCGTTTAAATACAACATATTTTCCCTTTAGTCGATGGTAGTAGATATGTTTGAATATTCTTACATCTTAAGAAAACCTCATTTTCTCGACTATGAATATGTTTTTACAAAACCTCAACAAGCATAAAAATCTTCTTTTCTTTTTCCTTTTATGCACTTCTTTTCAATTTGGTAAGGCACAGTGTACTATTAATGCGGGTATACCAGAAACTATTTGTAGTAACATAGGCACATTTAATTTATCAGGTACTGCAGGAGGTTCTATCTTGAGCGGTCCAACATGGTCACAAGTAGGAGGTCCATCGGTTTTGATCGATGATCCATCTGACCTTACAACAGAAATAACTGGATTGGTAGGAGGTAATACTTATATATTTAGGTTGACAGGTACTTGTTCTGACGGAAGTACACCATTTCAGGATGTTGAGATTACTGTAGAACCAATTACTATATCAAATGCAGGTAACGATATAGCATCCTGCCCAGACAATTCTGGAGCAATTGTAACCAATGCCAACACTCCCCTTAATGGAGGAGAGACTGGGCAGTGGAGTATAATAGGGAGCAATAATGCAGGTGTAACCATTAATTCACCTACATCACCTGCAACAAGCTTGACTTTACCAGAAAACAGTGCAGGAGTTACGACTTTACAATGGACAATTACAGGGCCTGATTACGCTCCTGGTCAGTTCTGTGAATCTTCATCTACAATAACCGTTACCAATTATGGAGGCGCATCAATTGTAAATGCTGGGGGAGATCAAAATTTGGACAATTGTTATGCTGTAACACAGTCCACAAACATGGGAGCAAGCTTTGGGGGTAATAATATTAATGGGCAAGTTGGAACATGGTCTTTTGTTAGTGGTCCAAGCGCACCCACAATCGCAAATGTTAACAACAACACTACCGGTGTTTCTGACCTTATTCAAGGAACCTATGTTTTTAGATGGTCAGTTAGCGGTCCTTGCGCCAATGGAGAAGATACAGTAACTATAACTGTAGATGAGGCCACACAAGATATATCCACAGCTTCTATAGAAGATAATAACATACGTTTTTGTGATACAGGTATTACTACGATCACATTGGTTGGTTCTGTACCTCAATTTACTGGAGAAACCGTTGCATGGACACAAACTGGAGGTTCTACTACTGGTATAAATATACTTAACCCAAACTCTAGTACCACTCAGATTAGTGGTTTGGATTCAAATGAGAGTTATGAGTTTACCTATACTATAGAAAACACAACAACATTATGTAGTGATGTAGCAACTGCCACTGTTCAATATTCCACGACTCCTACAATTACTGCAAATCCGGCCGAAGGAGGTGCAGATATAATTGCTGATTGTGGAATAACTAGTGTAGATATACCATTCAGTTCAACAGGAGATGGAACAAATGCCTATAGCATTGTAAGTGGCCCAAGTGGTTCTACTTTAATTGATGCCAGTACTTTTTTAAATACCGGGAGTACTCCTTTAAACATAGACTTTGATATAGAGGGAACATATACCATACTTTTTAGGAGTGCTTTGGATGGAACTATTCAAACTGGTTGTGATGTTGCCACTGATGCTATTAATGTTACCGTTGCTCTAACACCTACGGCTGCAAATGCAGGAACCGACATTCCCTTGAATTGTAACGATACGGATACAAGTTTGGCAGGGAATCCAGTAACTATAGGTAGTTCACTATGGTCGCAAATAAGTGGCCCTAATACAGCTAGTATAGATGATCCATATGCTCAAAATATTATGGTTTCGGGGCTTGTACCTGGAACTTATGTCTTTCAATATGCAATTTCGGGCGGGAATGCCTGCTCTCCTTCCTCCGAAGATACAGTCACTGTTAGTGTGGCATCAGATACAGCAGTAACAACGGATGCAGGTCTTGACCAATCAATATGTTATGGAGCACCCACACAATTGGACGCAAATACTCCGCCAACTTCGAATCTGGTAGGAACATGGACAGTAGATACTGCACCTGTAGGATCTACTATTGTATTTGAAGATGAAAATGACCCAAAAACTTTGGTATCTGGATTGGATGATCCAAACGAAACGTATATTTTCTTATGGACGATTGCAAACCCCAATAATGCCACTTGTCCATTGCCAGGTACAGATACCGTTACTATTTCGACTAATGCGAATCAAGGACCAACATTGGCAGATGCAGGTCCAGATCAATGCCTTGCCTCAGGATTAACTTCATCAACCTTAGCAGGAAATGAACCAGCAGTAGATGAAAATGGAACCTGGACAGCAGTTCCCGCTACGGGAATAACATTTGATGATGTAAACCAGGCTGATACTGATATAACCATAGCAATCGAACAGAGTTATCTGCTTACATGGACCATAGCGAAAAATGCTCCTGGATGTCAATCTACTTCGGATGAGGTTGAGATTACTATTGGTGACAATGCTGTTGCTAATGCAGGTCCAGATCAAACTGAATGTCAATCTGTGTTTACAATGGATGCAACTGCATCGGTAGGAAGTAGTGGCATATGGACCCAAGTCTCTGGACCGGGAGGGTATACTTTTGACGATGAAACCAGTCCTACTGCCCAAGTTACTTTTACATTTTCAGGACAATATATTTTTGAATGGACTGCAAACAATGGCAGTTGTTCCACAGATACGGACCAAGTAGTTTTAAATGTAGGTATTCCGCCAACCACGGCTTCTGTTACAACAGCTACAGAAACTATTTGTTCTGCAACTACTATAACGCTGGATGGTAATCCTTTTAACAGTGATATTGAAACCGGATATTGGACCCTGCTTTCTGGGGCGCCCAATACACCAACTTTTTCAGATATCAATGACCCAAATGCCATGATTGCCGGAATGGTATCAGGGACGTATACGTTTAGATGGACCATAGCTGGGGATAGCAATTGTCCTACTACTTTTGCCGATAAAACTGTTAATGTTTTTGTTCCAGCGGACGCTGGCGATGACTTAGAATTATGCCAAGTTCAAAACTTCTTACTGGAAGCCACTTTTGGCTCTACAGGAACATGGACACAAGTATTTGGACCCGGAGTACTAGGTGCTCCTGGAACACCAGCAACCATATCCCAAAACCCAGTGGGGAGTAATGTTGCTGAAGTAAGCGATATTGTATTTGGTAGTTTTTATATTTTTGAATTTACCACAAATTATCCAGGTTCAACTGGCTGTGGAAACACCTCAGATCAAGTACGTGTAGAATCAAGCGGACTGCCCACAGTATTACCTGATGCAGGTCCCGATCAAATCTTGTGTAGAGGGGATTTAGCCATTGCCAATCAAACCACTTTAGCTGGAAACACCCCTCCAGATGATGTGGACGAAGCTACATGGAGTTTCACGGAACAACCTGCAGGAAGTACAGCGGTAATTACCGATGTTAATGACCCTACATCAACACTTACAGGATTGACCATACCTGGCACCTATATCTTAGAATGGAATTTTGAATCAGGATTCTGTTTTAACACTTCCGATGTAGTCCGTATTGAAGTATATGATGTTCCAGTGGCCAATGCAGGTCTTAATCAGAACAATGCATGTGAACTAGATGCACAACTTGCGGCGGATCCACCATCAGGTATAGCCGTTGGTACATGGACACTTACTGGTTCACCCGTAGGTGAAACGTTAACAATAGACGATCCTAACTCTCCAACTTCAACCCTATCAAATGTAACCGCATTGGGAACATATGAATTAACATGGACTGTTGGATATGATGGAGTTACTTTCCCTTCACCACCTTCACCTTCAGCCTGTGAACCCGTTTCGGATACAATGGAAATAATATTTACCGCAAATCCTCCTTCCAATGCTGAAGCTGGACCGGATCAAGAATTTTGTGCTGCTACTCAAACCAATATGGCAGCATCAGTTATCGCTGTGGGTACAGGAACCTGGACACAGACTGCCGGACCTGGTTTTGGAGGTGCCCTAGGAACATTGGCCAATATCGTCACGCCAAATAGCGAAACAACTTTAATCGATACTTTAGAACCTGGAACATACGAATTCACATGGACCGTTATTAGTGGTGGATGTTCTGAAACTGATACAATGGAAGTGGTCATTTATGCCGACCCCATAAGCACAGATGCAGGACCTAATCAGTCATTAAATCAATTTTCAACAATTACTCTAGCTGCAGATGCCCCAATAGCTGGGATTGGTGTATGGACTCAGGTTTCTGGACCAACTACAGTTGGCTTTGTCAATGAAAATGATCCAAATACTGAAGTCTTTGGAGCAAATTCAGGTACTTATGTTTTTCAATGGACAGTTTCCAATGGTACCTGTACTCCAGTATCCGATACCGTTCAAATCTCCTTGATAGGGGTTGACTTAGAGCTAACTAAATCAGTTTTACCTACATCTGCCAATCCTGGAGATATAGTAACTTTTACTTTAGATGTGTTCAATAATGATGGCTCCAGTGCAGCGGATGCAACTGGGGTTGCGGTAAGAGATGTAATCCCATCTGGTTATACATTGGTGCCAGGGACCGTAAGTAACGCAGGAGTGTTTAATCCGGGAGATTTGTCAATCACATGGTCTAATCTTTCTATTTTAAACGGAGCAACAACAAGTTTGACTTTTGATGTCACTGTAAATATACCAACAGGCACAACCGATGAATATGTAAACATAGCTGAAATAACGGCTAATGATACTTTTGATATTGATTCAACAATTAACAATGGTTTGACTGGAGAAGATGATCAAGATTCTGCAGAAGTAAATGTGAACACTTCGGATTTGCGTCTTAGAAAAAGGGTAAGCTCTGCGTCCAGCACAACACCAAATGTGGGCGATACTGTGGTTTTTGAGTTAACAGTCTTTAATGCTGGTCCAGATGCAGCTACTAACATCACAGTGGAAGATATAGTACCTTCTGGATATACCATTACCACTATAAATGATGGAGGAATCGAATCCGGTGGAACAATTAGCTGGGATATTGCCTCGCTGATTAGTGGAAATACTACAGTGACCTATGAAGTTACAGTTGATGCCCCAACAGGAGCCTTAAATGAGTATGTAAATACAGCACAGATTACCTCATCTGATCAATATGATCCAGATAGTGAACCAAATAATGATGATGGAGATCAGAGTGAAGATGATGAAGCTTCAGTTACTATAACTACCCCGGAAACAACAGATGTTGAATTGGAATTTTTGGTAAGTGATACTTCGCCCAAAGTAGATGATGTAGTCACATTTACCATTAATTTAAGCAATCAACAAGGAGTTGATGCTACGGGAATTTCAGTCGTAAATACCTTACCCATAGGTTATGGAAGTATTACTGCAATAGACAATAGTGGAGTTTACAATGCTGGTAGTGGGACAATTACTTGGACTGGACTCGATGTAGATTTGGGAACCAATAGTACTGTGCTTACTTTTCAGGCTACCGTATTGGAACCTACTGGTGCCGCAGGGGAATATACCAATGTTTCTGAGGTAACTGCTAGTGACCAATTCGATATTGATAGTACACCAAATAACGATACAGGAAACCAGAGCGAGGATGATGAAGATGCTGTATCCATTGCCATTCCTGAAGTGGCTGATTTGAGCATTTCTAAAAGTATTATTGTGGGCACTGCCTCGCCAAACGTAGGAGATGTTTTAACTTTTGAACTTATTATTTCCAATTCCGGTACGGACAATGCCACAGGTGTTTCTGTTGAAGATATTTTGCCTGTAGGTTTTACCCTTACAACTGTTAATAGCGGCGGTTCAATCATTGGCAATAATGCTACTTGGTCAGGATTGTTTGTTCCTTCTTCCGGGAATATTGCTTTAACTTATCAGGCTTCAGTGAATACTCCAACGGGTGCTTCGGGAGAATACACTAACAGTGCCCAAATTACGGCAAGTGAACAGTTTGACCCGGACAGTGATCCAACAGTTGGTACAGGAACTGATGATTTAGGTGATACCATTGCTGATGATGATGAAACGAGTTTGACGATAACACCACAAATTGCCAACCTTTCAGTAGATAAATCGGTAAGTGATACAACTCCGGATGTAGGTGATACGGTTACGTTTACGGTTCAGGTCGATAATGCAGGACCGAGCATTGCAACCAATGTAAGTATTGAAGATCAGGTTCCATCTGGCTATACCATAGTTGGTGGCTCAGTATCCAATGGAGGGATATTTAATTTAGGAGGCTCTGAAGTTATCTGGAATTTAGCAAGTGTACCTTTGACCGGAACAACACTTACCTATCAAGTAACTGTAAATGCACCAACGGGGACAGTAGGAGAATATGAAAATGTTGCCCAAATTACGGCTGCGGATCAATACGATTCCAATAGTACGCCCAACAATGACGATGGAGATCAAAGTGAAGATGATGAAGATGTACAGACAGTTACACCTACTGTTTCAGACTTAAGTTTAGTAAAGGATATTAGTGCAGCTTCAAGTGCAACACCAAATGTTGGTGATACAGTTGTATTCGAATTGACTGTTACTAATGCAGGGCCTGATACCGCTACTAATATAGTTTTGGAAGACATTGTTCCTTCTGGTTATACTTTGGGTACAATCAATAACGGAGGATCTGCGATTGCAGGTACTTTTTTAACATGGAATATTACTTCATTGGCTGTAGGTTCAACAACCGTTTCTTATGAAGTAACAGTAAATGCACCAACGGGAACAACAGATGAATATCTGAATACAGCTGAGATAGCGGTAGTAGACCAATATGACCCAGATAGTGACCCAGGGAACGATGATGGTGACCAAGATGAAGATGATGAAGACTTTTTTGTTGTAATTCCCCAAGTTGCTGACTTAGAATTGGAAATATTGGCTAGCAATACAACACCAGAAGTTGGCGATGTAGTAACCTTTACAATTAATTTAAGCAATTTAGGAGATGATGCTGCCTCTGGAATCTCTATCGAAAACCTGGTACCTCCAGGATATGGAAACATCTCTGGAATAAGTAATGGAGGAACTTTTAGTTTAATTTCTGATATAATAACATGGTCAGGACTTACTGTTCCTTTGGGTACAAATACTACAATACTTACATTTAACGCAGAAGTATTGACCCCCACAGGTGCTTCAGGGGAGTTTACCCATATTGCTGAAGTAACGGCTAGTGACCAGTTTGATGTCGACAGTACGCCAAATAATGATGATGGCGACCAAAGTGAAGATGACGAGGATGCCATTACTGCAGCACCGATACAAGCAGACCTTTCCTTAACAAAAATAGTGGTCGATAATGATCTCACCCCTAGTGTGGGAGAAGAAATAAGTTTTGAAATAACCGTTTCCAATAGTGGCCCGGCTGATGCAACCAATGTAGTTGTAACTGACCAATTGCCAACTGGATTTGATTATGTATTGTATAGCGCAACGGAAGGGACTTATAATGAAACTACTGGGGCATGGCAAGTTGGAACGCTAGCAGGAGGTGCATCAGAAACCATAATTATTGATGCATTGGTAAATGATTCTGGCGTTTATACCAACACTGCCCAGATTACAGCATCTGATGCTTTTGATATTGATTCTACCCCAAGCAATGGAGTTTCTGCAGAGGATGATCAAGATGAGGTTACAATAACACCAGTAGCTTTAGTGGATATTTCTTTGACCAAGGATGTAGATAATTCAAATCCAGATGTAAATACCAATATAGTATTTACACTTACAGTTTCCAATGCGGGACCTAGTAATGCTACCTCTGTTCAAGTAACGGATTTACTTCCATCAGGATTTACCTATGTTTCCGATGATAGCGGGGGAGATTATACAAGCGGTACGGGAATTTGGGATGTAGGAGCCTTGGCAAGCGGAGTTATAGAAACATTGAACATTACAGCGACGGTGAATGTTACTGGTAGCTATATCAATGTCGCAGAAGTAACCGCTCAAGACCAAACAGATAGTGACTCTACGCCAAATAATAATGTGGCAGGGGAAGACGACCAAGATGAAATCATGGTCAATCCAAGACCTTTAGTTGATATTTCCGTTACCAAAACAGCCGATAATTTAACTCCAAATGTTGGAGAACAAATTGTGTTTACGGTTTCTGTATTCAATGATGGGCCAAGTGACGCTACCAATGTAGTAGTAACAGATTTCTTGGAATCTGGATACGAATTTGTAAGTGCTGTTCCATCCAATGGAGTATATGAGCCTTTAAATGGTTCTTGGACAATTGGAAATTTGGACAATGCAACCTCAGAAAACATTATAATCACGGCTAACGTTCTTCCCAATGGGGACTATACCAATATTGCTGAATTAACGGATTTAACAGAAACCGATATTGATTCGGAGCCAGCAAATAATGACGATACGGAGGATGATCAACAAACTATTGAACCTGTTCCAGTACTGGTTTCAGATCTTGTATTGCGAAAATCAGTGGATATTTTAAGTCCATTGGTAGGAGAAGAGGTCATTTTCAATATCAGCATTACCAATGAAGGGCCTAACGATGTCACTGGAGTGGAAGTTTTAGATTTATTGCCGGATGGGTATACCTATGTATCAAATAATAGAACAGCAGGAGTTTATACCCCAGGAACCGGTATTTGGGAATTGAATGGCGTAATTCCAAATGGAACTACGGAAACTATGAATATAGTGGCCATGGTTAATCCATCTGGAGATTACTTTAATGTTGTAGAAGTTCTCTCTTCCAGTAATTTTGATCCTAACTCAATCCCAAACAATAACAATGTATTTGAAAATGACCAAGATAGTGCCGGTACAACCCCTATTCCAGCAGCAGATTTGGCATTGGATAAAACCGTGGATAATGAATCTCCTGATGTTGGCTCAAATGTAACATTTACGGTGACCTTGACCAATGAGGGGCCAAGTGATGCAACAAGCGTTGTGGTTTCAGATGTATTGCCATCAGGATATACCTATCTATCGGATGATTCTGGAGGTACCTATTCAGATGCTAGCGGACTTTGGAATGTTGGAACTATTGTTGGCGGAAGCAGCATTGATTTAAATATTACTGCCCAGGTAAATGCAACTGGAGATTATGTAAATGTTGCGGAGGTAATTACATCCATTCAGCAAGACCCAGATTCAACACCTGGAAATAATATTCTTACTGAAGATGACCAAGACGAACAATCGGTCATACCTAGGTCTGTTACTGATATTTCAATTTCAAAGACAGCAGATAACTTGAGTCCATCAGTGGGTGATCAAATCGTATTTACCATAACTGTGAATAATGCTGGTCCTAATGATGCTTCAGGATTGGTCATAGAAGATCTATTGGCATCTGGATATAACTTTGTTTCAGCTATCACTTCTTCTGGGGTCTATGATAACATTACAGGAGCTTGGGCGTTGCCAACAATAACAAACGGAGCCTCAGAAACGTTACAAATAACCGCTTTGGTTTTATCAAGCGGAGATTACAGAAATACAGCGGAGTTGACAGCTTTGGACACTTTTGATCCAGACTCAACACCAGATAATAATTTAAATTCTGAAGATGATCAAGATACTATCGTTCCAGTACCTGATGGATTGTCAGACCTTTCACTGACCAAAACCGTGGACAACCCAACTCCTAATATTGGTGATGTAGTTGAGTTTACGGTCAGTGTTAGTAACGATGGTTTCAGTGATGCAACCGGAGTTGTAATTACCGACTTATTGCCATCAGGCTACACTTACCAATCCCATATAACCACAGCGGGGATTTATAGTTCCTCTACAGGCGTTTGGAGCATTAACGGAGCTATTTTTAATCAGACTACAGAAACATTGGTTGTCCTGGCCACGGTTAATGAACCAACAGGAACTACAGATGAATATTTAAACATAGCAGTCATATCCGCAAGTGATTTAGCTGATCCAGACAGTAATCCAAATCAAGGAGTTGATGTAGATGACCTCTCAGATGGGTTGGATGATGATGATGAGGCCATTGCCTTTGTAACTCCACAAACAACGGATATTGCTTTAACCAAGAATGTGGATAATACCTCTCCAAATATTGGCGATCAGGTTAATTTCACCATAACGGTAATCAACCAAGGTAATGTAACAGCAACCAACATAGGAATTGAAGAACAACTGCCACAAGGATATCGATTGATTACTTCCCAAGCTTCAATTGGGGTTTATGATGAGATTTCCGGTTTTTGGGAGCTTGATACCTTAGATGCTTTGGGAACAGCTAGTTTACAACTCACTGTTGAAGTTTTGGATATTAACGATTATACAAACACAGCTAGCTTGGCCTATGTGGATCAATTGGATACGGATAGTTCCAATGACTCGGATCAAGCATCGGTTGAACCTTCTTGTTTGATAATTTATAATGAGTTTTCACCCAATGGAGATGGTGTAAACGAGTTCTTTAAAATTGACTGTATTTCCAGATACCCTAACAATTTGCTTCAGGTCTATAATAGATGGGGCAATATTGTATACGAACAACGCTCCTACAATAATGATTGGGACGGAACATCTAATGGTCGCGCCACTGTACAAAAAGGAGATTTATTGCCAGTGGGTACCTATTATTATGTGCTGGATCTTGGAGATGGCTCAGAGCCAAGAACGGATTGGTTATATATAAATCGATAGTAAGATGGGTATTAGAAAAGTCAAAAAAATACAACGAATGAAAAAGCAATTACGATATACCTGTCTTGCAGCACTTGTACTAGGGACCTTTATGGTTTCTGGCCAGCAAGACCCTCAGTTTACACAGTACATGTACAATACCTTGAATGTAAACCCAGCTTATGCAGGTTCTCGTGGACATCTTACGGCGCTTTTAATGCATCGTTCCCAATGGGTGGGCGTGAATGGAGCACCAACTTCCCAAGTCTTGGCTGTTGATGGCCCAATGGGAAATAATGTTGGTTTGGGGCTTGTACTCTCCCACGATGCCCTTGGGCCATCTTCAGAGGTTTTTGTGGATGGAAATTTTTCATATACCGTAAAACTGGATGATGTAGACAAAAAACTATCCTTTGGTCTTAAGGCAGGAGGCAGACTGTTCAATGTTGACTTCACCAAAGGCTTATTTGAGAATCCAGATGTGGCTTTTCAGAGTAATATAGAGAACAAATTTTTTCCAACAATTGGTGCAGGAGTATACTACCATACCGCTAAGGGGTATCTAGGGCTTGCAGTTCCCAACTTTTTCTCCGAGGACCATTATGATGGACAGGAGCAGGAAATAGCCTCAGAACGTTTGCACTATTTTTTAATAGGTGGAAGGATTATTGATTTGACACCTGATATTAAGTTCAAACCAGCCTTTTTTGTAAAATGGGTGCCAGGTGCGCCGGTGATTGCAGATATTTCGGCAAATACCATGATTATGGAAACATTTACCGCTGGATTGGCATACCGCTGGGACGATTCCTTTTCTGCCCTTTTAGGATTACAGATATCACCAGATTTAAGCGTTGGGTATGCCTATGACCTTACCACATCAGATTTAAGAAGTTATACAAGTGGCACGCACGAAATATTCCTACGATACGAATTCAAAACCGTGGAAAAGCGACTTAAATCCCCAAGATTTTACTAAGATGAGAGCAATAAAAACAAACATAATCGTACTTTTTTCACTTTTGGCCTGTATAGCACAAGCCCAATTAAAGTACAATGATGCAGATATCAATTTTGAAAATCTACTTTATGTAAGGGCGGCAAAACAATATGAAACCATTGTTCAAAAAGGGGACGATTCACAACATGTGTTGGAACGCCTCGGAGATTGTTATTTCCTTAATACGGATATGGAAAACGCTGCCAAATGGTACGGACAGTTATTTTCCAAGTATGAAAAAGTGTTGGAACCTAAATATGCTTTCAGATATGTGCACTCCTTAAAAGGAATTGGAAATTACAAACTGGCAAAGGCTATTATGAAAATTTATAGTCAAAAACGCGATATGTCAGAGTATGAGGTAGCGCAATTGAAGAACAATGACGAAGCATTGGATGAGTTGTTGAACAGGCAACCCCAATTCTATATCTCAAATTTAGCTATCAATACGCCCGTAGCAGATTTTGGTCCGATGTATTACAAGGATAAAATTGTGTTCTCATCAAGTCGTGATTCATTACGATTTGAAACTAGTGTCTATGAATGGAATAAGCAACCTTATTTGGATTTCTTTATGGCGGACACCAATGATTTGGGTTCAGATTTAGCTGAAGTTGTCCAATTTTCCGAAATCTTGAATACAAGATATCATGAGGCAGTGGCCGCATTTATTCCAGAAGGAAATAAAATTTATTTTACAAGAAACAATTATTCCAATCAAAATTTAGGAAGGGATGGTGAAGGTACCAACCATTTGAAAATGTATACATCCCAACTTCAAGGAGGTGAGTGGACAGCTGCAACAGAGGTCTCTTTTAACAGTGAAGAATATTCCGTGGGTCAGCCCGCTTTAAGTCCAGATGGGCAATTCCTTTTCTTCGTTTCCGATATGCCGGGAAGTATAGGGAACACCGATATCTTTATGGTTGAAATCTACAAGGATGGAAGCTTTTCACAACCAAAGAACCTTGGCCCAACTATAAACACCAGTGGAAGGGAAATGTTCCCCTATGTAACAGATGAAAAACTATACTTTGCTTCTGATGGACATTTAGGACTGGGAGGTTTGGATGTTTTTGAAAGCGAATTGGGGCGAAACGGATTTGGTACACCAAATAATCTTGGGAAACCTTTGAACAGCAACCGGGACGACTTTGCATATATTGTAAATGAAGCTTCGGACAGAGGTTATTTCTCTTCCAATAGAGAAGGAGGCAAAGGAGATGATGATATTTATTCGTTCCAACGCTTGGAAGAAGCTTGCGAACAAACCGTAAAGGGTAGTGTTATTAGAAAGGCCAATGCGCAGCCCATAGTAAATGTAAATGTTGAACTTTTCTCGGTAGATGGAACGTCTTTGGGAAAAACAGCAACAGATCCATATGGAGCATTTAGTTTTGATGTGGTTTTGGATTGTGAGGCAGAGTACAACATCAAAATAAACAAACAAGGCTTTTTGCCAAATGAAAAAGCCTTTGGTACTACTACTGAAAAAGATTTTATAAATACAGTTCCTTTGGAGATTACAAAAGAATTGAATAAACTTATTGTTCGTGAAAATGGGGTGCTAAAAATTAAAATAGACAATATTTATTTTGATTTGAATAAGGCTGATATTCGTCCAGATGCTGCACAGGAGTTAAATAAGATTGTTGAGGTAATGAAGGAATACCCAAAAATGGTCATCAAAATTGAAGCGCATACGGACTCCAGAGGTAGTGATCGCTACAATGAAACCCTTTCCGATAAAAGAGCAAAGGCAACGGGAAATTATATTATCTCACAAGGTATTGAGTCAAACCGATTAGAAAGTGCAATTGGTTATGGAGAGAAGGTGTTATTGAACCAATGCGGCAATGGGGTTCGGTGCACCAATGAAGAGCACGATGTTAACCGAAGATCAGAATTTATCATAGTTAAAATGGAATAATAACCATCCAAAAACTAACTCAAGCTTAAAACCTTCAACGAAAGTTGAAGGTTTTTTTAGTTAAAATAAGTTTCAGTGCAACCTTTGCATTTTTCTATTGTCTTTGGAATAGATGAATAAGGATTATTTTTAGCCGTCATTGAATAACCGTCCAGAATTTTTGGAAGCAAACGTACGTTTTACGCATCAAGCTTTAATAGAGCAAAGCAAACAGGGAGACCGCAATGCCCAATATCAGTTGTATGGGCTCTATGTGGATGCTATGTTCAATGTTGCTATGCGTTTATTGACCATACGGGAAGATGCGGAGGACGTGTTGCAGGAGAGTTTTGTTGAGGCCTTTAAAAAAATGGATACGTTCAGGTTTGAAAGCACTTTCGGTGCCTGGTTAAAACGAATTGTAATCAATCGGAGCATCAACCATCTAAAAACAAAGCGATTGTTATTGTCTTCCTTGGAAAGTGAGGGAGAAGTTATAGAAGATGATGAGGTGAATGCAATTGAACCTTTGGAAATAGAGAAAATAAAAATTGGATTGGGTCAATTACCAGAGGGATATAGACAAATTATTACTCTCTATCTCATAGAGGGGTATGACCATGCGGAAATTGGAGAAATTTTGAGGATATCAACCTCAACCTCCAAGTCGCAATACCACAGGGCAAAAAAGAAACTAGTTAAAATTGTAAATGAGTTGTAATGGACAATTTTGAAAAACACATTAGGGAAAACAAAGAGGCATTTAATGTTCACAAAGTGGATAAGGATAAGCTATGGAAAGAAATAGCACCTCAATTGGATGATGAAAAGGGTAAGGTAATTCCTTTATGGAAATCTCGTAAACTTCGAGTGGCTGCCTCCATTATCCTGTTAATGGGATTATCATTAACGGCCTTTTTGTTAGTCGGCAATCCAGCTTCTCAAGTGGGTGAAGGTTATGCAAGCGAAGAGCTATTGGATATTGATATGTACTACAAGAACTTGGTACATCAACAGGTTCAATTGGTGAAAAATCATCCTGCCCTTGCCGCAAATGATAAAGAAGAGTTTTTGTCTTTTATGGATGAGTTAGATGATGAATATGAACAATTAAAACTGGAAATGCAGAACAATTTGGACAATGAGCTGGTATTGGAGGCCATTGTGAACAATTATAAAAAGCGTATTGAATTGATTGAGAATTTACTTAAACAGATCAATGCTTCTAAAAATGAAACGGATTATGAAGGCTACATACTATAAAAAAATAGTGCTCAGTGCACTACTATGCTTCAGCGCTTTTATGGCTATGGCTCAGAGCGAGCGTTCCAAACAATGGGAAAAGACGCATGAACTGCCCTCTACGGGAACATTGCAGATAGAGAATAAGTATGGCGATGTGGTTGTCAATGGATGGGCCAAAAACCAAATGAAGGTAGAGATTGCTATAAAAGTGACCCACAGAAAGGACGAAAATGCCAAGAAGTTATTGGATAGGATTCAGCCTAAAATTACAGCGGCAGGAGATTTTATTCGGGTTACGTCAGAAATAGCGGATCGCAGTACCAGTGTATTTTCTAGATATTTTAACAAGGCCAATCCGTTTGATTTTGATAAATCCAATATCCAAATTGATTATAAGGTTTACCTGCCCGTAAATGCAGAACTCGATATTACAAACAGGTTTGGAGATGTAATTATAGCCAACTGGAATGGAGATTTGGAAGCCAATGTACAACATGGTGATATCTGGATTAATGAAGATGTTTCAACCATAAAAATTGATATGCGCTTTGGAAAATTGAACTGTGGCAAAATAGGCTATGGAAATATTAAAATGAGCAATGGGAGTATTGATATAGAAGATGCCCAAAAATTGAAAATAATCAGTAATGGGAGCGATGTGAAATTGGATGAAGTAGCAAACCTAGAGCTGTATTCGAGTAAAGATGAGGTGAACCTGTTTAAAATTGGAAGTATGCGGGGCGACTTTAAATTTTCCAATGTTGATATTAATACCATTGGAGATGAAATGTTTTTAACCCTTCGAATTGCCGAAGTGGAAATTCATCATTTCCTTGATTCTAAACCAGAAATAGACATTGTTCAAGAATCCTCAGATATAAACATGAACATTTCAGGTCTTGCATTTAACTTTAAAGCAACCCTGGAGCAGGGACTCCTAAGAGTTCCAAAGTCTTTTGCCAATATTAGAACAAATGTTACCAATGCCGGAAAAAAGATTAGGGATATTTCGGCGTCCTATGGTTCCGGAGAACGTGGCGATTTCTCTTTAAATGGGATAAAAGGAGTTATTGTCCTAACAGATTAAAAAATAGTATTCATCAAATCAAAAAAATCAAAAACCATGCAACTTTTAAAAACTATGATTGTCTTTAATACGACAGCCTTGACAAGAAAAATGAAACAGAATAAATTCCTGCTTCCAATACTGCTTTTAAGCTTTATCTCTTGGGCACAAACAGAAGAAGATGATAACTATATCGAGTTTAATGACAGAAGCAATGTGGTTCATGGAGTTTACTTCGGACTAGGAACCTATTTAGGTGAAATTGACGGAGAAAGCACCTATAATGGAGTTTTTAAAGTTGCCTATGTTGCAAATAGACAATTTGAAGTTGGTTTTGCCGCCGTTGGTTTTTATTCGCAGCAAGATTTGAGGATTGATACTTTTGAAACCTTGGACTTTGCCGGGGGGTATGCAGGGCTCCATGTTGAACCTATATTATTTGGACGCTCAAAGGTTAACCTTTCATTTCCCATACTTGTTGGGGCTGGGGCAGTGGTCTATGTTGAGGATAACAATCGAGATATTGATATCGATTTTGATAGAAATGATTGGGATGAGGTATTTGTAGTGGAGCCAGGAATAAATGTTTTGTATAATATTTCTAGATATGTACAATTGGAAATTGGGGCACGATACAGGTTCTCAAGTAAAATAGATTTGGCACCAAATAGAATAAAAAACATCAATGGATTTTCTGCTGGTTTCGGTATAAAAGTGGGCATTTTCAATATGGGGAGAAATCGTTATAAAAAGCATTTACGTGATGAATAACGAACCAAAAACCAAAGGCCTTTCCTCCAGACATGTGTTTACTGAAAATGGGTCAGTATTTGTGCGAAGTTCACAAAACGTTGAAGCTGATGAATGGTCCGTAATAAACTTCTATTGGATTCCAGTATTGCAATTGGAAAAAGAACTTCGCTAACTTTTTAGATGAACCAATGAAAAAATCAAAAATTAATGCCTTTTTGTTCTTGGGTTTATTTTTTACATCTGTACTTCTTGGATATGGTCAAGATCTAAAGCAAACTGTTAAAGGAAAAGTGACCGATATTGTAACAGGAAGTCCTTTAATGGGAGCCACAATTATTCTCATTGATTCAGAACCACAACTAGGTGTAATAACAAATGCCCAAGGATTTTTCACAATGGAGAATGTCCCTGTAGGCCGACAATCTTTCAGTTGTAGTTATTTGGGATATGAAGATGCTCTGGTTTCACAAGTTTTAGTTGGTTCTGCCAAAGAAATCAATCTAAGTATACGACTCACGGAATCCTTGAATCAGTTAGGGGAAATTGTTGTCTCAGCACGCAAAGATCAAATTAAGCCCAATAATAAATTGGCAACGGTAAGTGCACGGTCATTTGGTGTAGAAGAGACCAAACGCTTTCCTGCAAGTATTAGCGATCCTGCAAGAATGGCACTTTCTTTCGCAGGTGTTACCAATTCTGATGACACCACCAATGAAATTGTGATCAGGGGTAATGCGCCAAACCAACTACTGTGGAAAATTGAAGGGGTAGAGGTTCCTGAACCCAATCATTTTTCTGAGGAAGGCTATTCGCCTGGAGCAATAAGTCTGTTGAGCACCAATATGCTGGGCAATTCCGATTTTTTTACCGGAGCTTTCCCAGCGGAATATGGTAATGCAACCTCAGGAGTTTTTGATATCAAGCTGCGAAACGGAAATGCTGAAAAAGCGGAGTATGCGTTTCAATTTGGTGTTTTGGGGACTGACTTGGCCATTGAAGGGCCTTTCTCCAAAAATTACAAAGGATCTTATTTGGTCAACTACAGATATTCTACCTTGACCATCTTGAACAACATTATAGAAGTCTCAGAAGGCTCAGTGCCCACCTTTCAGGATCTTGCGCTTAAGCTAAACCTGCCAATAGGAGAAAAAACAAACTTGTCGTTTTGGGGAATTGGTGGATTTAGTGAGGATAATCAGGATAATGCGGAGCAGATAAGTCCGGTTTTGGTGGAAGATGAATTCTTTGAGTCAAAAACCTATATGGGCGGCCTTAACCTCAAGCATTTTTTTAGCACCAATACTTCATTGGACGGGGCCCTGTCCTTTTCTGGAAACCAAAGTGATTATGTTTTTTCGTTGGACAATACGACAAACGATGATTTTTTGCAGGAACGCGATATTTTAAGAAACAATGCGCTTCGTTTGAGCGTAAACCTAAATCAAAAGTTCAATGCAAGAACAACTCTAAAGACAGGACTTGTGTATAGTAGATTGTCCTATGATGTTTTAACGGACGAAATACTGAATGACAATGCCATAACTTTAGTTGACTCGGAAGGCAATGGTACATTTCTCCAATTTTTCTCCCAAGCCAAATACCGATTTACTGAAAAACTCTCCACAACCTTTGGACTTCATGCCTCGTCATTTTCTGTGAACAATGATTTTGTGCTTGAACCACGGGGTGGAATTGAATATCAAATTTCTCCAAAACATACGCTGAGTGCTGGAATTGGATTGCACTCCAGGCGAATGCCATTAAATCAATACTTTATTGAAATTGGTGATGGACAGGGAAATGCTAGCACGCCAAATACGAATCTGGATTTAATGAGGGCCATGCACTATGTATTAGGTTATGACTGGCGAATTCTTAAAAACGGTCATCTAAAGCTAGAAGTCTATTACCAAGACTTGAACAAAGTTGCTGTGGCAGCAGATTCAAATTTTACAGATTCCTTTTTAAATGGTCAATTTATAGAAAGAGAACTCACGGACTCGGGGAAAGCCAGAAATTATGGATTGGAACTGACCTTGGAGAAATTCTTTTCAAACCAATATTATTTTTTGGTTACGAGCTCACTTTTTGATTCACAATACCGTGCTGCTGATGGCAATTGGTATGACAGTCGTTACAATGCCAACTATACCTTCAATGTTGTTGGAGGTAAGGAGTTTAAGGCAGGAAAGAATGGGAACAACATTTTTGGGGTCAATGCAAAGGTTTTATGGAATGGTGGTAAAAGAGGCACCCCTGTCGATTTGGATTATTTTGATGATACGGGCTTTGTGCGATTACTTCAAGATCAAAGAAACGCATTGCAGTTTGATGACTATTGGAGAATTGATGCCAGTTTCTCGTATAGGATAAACCGACCCAAAGTTGCCCATATCATTTCATTGGATATTCAAAATGTGACCAACAGACTTAACGTTGACGAAGAATTTTTCAACACCCAAACAAGGATGATTGAAACGGAATATCAATTGGAACTCCTGCCATTACTCAATTACAGAATTGAATTTTAATCAAAAAACAAACATCATGATAGTAATCAAAAAAATCACTTTTATTTTGGCGACATGCCTATTTGTGACTTCCTGTTCTTACGAAACCATAAGAGTTTCAGATGAAGTATCCACACGGGAATACGACTTTGATGATATTACGGCCTTATCGATAGCTACAGATTTTAAAGCTTATGTTACTTTTTCTGAAACCGAGGAAAGTGTAAGCATAGAAGCTAATGATAATCTTTTTGAAAAGATCAATGTGTATAAGGAGGGTGGAAAACTAACGGTTAAATTGGATAATAATTTGAATGTGAAAGGGAAGGAAACCTTAAACTTGTTTATTACAACGCGGAATATTACCAGTTTTAAGGCATCATCGGATGCTGCCATATTTTTAGACTCACCTCTTGAAACACAAAATGTGTCCATTGACCTTAGTTCCGATGCCTATTTTGAAGGGGACATCACCACTGACAATTTTGACTTCATAGCATCATCTGATAGCAAGGCACTTATTTATATAAAAGCAACTGAGGCGCACATGAGTCTATCTTCAGGTGCAGCTTTGGATGGTGAAGTAGAAATAGATGAAACTACGATAAAGCTGTCTTCAGATGCTTCTGTTGATGTAGATGGGGTCATCGAAAATCTGGACGCAACACTATCTTCTGATAGTAATCTAGAGGATTATGGGTTGTATATAACTGATTTAAAAATTAAATTATCGGCAGATAGTGATGCCTATCTTACGGTTTCAAATACTATAGATGTTGAGGCGAATTCGGATAGTAGACTGTATTACAAGGGAGATGCCGAAATTATAAGACAACTAGTATCTAGTGATGGAAGAGTCATTAAAAAATAGAGGTATTTTTTTACCTTGTTGATTAAATAAGACAAGATGTCCAAAGAAGAAAAAATAATGACCTTACATCCGCAGGGGAAGGCAGGGGTCAATATTCTTAAAAGGCGGTATGATTTTATTAAAGACTTTTTCCTAAAGATTGTACAGGAACATGGAACCATCACTTTTGAAAAATTAGGGGATATGGCGGTTGACCAATTGACCGAAAGTTTTGATGGGAAGGTACTCTGGTATATTGTGACGGTAAAATTGGATTTGGAGGTAAGAGGAATAATAGAACGTATTCCCAAGACAAGCCCCCATCAATTGCGCATGAAAAACTAATTTAACTATAGCAAGTGCATTTCGGTTTTTGAAAATTCCACTTTTGACGATTCGCATACCGAACATTGATAGGTTTCAGGCAATTTTTCAAATGATGTTCCTGCCGCTATGTTGGCTTTGTTATCTCCAATAATCTCATCATAAATGGTAAAACAACTATTACATTGATACACCTGGCGCGTGTTTTCTAATACAGGTTTTTTCTTATTTTCCGTTTTCTTTTTTTCTTCACCCAATTGTTTGAAATATTTTTTACTCAGTTCCATCAATAATCCCGGAAGCTCAATTTTATCCACATCTTGCGCATACGCAATATAGGAATTGGTATTTGGGTTGAAATTCTCAAAGTGAAGCACGTTGTAAGTAGGTCTCACATCAAAGTTTTTCACAATTTCGGGGGGCGAATTCTTTTCAATGATTACCGAAGAAAAATGGGATCTTTTTCCCACATCATTGCTTATGCCAAATGTTAGTCCATAGGTGCTAATATCATTTTGGTCAAAACTTCTAACCAAGAATTTTTTTAGCTCCAAGGCGTCCAGATCATCTACAGGGAGATGCCAGTTCATTTCCAATTGGGAGTGTCTAACATTAATTCCCCAATGACCAAGAAAACGCTCAAGTTCTGCTCTACTTTCCGTTTTTATGCCTTTTACTATGAAGGATTTCCATGGTGTAATGCAAATTTTGCCAATACTATTGTCCAAACAAAAACCACAGAATTCTTTGAGGAATTTTAAGTCGTATCTATTATTTCGCCAATACAATCCTAACCAAAATTGATCTAACCCCATGCGGTTTACCCCTTCATAATACGGAAAAGTCAGGTATGGAATCTGAAGTTCCTTGTCCATGTTCTTGTTATTGGTATCCAGGGTTTTGCTGAGCAATGCAAACAAACCTTCTGCTGTATCAACAGTTTTGTATACTTCTTCAATAGCTTTTGAAATAGTAACAATATCCCAGCTATAAATCAATACAGGGTAATAGGATGTGGTTTCCCAATGAGGGAGATTCAAATGAAGATACCAATAATCCTCATTTTCTGAAGCAATAAAATTAAGGTTGCCATTGAATATAGGCACAAGCCGTTGCTTTGGGTCGGTAATATTGATTTTTAATTTGGGGAAGTAATCGAACTGTTCCAAAATATACAGATAGGTTGAGCCCTTCAACCAATAGGTCATATCAAAAATATCTGCGCAAACGTAGGACGAAACGATGTTTTGATAACTTCGTTCACTAATAATATCAGTATTGAATTTGGAAATACGTTCTAACGATTCCTCTTTGGCATCTGCCAAAGGAAAAAGCAAATCTTGGCGAGAGCCAAAATATACTTCGGATAGTCCAGCGGCTTCCAACATGGTAATGCTGTCTTTAAGTTCCCCTGGTGAGGTTACTCCCCCTTTAATGAGTATGCGATGTAAATCGTCGTTCATATTCAAAATAGTTAGGTTACTGCTGTTTGTAATTGCGCCAATAGCACTTCCTTAACTTCCGGTTTGCAGCTACCGCACCCCAGTCCAGCTCCTGTTTCTGCACATATTTTTGAAAATTCGGTGCATCCGCTTGCAATTGCATCCTTAATGTTGCCCTCGCCAACCTGACTACAGGAACAAACTAATTTACCTTTAAGTGGTGAGGTGTTGGATGCTCCGCGCAATAGTTCGTCGCGCTTTTCCGACAGTTCTATTTCTTCCTCAATCAATCTTTTAAATTCTGCAAACTCGTTTTTATCGCCCATTAGAATAGCCCCTTTTAGGGTGTCATCTTTCACGATGCATTTTTTGTAGAATCTTTTGCGGACATCCATCAAAATAACCTCTTCATACGTAGGGTCATTTAGAGGAGTATTTACCATTCCGATACTGCATAGGTCAAGGTTCTCAAACTTTAAAATGTTCATTAGGACAGAACCATTATAAATACTGCTTAAATCGCCCAAAATGTAGTTGGCTGCAATATCCGCTTGTTGCTCTGCTGCCGAAGTTATTCCAAAAAGACTGTTGTTGAACTCAGCAATTTCGCCCAAAGCAAAGATAGATGGGTCACTGGACTGTAAATATGAATTGACCAACACTCCTCGTCTGGTTTCAAGGTTGGCCTGTTTTGCCAGTTTAATATTTGGCCTCGTACCAATGGCATATACAATTGCATTGCAAGGTATGGTTCGTCCAGTTTTGAGATTGATTAATAGGGAATGACGTCCTTCCTGTTCCTCAAATACAGTACTTACCTCATTATCAAAGTAGATTTGAATACCTCGTTCAGTGACATCTTCGGCCAACAAACGACTTGCTACAGCATCCAATTGGCGTTCCATAAGTCTTGGTGCCCGTTGGATGATACTAATATTAATATTGATTTTTTTAAGTGCAGCTGCTAATTCCAATCCTAAAAGTCCCCCTCCAACAATAACTACATGCTGTTCTGCGGTAGGCAATCCAGTTTTTTGGAGATATCGCTTTAATCGGTCGGCATCGCTGCGTTCACGCATGGTGAATCTGCCTGGTAGGTCCATCCGAACATCATTGGGTACAAAAGCGCTACTTCCAGTTGCCATGACCAATAAATCATAGGAATGAACATTTCCTAAATCATCGATTACGGTTTTATCCACTGCATTCACTTTTTGTATTCCATTTGAAGGATATAATGAGACGTTGAGTTTTTCAAGCTCGCCTTCTTTTATTTTTTTTAGCGCTTCCCATGGGAGCTCTTCGTTTACATATTCAGGCAATAAAACCCTGTTGTAAAAGGGATGTTCTTCTTTTGAAAATACGCAAAGTTCATCGTCTTCATTTTTCTCCCGGTAAGTTTGTATAAATCGATATGCTGCGGCACCAGCTCCAACAACAATAACTTTCTGTTTTGGTTTGATGTATTTTGACACCTGTACAGCACAGTATTTAAAATCAGGTTCCTTGGAAACGGGATCTACCAAGTCATTTGTAATGTTGTTTGCCCTGCTAAAATCGTTGTTCAAAATTTTCCCCCAGTGCATGGGAAGGAAAACTACTTTTTCCCTAATATCGAAATTGATTTGCACTTTTACCTGCACAGTTCCACGCCTACTTTTTATAATCGCAATATCACCATCTCTTAATCCCCTTAAATAAGCATCCACTTTGTTCATTTCTAAATATGGGGTTGGAATATGGGTCGATAAACGTTTTACCTTTCCTGTTTTGGTGCGTGTATGCCATTGATCCCGTACTCGTCCGGTGTTTAAAATCAATGGAAAATCCAAATCGGTTTCTTCAGACTGGTTATAGATATTTTGTGGTGCGTTAAAATGAGCTTTAGAATCCGAAGTGTGAAATCTTTGGTCTTGAAAGAGCCTAGGGGTTCCTTTATGTTCTTTGTGCGGAACGGGCCATTGAAAACTACCTTCTTTTTTCAATCGGTCATAAGACAATCCTGAAATATCAATGTTGGTTCCCTTCGTCATCAGACAATATTCATCATAGACATCACTGGCGTTTGAATAATTGAAGCCTGAATACCCCATTTTTTGTGCAAACTCCCAAAGAATTTCAGCATCAGGCTTTGCTTCACCCGGAGAATCGATTACTTTGGGCAGATAACTTATCCTACGTTCAGAATTGGTCATGGTGCCCTCTTTTTCCAACCATCCGGCAGCAGGCAACAGTAAGTCGGCATATTTGGAGGTTTCAGAATTATGTGAAATATCTTGAACAATTACAAAACTGGCATTTTGTAAGGCCTTCTCTATTTTATGGGCATTTGGCATACTAACCACCGGATTAGTACAAATAATCCAAACTGCTTTGAGTTTTCCATTTTCCAAGGCATTGAACATTTCTGTGGCGGTTAATCCCGGTTTGGGTTGAATTTCCTTTCCACCCCAAAAATCCGAAACTTCTTTTCGGTGTTCTGGATTATTCAAATCTTTATGGGCTGCCAATAAATTGGCCATGCCACCAACCTCGCGCCCACCCATGGCATTGGGTTGCCCGGTAAGGGAAAATGGTCCGGACCCTGGCTTGCCAATATGTCCTGTAAGCAAGGAGATATTTAAGAGCGACACGTTTTTATCCACCCCAATAACACTCTGATTGAGCCCCATGGTCCACATACTTATGAATCCTTTGGCATCTGCAATATATTTAGCAGCTTTTCGGATTTGTTCTGGTGGAATACCACACCTATCAGCAGCCTGCCCAATGGTTAATTGAAAGGCACTTTGTTTACATTCTTCAAAGTTTACAGTATGTTTTTTGATAAATGCTTTGTCCAATTTTTTACGTTCTATCAACCATCTAGCGATTGCATTGAACAGGATGACATCAGTACCGGGTAGTATTTGTAAGTGAATATCTGCCAAAGCGCAAGATTGCGTTTTTCGTGGATCAACGACAATCACTTTTACTTTGGGATTTTCCTCTTTATGCTTTTCCAATCTTCTGAATAGGATTGGGTGGCACCAGGCTGGATTTGCCCCAGCGATTAAAAAGCAGTCGGCCAGCTCAATATCGGCATAGGCGATGGGAACGGCATCTTCTCCAACTGTTTTTTTATAGCCCACTACTGCGGAACTCATGCAAAGTCTTGAATTGGTATCTATGTTATTGGTTCCAATAAACCCTTTGGTAAGTTTATTGGCCAGATAATACTCTTCCGTAAGACATTGTCCAGATACATAAAAGCCAACACTATCTGGTCCATGCTTATCAATGATGCTTTGAAAAACTGAGGCAGCCCTTGTTAAGGCAGTATCCCAATTGACTCTCTGCAAAGGATGATTTCTACTCCATCGCATTTCCGGATGTAGAATTCTATCGCTGGTATCTTGGGCAACGTAGTTTAGGTTTTTTCCCTTGGAACAAAGCATTCCCTTGTTTACGGGATAAGAATCATTGCCAATTACGGATAAGGTCCCTCTAGAGTCTTTATTGACCGTTATGCCACAACCTACACCACAGTAGGAGCAAATAGTATCATATGAATCTTTTTTTTGCATTGTAGGGACACTCTTAAAACAAGTACAATTTTAAAACCGAAAAATATGAATTTACGTATAAATACGTAGTATGTATTTGATAAAAGTTGGACGTTTAATTGGAAGATTGATAAATAAACAGTGCATTGATCAGCATAAACATGGTTAAACCAGATTATGCTCTTGCGCTTTTTTGGAGAGATCAATAAGGTTCTTTACCTCCATTTTTTTCATAAGATTGAACCTGTGCGTCTCAATGGTTCGCTTACTGTTCTGTAGTTTTTCCGATATCTCTTTGTTGGTCAGTCCGGATAAAACCAATTGTAACACCTTAAGTTCTTTGTTGGTCAAATCAAATGGAATATCTTTTTCTTTTTTTGAAGCTTGAGGGGCCTCCGAAGTTTTATCTGGATTTAAAAGATTGTTAACCAAGACATTGGAAATATCACCGCTAAAATATTTACCGCCTTCATTTACCGTATGTATGGCCTTGATAAACTCAGTTTTATCTGTATCCTTAAGTAAATACCCATTGGCACCTGCCTTAACGGACTTTAAAATATACTCTTCAGAATCATGCATGGAAAGTATAATGCACTTAATGGGAATTTGTTCTTGGTTTAGGAGTTGAACCGTTTCTATACCTCCCATTTTGGGCATTCTGATATCGATAATCAGAATATCTGGAAATTTATCCTTGACTATTGAAATAGCTTCTTTTCCATTGGAGACTTCTCCAACTACTTCCAAATCAGATTCTTCTTCCAACAAGGCGCGTATACCATCCCTTACCAATGAATGGTCATCAGCAAGGATAATACTAATAGTTTGTTTTTCGATGGCTGATTGCATGGGCACAAATGTAAATGAAAAAAATAATGGTCACAAAAAGAAGGGCTACCACAATACAAACTGATCATGATAGCCCTCAACGAAGCAAAGTTTTTCACTTAAACCTAATTTGCTTTTGCCGTGTTCAAAAATTTCGGTTTTATGATGAGCATGGCCCACGCCCAGTTTTGGGAGCTGGCGGCAGCATCTTCCGTAACACCTTTTAGTTCGTACATTCCATCTGCAGGGAAGAGATGGGAATATCCAATTTTCAGTGCATATCCTTTAAAGCCTTGTGTAAAGACAAGGTCAATTTCTGTACCCAAACTGTTTTCCCCACTTGGTAAATCTTGTTCTCCCTTAAAGTTCAACACTTTGGCCATTAAGCTTGATTTTTCACCCAGTTTAAAGTTGGCGCTGGCATGAATATCAAACAATCCTATTGAGTTTGCATGATTCCCCACATAGAAATAGTCCATTAGGCCATTAAATTTATGGTTGGTACCATACAAAGGGAAGAAAGCACTTGTTCCTTCTTCATCAACATCGTTTCCACTTATAATTTCAAGGCCCAATCCCAATCCTACTTTGCTTGATGCTTTGTAGCTTAAATCCAATCCTAGGAGATAGGCTCCTTTAACATCTACTTCGCCCTGTCTTTCGCCTGTTTGAATAAATGCATTAGCGGCCAAACCAAAGTTTCCTTTTTTGTAGTTTAAATGGGTTCCAATAGTCTGTAGATTACTTAAACCGTCTCCAGCCCCTGCGTCGTCAAAGTTTTGGAAGCCATTGTTCAAAAGTAAAAGACTACCTGCAAAGTTTTCCCATTTTTGATTTAGGTACAACATCTGCATGGTCTTATAGGAGAAAAATCCAGTTGTATTGTATGTGGTGCCAACGGATTGAAACCCTGTAGGATTATCAAAATCTTGATTAAAGGCAAAGGCAAAATCAAGGATAAATTTGTCTTTTGAGTATTTGATCATGGCGGCATCATGGTTACGGCCTTGTTGTGCCCAATCCAATCCTCCTAAAATACGTTGGTCGTCATATGAAAGTACCTGTCTACCAAGTTTTGTAGACCACCCAGAGCCTAGGTTCAGTTCCGCCCATGCTTCAAAAATTGCGAATGAGTCGTTTTGGTCATCTGGTAGAATCTGTCTGTTTTCGCCCCACACCATTACGTCTTGTAGACTTAAATAAACTTTAAAGGTCTCGGCAGCATAACCAGCATTGAGCCTTGCTCTGGTGGTGACGGCAAAACCGGGATCCGCGGCATCTGGGATTAAGCTTCCAAATCCATTTCGATATTCTGTTCGTGGCCTAAATTGCCCGTCAAGCGTAAACTGTGCACTTATCGATTCAATCGATAGGCAAACTAGGATAATTAAAATATAACCTCTTTTCATAATCTTCAATTTTAAGTTGAGTTTGTTATTTAATGTTCTAAAAAGTCAATGAGATGTTTTCTGTATTTGTAGTAATCATCATGTTCCAATACCGATTTTCTTGTTCTGGGCCGATTAAAATCAATCTCTAAAATATCACCGATTTTTGCACTTGGCCCACTGGTCATCATGACCACACGATCCGCTAGAAAAATGGCTTCATCCACATCGTGGGTAATCATTACAGCAGTAATTTTTTCTTTGTTCCAGATTTCAATCAAAATGTCCTGAAGCTCTCCTCGCGTAAGAGAATCCAGCATGCCAAAAGGTTCATCCAACAGTAACACCTTGGGCTTAATAGCAAAAGCTCGAGCGATACCAACTCTTTGCTGTTCACCCTGGGAAAGCTCGGTAGCCTTTTTATTGAAAGCAGATTCAAGACCAACTTTGTGCAGATAGTATTTGGCTATTTCTTTACGCTGCGCTTTTGAGGCGTGTGGAAAAACCCGGTTAACTCCCAAAAGCACATTTTGTAATGCAGTCATCCAGGGCATTAGACTTGGAGCCTGAAAAATAACCCCTCTATCTGGGCCTGGTCCTTTAACCGGGTTGCCGAGTACTGCAATATTCCCTCCGGATATGGGGTTCAATCCTGCAATCATGGACAACATTGTTGTCTTCCCGCAACCAGAATGCCCAATAATGGTTACAAATTCTTCCTTCATTATTTGGAGGTTGAGGTTTTCAAGCACCACATAATCTCCTTTTGGTGTTGGATATACCTTCTTTAAATCCTTTAAATCCAACATAATATTTGAAGGAAATACAATTCCATTCTCAACAGATAAATTTTTTTCCAATACTTCTGTGCTCATTTTCTTTGTTTAAGGGTTATGCAACAAAACTTTTGGGACTAATATCCGGTAGTTCGTATGTGGTTTTTGAAATGGTCTTGCGTTCTTCACCAATCCCCATCAAGTATTCAATGATGGCATTTCTGGTCTCCTTGTAAGCGGCATTGTCATTTAATGCCGTCTTGTCCCTCGGACGGTCTATGTCTATTTTAAATTCTGGTCCTAATGTTGCTTTTGGTCCGGGACGCAGGGGAATGATTCTGTCTGCCATGTAAATTCCTTCATCAACATCATTGGTAATCAATAGGGCGGTACGTCTGTCCTTAGTCCAGATATTTAAAATTTCATCTTGCAGATTTCCCCTAGTAAGGGCATCCAATGCTCCTAGGGGCTCGTCCATAATTATCATCTCTGGCTTCATGGCCAAAGCTCTTGCCACGGCAACCCGTTGACGCATTCCTCCTGAGAGTTCCTTCGGCCTTTTGTTCATTGCTGGGGTAAGGTTTACCATTTCAACATAGTCAGCAACCCTTTTATTGATTTCAGCTTTGCTTTCCTTTGGAAAAGCTTCCTTTACAGCCATTGCAACATTCTGTCCAACACTTAACCAGGGCAGTAAAGAATAATTCTGAAAAATTACCCCTCGTTCATGACTGGTATCCGTAACTGGTTTTCCCTTAAAAAGAACCTCACCACAAGTTGGTTTTAACAATCCGTTGATGAGATTTACCAAGGTTGTTTTTCCACTTCCTGTAAACCCAACGATAGCAACAAACTCACCTTCTTCAATGGATAAATTGATATCTGTTAACACCTCCGTGGCATTAGTACCTTCACCATAGGTCTTTCCTATATTTTTTAATTCCAAATAGGCCATAGTTATCAGTTTATGCTGTTGCGTTTTTATTGAATGACACTGCGTTCTGTATAATCAACATAATTCTGTCCAACAAGAACCCGATAATACCTATAACAAACATGGCCACAATGATTTTTGAGTTGGAATCATTTGCGCCATTTTGGAATTCTTCCCAAACAAACAGTCCTAGTCCTGGGCTTTGTGCCAAAAGCTCAATGGCAATCAAAACCATCCAGGCCACTGAAAGCGTAATTCGTAAACCGGTAAATATCAGCGGGAGCGATGAGGGCAAAATAACCTTGAACACCTTTTGAAGGGCTCCCAATTTCAATACTTTGGCCACATTGATATAATCTTTGTCAACGGATGATACACCCATGGCCGTATTCACTAAAGTTGCCCACATGGCGCATAATCCCACGCTTATAAAGGAAATCACAAATGAGTTATCCGAACTGGAACCAATCAATAAGGTTTTTACGATCATAAAAACCAATAAATACCAAACTACGGGAGATACGGGTTTGAATACCTGGATAAACCAGTTTATGGCATTGCGCAATGTATCGCTTAAACCTACCACAATACCAATGGGAACTGCAATAAAAAGTGCCAATAAGAACCCCGCGAAAACCGTTTTTAAACTTGTTAAGACAATATCAATGAATGAAGGTCTTCCTGTATAAATAATAGGTTCTTGACCAGCCTGGACCCGTTTTGCATTTACTGCGGCAGTCTTATTGATAAAATCCAGTTTATCCTGTTTAATAACGTAGTGGTCATCTATTAATGTGGATACAGAGGACCATACTTGACTTGGCGAAGGCAAGGTGTTTGTCTGACAGCTAGCTGTTTTAGCTGCAAAACATGCCTTTAACTCATCTGCTGCGGCCTGTCCCTGATCCGTAAGCGCTTTTTCAACGCGGAAATCTATTTCTCTTTGGCGCAGTGCATTTGCACCCACATGCCAAATTCCGATGAAGGCAGCTATTGAAAGGATAGGTACAATGAGCTTTTTTAGAATTGTGTTGAATTCTAGCTTTATTGGTTTGATCTTAAATTTGGATAAAAGGGCCTTTAGGCCCTCCGTCCATTTTACGTGTTGCTCTGCTTTATTTACTGCTACGCTTTGCTTCATGACATACAGTATTTAAAGTGAAGAATCTTCTTTATTTCCTATTTCGAAACTATTGATATAACCAATTGGGTCTTTGGCATCATAGGTGGTACCATCAATAAAATCTGATGTTGCAGGCTTATAACCATCCGTGCTTGGAATGTCCGTTGCGGGAATATGACCTTCGGCCACTAAAAGCTCCGCTGCTTTTTTCCAAATATCAGGACGGTAAATGTCTTTAATGGTCTCACCATACCAAGTGGCTGGCTTGGATTCTGGAATTTGTCCCCATCTTCTCATTTGCGTCAAGAACCAAATACCATCGGAGTAGAAGGGATACGTAGCGTTGTACTTGTAGAATACATTAAAATCGGGCATTGAGCGCTTGTCTCCTTTTTCAAATTCGAAAGTACCTGTCATTGAATTGGCCAAAACCTCTTCGGGCGCACCAACATACTGGGACATGGATAATATTTTAACAGCTTCAGCCCTATTTGATGGCTCATCCAACCATTTTCCTGCTCTTATCAAGGCTTTGGTTACTGCAACGGCTGTATTTGGATTTTCGTCAATGAATTTTTTTGTCATTACAAAGACTTTTTCAGGATTGTTTTTCCAGATATCATAGTTGGTGGTTACTGGAACACCGATACCTTTAAATACCGCTTGCTGATTCCAAGGCTCACCTACACAATACCCATATATGGTGCCGGCCTCGAGTGTTGCTGGCATTTGTGGTGGTGGGGTAACTGAAAGCAAAACTTCGGCATCTATCTGACCTTGAACATTGTCAGCAGTATACATACCAGGATGGATGCCGGCTGCTGCAAGCCAATAGCGAATTTCATAATTGTGGGTTGAAACGGGAAATACCATTCCCATTTTAAAAGGCTTACCATTGTTTTTGTAGTCAGTAATTACAGGTTTAAGTGCATCTGCCTTGATTGGATGAATGGGTTTGCCATCTTCACCAGTAGGCACATTGGGTTTCATTTTGGACCAAACATCGTTGGATACGGTAATTCCATTCCCATTTAAATCCATTGAGAATGGTGTTACTAGGTCGGCCTGTCTTCCAAAACCTGCTCCAGCGGCAATAGGTTGCCCTGCCAACATATGAGATCCATCCAATTGGCCGTCTATCACACGATCGAGTACGTTTTTCCAGTTGGATTGTGCTTCTACAGAAACAAAAAGACCTTCATCTTCAAAGAATCCTTTTTCTTTGGCAATGGCCAAAGGAGCCATATCCGTTAATTTTATAAATCCAAAAGTTAACTGTGGTTTTTCAATTTCCAATGTGCTGGCGCTTACTTTAGCTTCGGCAACTTCGGCTGTTTCTTTTTTTGCTTTTCCACCACAAGCCATTACGACCAATGCGATTAGTGTTAAGCTGATTGAGTTCTTAAATATTGATTTCATAATGAAGAATTTAGATTCTACGTATTTATACTTATTTCGATACAAATGTATGAGTCGTATCTAAGCTTTTATATGACAATCACCATAAGAAACACTCTTTTTTATCCATAAAAATTTATGACAAATACTATTTTAAAAACTGTATAAAAACAGGTTTTGAGTATAATTAGCTAAATTTCAACATATTGTAATTTTAAATTAATTGAATGAGAATTCTATACGTAACTGTACGTATATTTCTAAAAGGTCTAAGAAAAAAAGGGTGCTTTGAGAGCTTAACTATCCAAGTAGAAGTTGTGCTCGGCAATCTCTTGTTGAAGTATAGCTATATCGGGGATACTAATAAACTTACCTTTTGTAACTATTAGCCCTTCTTTTTTAAGTTGGGATAGTATACGGATTACCTGTTCTTCAGTAGTTCCAGCATAATCTGAATATTCCCTTCTGCTAAGTAAAATATTCATATATCCATTGTGGTGTTGACCAAACTTTCTGTTTACATAGAGAAGGGTGTCAATGACACGTTCTCTTACCGTCATTTGGGACAATGTTTTTACTTTGGCTTCACTTTTATTCAACTCATTGGCATAAAAAAGCATGAGATCATAGGTGAATTTTGGATCAGAGTGAAGGACTTCCTGTAAAAGATTTTTTGAAAAGTAACAAAGCACTGTATTTTCTAGTGCAATGGCTCCAATTGGGTAATGCTCTTCAGTGCCAAAACCTCTATGCCCTATAATTTCGCCCTCTTTTGCAAAGCGGACAATTTGTTCCTTTCCATTAAGACCGGTTCTAACAACTTTTACTTTGCCTTTTAAAACAAAAAAGAGGCCATTTACAGGAGCACCTTCCATTATAAATTGTTGCCCCTTTTTACAATGTAATTCGTTTTTGCTTATGGAGAATGCTGCAACAAGTTCTGATTTTAAGTTCCTTTTTATCAGGCATCTTTCATTTGTACAGCTCTGGCAGTTAATGCCCAAAAACTTTGTGCTTTTTGGCTGTGCTTTTCTGTTGTTAAAAGATATGTTTGAAGTTCTCTCCATTTAGGGGGCTATTTGTCTGCCATTAAATTCAATGCGATTGAAGCAATCAAAAATGGTTTTGTAGAAGTGCTTTTATAATGGAACAGTTGTAAAGCCGTTGCCTTTTGAGTTTGCCTAGAATTCATAAAATTTGCTTAGAGAAGCAAAATTATTCAATTAATACGTATTAATACTTATTTTCAATATTTAAAAGTATCTCGATACGTGTTTTTACGATGATTTACTTTGTAGGAGCAAAAAAATCAAGAATTTTGAAAAAGAAGAGCTTAATTTTAATGAATCCTCTGTCTTAACATGAGGGTTATTTGTTTTCCTTTTAATGAATACTACTATCTATTAAGGACATCATCTTTTACGCTTAGGGCTATTTTTACAACTTCATCTATCAAACTTCCAGGAACGTTCAATTCTTCCAATGTGTCCACCAAATGACCTGCAACGGAGTTAAAGTGGGATTCCGTTAAATTCATACCTGAATGGGCATCCCGCATACTTTTTCCTGTATATCCCATTGGACACCCAAAGGCATAGGCCAAAAACGCCTTTTGCTTACCCGCTTGCTTTTTCATATCTGTATTTGTAAAGAAGTGCTTTATAGTTTCATCTGCTAGAACTTTGTCATAAAAAATATCCACTGCAGAATTTACGGCATCCATACCACCTATGCGATTAAAAAGAGTTTCTTGTTGTTCCATTTTATAAATAATTAGTTGTAGTTAACAAAACCAATTTTAAGTATTATTACGTAAAAAACAAGAAACGGACTTAAATCGGTAGTACTTTTAAGGATTTGAAAAATTGAGACTGTTCAAAATAGTACTTCGAGAAAATAGGGATGTGAATTTTAAAGATTTGGGTAAAGGATTTTTTAGAGATACCCATGAATAGAGTCATAATTGTGAAGAAAGAACACGTTGTACTTCTTCTTCAAAGAAAGAAGGATGGTCAGCAACCACGTTACCAATTACAATTATGCCTGGCTTTGTGTTGTCCACAGATTCTAAAATGGTTTCAATGGTGTTTAGTGTTGCAACTTGACAGGTTTCATCATGCATCGTTCCATTTTGAATAAAAGCAATAGGCATTAATCCACCGCGGTATTCTTTTATTTTTACTGATATTTCTTTAATTTTTCTAACGCCCATAAGAATAACTATAGTTGCGGAAGATTTGGCAGCATGAATGAGGTCATCTGAAAAAGACCCGTTTTTCTTTGTAGCGGTAATAACCCAAAAACTGCTACTAACATCTCTTTTTGTAAGTGGTATTCCTTGGCTTTCAGGTACCGCAATGGCGCTTGTGACTCCTGGTACAACTGTTACGGGAATTCCAAAAGACTCCAGATGTTCAATTTCTTCAGATGCCCTGCCAAATACAAAAGGATCACCGCCTTTTAGCCGAACCACGTGCCCATGGGCAAACGCGCTTGTAACCAATAATTCGTTTATGTCTTCTTGCGAAGTGTGATGTTTTCCAAATCGTTTTCCTACGTATATTTTTTGGATGCCTTGTGCAGCTTCTTTTAATAAATCGATATCAACTAAGGCATCATATAAAATTACATTAGCACTTTGCAATGCTTTCAATCCCCTAATTGTTATAAGGTCTTTACTGCCAGGGCCTGCGCCAACTAATGTTACTCTAGGCTGTGTTTGTGATTGATCCATTACAATTTTTTAGGGATAGATTTTACTGATTCAACAACAAGAATACGTAATTATTTCGATATAAATATATAAAAAATACGTAATAATACGTAATATTGTTTCTGCAATACAATCAAAACATATGAAAACTATTCTTGTAATCGGAAATGGGATGGTGGGTTATAAATTCTGCGAGAAATTTATAGCTCAAGAACGAAAATCAGAATTCAATGTTATTGTTTTTGGGGAAGAGCCTCGTGTGGCATATGACCGTGTGCATTTAAGTGAATACTTTGAGAATGAGGATGAGGAAAAATTGATGCTAGCACCGCGTTCTTGGTATGAAGAGAATAACATTACCATATATACTAATGAGCGTGTTACCGATATACACAAGGTAAATAAGACCATTACAACACTTAGTGAGAAAACATTTTCGTACGATTACCTTGTTTTGGCTACAGGTTCTACCCCTTTTGTGCCGCCTATAAAAGGAGTGGACAAAAAAGGGGTCTTTGTATATAGGACTATTGAAGATTTGGAAGAGACTATGGCCTTTGCAAAAAAGATCAAAGGTGGTAAAGCGGCAGTTCTAGGCGGCGGCCTTTTAGGTTTGGAAGCGGCGAAAGCAGTTAAGGATATGGGCTTGGAACCTCATGTTGTGGAGTTTGCTCCACGATTGATGCCTAGGCAATTGGATGATGATGGAAGTGCTGCCTTGGAAAGTAAAATGAAGGAACTGGGAATAACAGTCCATTTAAATAAAGCAACCCAGCAGATTTTAGGCAATGGAAGTATTGAGGGAATGGAGTTCTTGGAAAATGAAAAGCTGGATGTTGAAATGCTCATTATTTCCGCAGGTATTCGTCCGCGTGATGAGTTGGCCAAAACCTGCAATTTAGAAATGGGTATTCGTGGAGGAATTGTTGTGGATAATACAATGCGCACATCGGATCCCAGTATTTTTGCCATTGGTGAAGTGGCACTTTACAATCAAATGATTTATGGATTGGTGGCCCCTGGCTATGAAATGGCGCAGGTGGCTGTTGATCAAATTCTTGGTAATGAAACCAAAATGAGCGCATCAATAGATATGTCTACCAAATTGAAATTGATAGGTGTTGATGTGGCCAGCTTTGGAAATCCATTTGCTACTGAAGAGGAGGCCCATGCTATAGTTTTTGAAAATAAATTAGAGGGACTTTACAAGCGTATCAATGTATCAAAAGATGGAAAAACCTTACTTGGGGGTATTTTGGTTGGTGATGCTGGTGACTATAATATGCTTTTACAACTGTATCAAAATAAAATGGCACTGCCTGAAAATCCAGAGGATTTAATTCTAGGTGCACGGGGAGGAGAAGGTACGGCAATGGGTAATGTAATGGATTTGCCAGATGAAGCTGTAGTGTGTTCCTGTGAGTCTGTGACAAAAGGAGCTATTTGTTGTTCCGTAATTGATGATGGGAATGAAAGTGTAAAATCGGTGGCAAAGGTAACCAAAGCAACAACCGGATGTGGAGGATGCAAACCCATGGTGGCTGATTTGGTAACGGAGAGCTTAAAATCTTTGGGCAAAACTATAAAAGTCAGAATATGTGAGCACTTTGATTACTCCCGTCAAGAGCTTTATGATATTGTAAAACTAAGAGAGATAAAAGATTATGATGAACTACTGGATACGGTAGGAAACGGAAATGGATGCGAAGTTTGTAAACCAGCAACTGCGGCCATTTTTGCAAGCGTATATAACGAAACGGCAAATAAACAAGAAACCATACAAGATTCCAATGACCGTTATTTGGCAAATATTCAGCGCAACGGTACGTATTCAGTTGTTCCCAGAGTAGCTGGAGGTGAAATTACGCCCAAACAATTGATGGCCATGGGCAGAATTGCCCAAAAATATGACTTGTATACCAAAATCACCGGTGGACAACGTATCGATATGTTTGGGGCCAAACTTCATGAACTTCCATTAATTTGGGAAGAACTCATTGCTGAGGGGTTTGAAACAGGTCAGGCCTATGGGAAATCATTGCGAACGGTTAAAAGCTGTGTAGGCTCCACTTGGTGCCGTTACGGAATGGATGAAAGTGTCAGCTTCGCTATAGAAATTGAAAATAGATATAAAGGAATACGATCTCCACATAAAATGAAAGGTGGTGTTTCCGGATGCATTAGAGAATGTGCGGAAGCTCGATGCAAGGATTTCGGGTTCATTGCGGTAGAAGGAGGATGGAATGTGTATGTCTGTGGAAATGGCGGCGCCAACCCAAAACACGCAGAGCTTTTTGCGGAGAAAGTTGACAAGGAAACCGCAGTTAAGTATGTAGACCGATTTTTAATGTACTACATCAAAACTGCCCCACCGTTGATTAGAACTGCAGCTTGGCTGGAAAAATTGGAAGGGGGAATTACCTATCTTAAAAATGTGGTCATCAATGACTCTTTGGGTATTGCAGAAGAATTGGACAAGGAAATGCAAAATTATGCTGACACCTATAAATGTGAATGGAAGGAAGCCGTTGAAACCCCAGAAATTAGATCTAGGTATACGCACTTTATTAACTCAGATGAAACGGACAGTAATATTGAATATGTAGACTTAAGAGGCCAAAAAATGCCTAAGGCCTGGGCATAATTCAAAACACTAAAAAAATTCAACTATGACATTTGCAGATTTAGGCACCTATCAGGCCACCAAGCCAGAAGATGTGAAAATATGGTTTAAGGCATGCGAAGTTTCAAGGTTTCCTAAGAACGGAGGTGCATGTATTAAATATAAAGACAAACAGATTGCAGTGTTCAATTTTACGCGAATTGGTAAATGGTATGCTTGCCAAAATTTGTGTCCCCATAAAATGGAAATGGTATTATCACGAGGTATGATCGGTGAAGAAGGGGGAAATCCCAAAATCGCTTGTCCGTTGCATAAAAACACCTTTTCTCTGGAAACAGGTGAAAACTTAAATGGAAATTTAGAAGCAATCGCTACCTATCCTGTAAAAATAGAGGACAACTTTGTGTATGTTGGGTTTTCTGAATAGTTTTAGAAAAAATCCAATACTATGGTAACATCTCCGAAGCTTTTAGAGGCCTTTCGTCTTTTTGATGAAGCCAATAGTAATGACCCCAATGTAGAATTTCATGAAGGCAAAACGTATCCAAAAGAATTGTTGTACGCTAAACGTATGACAGATACTTTAAATGATTTTTTGCCAGACGCTTCCGAGGCCCTACAATTAACCGCACGCTGCCAGCACATTCGTCGTTGGGAAATTCCAAGGGAAAGCTATGAAATGAATAGGGTTGGATATTTGAAATGGAGACAGGATTTAAAAAAGTACCACGCCCAAAAAGCATCAGAGATTTTAAAACAGGTTGGTTATGGGGAAGAGCTGATTGCCAAAGTGGAATTTTTGTTGTTGAAAAAGCAGCTTAAAAAAAGTGAAGAAACCCAAACGTTGGAAGATGTAATATGTTTGGTTTTCTTAAAATTTTATTTTGAGTCTTTTGCTCAAAAACATGAAAACGATAAGCTCATAGATATTTTACAAAAAACTTGGAGAAAAATGTCTTCAAAAGGACAGGAAGCTGCCTTGGAGCTGCCACTTTCAATGGCATCTTTGGAACTTGTGAAAAAAGCAATTTCAGCATAAGAACTATTTTTACATTTTCAAAAAATGAAAAGTCGCGGCTCACAATACTCTTTGGACACCTCTACTTTTTTGCGGATTCGCAAATGGTATGTATTCGCATTGGCCGCTATTGCCTTGACCATTATCATTGCCCAAATATTGATTCAACAGCATCTAAACTCCCAATTGGATGATTCAAGGGTTATCAATGTTGCAGGAAGACAAAGAGCCTTTAGTCAAAAATTGGTAAAGGAATCGTTGTTGTTAAACCTTAAAAACAAGGATTCCGATTCCCGTAAAGAGTTGCTTGAGGAACTAAAACACACACTTTGGGTTTGGGAGACATCTCATCATGGCCTTCAACATGGTAATGATAGTCTTGGACTTTCCGTGGAAACAGATACTGAAATACTACAGTTATTTAAGGAGTTGACCCCGCATCATGATGCTATGGTGATGGCGGCACAAACGATAATAGATCTAGATTTCAGCAGTACCTCAATGTCTGAATATGGCAGGCAGCTCGATATTTTGCTGAGTAATGAACGTCCATTTTTACAGAAAATGGACGCCATCGTAAATGAATATGATGAGCGTAGCAAAGCTCAGTTACAAAAACTGAAGTTGAAAGAGTATTTGCTGCTTGGGGTGTCTTTATTGATTCTGCTTTTGGAAGTGGTATTCATATTTAGACCATTGTCAATTCAAATTAGGGAGACAATAAAGGACCTTGTACAAAGTCAAATTAAATCAGATAAGAGCACCAAGGAAATTCAAAAGCTCTTTTTAGAGAAGGAAAAGTCGCTTCAAGAACTACAAGAATTAAATTTTGTGATTGATAATGCTGCATTGTTTGCCAGTGCCCGTAGCGATGGTAGTATAGCGTTTATGAGCAAAAAGTTTTTGGACCTTTTGGAGTTATCAAAGGAAAATCTGAATAAACCCTTATCCGAAATCCTTACGGAGGATGATGGTCAAAAACAATATTTACGGGAGATTTTTAAAGGCAAACGAAAGAATATTAGAACAGAGGAAATAGAAATAAAGACGAAAACTGGTAAAAACCTTTGGTTGGATGTGTCCATAATCCCCATGCACCAATCAAGTTTGGAGCAGAGTATACTTATTTTATGTTCTGATATTACCGAGCGTAAAAAAAATCAGTTTAAAGTAGAACAGTTGACCAAACAAAGCTATGAGGAAAGCATACGTCAAAAACAGCTTCAGGCTATTCAAATTGTAGAAGGGCAGGAGGAAGAACGAAAGCGAATTGCCAAGGATATTCATGACGGTATTGGTCAAATGCTCACAGCATTAAAATTCAATATTGAATCAATTAATTTAAGTCAAAAGGAAAAATCAGTTGAAAAAATCGCTTACCTGAAACAGTTGGCATCTGAGTTAATCAAGGGAGTGCGCACCGCAACGTTTAACCTTACTCCACCAGAGTTAAGCGATTATGGCATTTTTCCAGCACTTCAAAAAATGACTGTAGAATTATCCAAGCTAACGGGAGAAAATATTCTTTTTGAAAACAAGGCGGATGAAAACATTCGTTTTGATTCATTGGCAGAGACCAATGTTTATCGAGTAACCCAGGAAGCGGTCAATAATGCCATTAAATATGCTGGTGCCAATTATATTTTGGTCACCATTGATTATAAAGATGACATGTTGAGTGTTGTTGTAGATGATGACGGTAAGGGTTTCGACCCTTCTAAGCTTGATAAGGTGCCCAAGAATAATAGTGAAGGCGGTATGGGCCTTTTTTTTATGAAAGAGCGGGTCAGTTATATCAATGGCCGATTATTTATTAACTCTATTCCCGGTGAGGGAACCCGGGTTACCATTAATTATAATTTAAAAAGATAACAGCAGATGGAGCGGAATGAACTTTACCCAGTTTTTTTAAAAGTTGCCAACCTGAATATTCTTATTGTTGGTGGAGGTAATGTGGGGTTGGAGAAACTAACCTTTCTATTAAAATCCAGTCCAAATGCTAAAGTGCAAATGGTGGCACCAGAGTTTTTAGCTAATACGTTGGAGTTGGCAGGAAAACATCAAGTAGAAATAGTAAGAGATTCCTATGATAAGAAGTTTTTAAAAGGAAAGCATATTGTTGTTGCATGTACAGATAAAGTTGAAATTAATAAGGAGGTTTATCGTGATTGTAGGGAACGAAGTATTTTGGTCAATGTAGCCGATAATCCACCTTTTTGTGATTTTTATATGGGTGGAATAGTCACTAAGGGCAATGTGAAAGTCGCTATTTCCACAAATGGCAAATCTCCAACTACAGCGAAAAGGCTTCGTCAATTTTTTGAAGATGTATTGCCAGAAGATATTGATGATTTGGTAAAGAACTTAAATGAATATCGCAAAACCCTGAAAGGAGATTTTGAGGAAAAAGTAGAAGCCCTTAACGAGTTTACAAAGGGATTGGTAGAGAAGAAACCTTCAAAAAAGAAGCAAAATCAAAAGGATGAAGATTAGAATAAAAGGCAACTCGGTTCGATATAGATTAACAAAAACTGAGGTAGCCACTTTTTGTAAAAAGGGAAGTTTTATGGAGCAAACCAATTTTGATCAAAATACATTTACCTATGGTCTTATAGCCAAAGAAGATATTTTGAATCTAGAAGCGGAGTTTGCAAACAATACCATTATATTGGCTTTACCCAAGAAAGAAGCAGATGTTTGGGCAACAAGCAGTAGAGTAGGTTACAACAATACTATGGTTTTGCAAAATGGACAGGAACTACATCTTTTATTGGAAAAAGACTTTGTCTGTATGGACGAAACTATTGAGGACCAGTCAGATAATTACCCCAATCCCAAGATGTGAATATGGGAGAAAACTAGAAGAAATTATGGTTCAATTTTCCTCTGATTTAGAAAACTAACTTTAGCTTCTCTAGGCTACTTACATTCGCCTCATAACATCTAAGAGTTCGTCTTTTTTTCTGGGAGATAGACTAACGTGCATATCATTGCTCATAATTATATATCCGCCATCAGATTTAATATATTTTTTAACCTCTTTTAGGTTGATTAGATAGCTGTTGTGAACTCTCATAAATTGTTGGTCAACCAGCAAATTCTCATACTCCTTAAGATGTTTACTTACTAATAAGGATTTTTTATTTTTAAGAATAAAGGATGTATAGGAACCGTCAGCTTTACAAAGAATAATATCTTCAATTGCAATAAACTCCATACCGGCCGTTGTGGCAAGACATATTTTTTCCTGCCTATTTGATTCTCGTGTTAAGCTATGCATAAGATTATCAATTTGCTGTCTGTATACGCTCGTATCCATACGATTTCTTGCTTTCTCTACAGCGAGCTGTAGCTCATCTAAATCAATAGGTTTTAATAAATAGTCTAATGAACTAAACTTTATTGCTTTTATCGCATATTTTTCAAAGGCAGTAGTGAAAATGACTTCAAAATTTGGCTCCTTTATTTGCTCTAATACATCAAAACCAACTCCGGATTGTAGTTCAATATCCAAAAAAACCACATCAGGGCTAAAAATGGAAAGAACTTTAACTGCTTCGTCAACATTGGATGCGGTAGCTATTACCTGTACTTCTTTACAGAATTCCTCAAGAAGAGACTTTAAAGTTTCTCTACTATGTTTTTCATCTTCTACTATAACTACTTTTAAAATCATAAGGTTGTTTTTAGTATTTCAATAATCTTTTATTGTTTTTTATTTTGCGTAGTTTTTTTCTTATTCTATTTTGAAAGAATAGTATTATTTTTTATATTAGTATAATGTAGTTTATGGTTTTTCCTTTTGATTAGAACAGGTATATTAAATGGTTTAAAAACCTTTTTTAATTTATTATGTATTGACAATTTATTTTATAAATAACAGACCTCATTTTTATATCTAATTTTAATTAAAATAATCGGAGAACTTCTTACCAAATGATTTACAATTAAAAATAACACCAATTTTTTTATTAGTAGAGCTTAATTTTGAGCAATAAGTCAATTTACTTTTTTAGACTGATCGAAAAAGGGGGAGATAGTTCGGGTGTTGTCTGGTAGAATATTAAGCTAGGTAAAATATAAAGAGCACTATTAAAGACAGACTTTTAATTCATACGATGCTATTATAATTGATGAGTTTAATAACTAGCTTAAATATATTTACTTGCCTGTTTTTTGACTAGATAAATTTTTCACAAGATTACTTTCACAATATAAAAAGTAAACTCACCGCGTTCTTTCCAATATATTGCAAAAGCGCAGCATAACCCCATACTTGCTTGTAGCATCTATTAAGGAATTACTAATGGTGAGTTTGTCCATGTAAAATGTATTGGGTTTTATAAATATGTATGGTTATACGGTATATAATTTTTCAAGTCTTTTTTAGCACAAAACATAAGCATGCTTATCAGCATCTTACATTTTAACAATTGGGTTTTAATTACATTCATTTATTAGAGGTTTATTCCATAAAATTAGGAGGGTTTGGTATAATCTTTCTTTCTAAGTTGACGGACATTGGGTATGGATTGATATTTTGCATGTATGGATTTATGGTGGTGAAAAATAGCTTCCTTAATGTTCACTTCAATATGGTTTAGTATCAATTACTACTTTTTTTAAATCCAAATAATTTTTTTTCAACCAGTTATATTTGTTTATAATAAGTTGAGAAAAGTGAATAAAAGTAAAGTGGGTTTCTTTTTAAGGAAATCCCACTTAACAGGTATGAATGAACACTAATCTTTAAAAGCTATTTAGCTACATAAGTAGGCTAACCCGTTGAAGAAAGTTTCATGTATTCTTTGGCTAAGAGAGGTGATTTTACGCGAGCCTGAATACTTGGTTTTGTAGATGAAAAATGACCTTTAAATTCAATCGTTGCTATGTTGCTAAAATATCCCAACATATCTTCATAGTCATTTATATTGACTCCAGCTTTTATAAGTTGTTTATGAATGGTCGATTTACCTGGTTTAGTTACCCAATCTTCATAAATTTTAATATCTCTGGATTTTATGATTAAAACTTTTAACTTATTTAAATGCCAAGCAGGAACATAAAAGTTGGAAACACCATCGGATAATGATTTAAAAGTCACGTAAACCTTTCCGGTATTCTTGTAGACACATGCCGTATACCCTAAAGTTCCATTATTTAGAGGTAGTTTTAGACAGGTACTTTCGGATTCTAAATAGAAAAGAATGGGGTTATTATATAGAACTTCCTCCGTTATCTGAGGAATATCTAGTGTAAAGGACCAGCCAGGTAACTGATTTTTGAGATCAAATGATAGTAACTCTACGGTATTGTTTGCAAGTAAATTGGATCGTTCTTTGAAAGGTGTATCCAAAGAAGAAGATTTGTTGAACAAATATATTGTATACCCTACAATTATTGTTGCACAAACCAACGTCCAAATGATAGTTATTAAATGCATAAGAATTGATAGTTAGATTAAAAAATTTGGGAACATTTTTAAAACTTTAACTAAGTAACAAATTAGATTAGAACCCAAAGATTTGTAATAGACAAATGGTCTTTTCTATTTGACGGATGTAATCATATCGATTAAAGGACACTTTTTTTCGATAAGGTGGGTGCACATAAGCATCTTATCATGTTGGATTTACAAATAATTCTTAATGTTTCAGCGATTACCATTAACATTGTTGACTTGTTTTCCCCATTGCTATACAGTCAATACTGTATAGCATTTTAACAAACAGTAAAATCTGTATATGATAGATTGAAACTAGCTAAAGCACTAAGGTTTAAAATCTTTCATCTCATTCATGTAATCCAGCTGTCCTATTACATTCATAACATCATAATTTGCAATTTTTCTGGTACTATAACTTCTTTTAATATGGTTTACATAATTGTGTATTTCCAGTGTATAGTAGTTTTCCAGTTCAAATATGGAATTGTCTATCACCTCGGCACGCTCGCTTATCTTTCTCTTCCCATAAGATCTTGCATGATATACAATTTTAAAACTATTATTTTCACTATCCATCCATTCAATGGTTACTTCAATAAAATCGTCCATACGTTCCCTTAACCTATAGGTCGCTCGTTTAGGAATTTTTCCAAATTCATATTCAGATTTTACTAGATTTAAAATCCATTTTTCAAGAAAATTGTCTTTCATTTTAATTCAATTTGTTTAAGGTGTTTTGATTTGGGCTCTATAAAAGCTTTTCTTCACTTTTTTGGTATTATAGGTTTGGAAATTTCAGGAGGTTTATGGGTGCCTGTGGTAGTCAGGAACTTTGGTTTTGAATGTTGGGACGTATTTCCAAAGGTTCAATATTTGTAAATGTACATTTCCATTTTTTTGGTTCATGACATCAATTTATCTTAAGTATGTTTTTAAACCAATCAATTGTACTTGCACGTCCCAACGGACTATGAGTATCATCTGTATGATCAAAACTGTGATCGGCATCGTAAAGGTTTAACTTGACAGAATGTCCTTTACTTTGAAGAAGTTCTACGGTACACAATGTGTTTTCGGTAAGTTCGTCATTCAATGGTATTTGAAAAAGCATTGGAGCATAAGGCTCATAAATGTTATCAGAGATTGCATTATCACTACAAGGGTTATTTCCCCAATAGCTATAACCAACAGTGCCGCCGTAATAGAATACTCCGCCAGAAAAACCACCATTTAAAGGCACACTTTGTGGGGCAAGTACTCCATCGGAGGAATCATATTCAATACCATCAGATTTTTGTGTCCACTCCCAATTGATAGGTGTTGATTTTGCATCATACAAAGTTGCTGCAAGAGCTGTGGCTCCATCAGAAAAACCAAGCAAACCTATATCTTTGGGCCTTACCAAGGGGTTTCCATTACTAAATTTTATCCTTCTAAGCAATTCCAAAGCAGCGTTGGCATCTTTTGGGCGCACAAACTGTGCACTAATTTTAAAATTTTCAGGTGGAATTCTTAAATCTCCAGTTCTTGCTGTAACACCTCTTGCAGAATAACTGTCAACATAAGCACCCACTATACAATTGGCATCAAAGATTTCTCGCCATTCATTATTCTGTCTGGACATAACCCCACTTTCAAAGTCATTATCTTTCCACATACCATTCGAACCATGTAAAAGAACAATGGCAGGATAATCTGTATTGCTGCAGTTTTGGGGAATTGACAAGTATATAGGGATTTGTATATTATCAACTTCTGCATAAAGGATAATATCCTTGGTGGTAGGGGAGAGGATAATTTCCCCAGTATCAGCACCCGTGGATAAACTGTCCTTGTCTTTGCTACAGGACGAATAAAAAATTAAAATACCAAAAACTAAAAGTAGGCTAAGTTTTCTGGATTTTTTGGGACATAACTTCATAATCAAATAGTATTTATGGTTTATTAATAAGTGCACGTGCAATTTGAAATACCTTGAAAAAGGTCTATTCCAAGAGTCAACACATGGGTTCCACTGGAATACCCCAATATGTTGTTCATGATAACTTGGTACGAATAACCAAAGTAAAAATCACCTTTTTTAAGTCCCATTATAGGAGCTAAGTAAAGAGGGGCTCCAAGTTGGTCATTTAAAAAGCGATAAGTAAAACCGGCATAATAGTAATCTAGGAAATCATACCACCTAAACTTTATGTTCATGTCTGTGACTGAACGCTTGTCGTTTTCAAAATATTGAAAGAAGACAGAAGGTTCAATCTCAAAATCATCCCTTTTATTTCTTTTGTATCTATAACCTGAATACAGATAATAGTTCCGCAAGATGTTGGGCTCAAAAATGGGATCAAACTTTTGAAGGTTTTTATTCAGGATATTTGAAACATTGAGGCTCAGATAAAACCCTCCTTTTCTATATAAAGTGCCAAGATCAAAATTGGGACTGCTTGATGCACGATCGTCAACAACGGCTGGATCATTATTGTCTACAAAATTTTCAATATCTATTCGGAATTGGTTTAAGCTAAAGGATAAGGCCATAGAAAAATAATTATCTTCATATTTGTCAATGGTTAAGTGATGCGCAAAGGATACTTTGCCCCCACGTTGTTTGGTTTCCCCATTTGCATCATTATAGAGGACCATTCCAATACCGGATCGATTGCCCAAGCGAACATCCGCTGATAAAGACTGTGTGCCTGGTGCATCCTGGACTCCCACCCATTGTGTTAGTCCATTCATTCTTACCTTTACATAATTACCAATACCTGCATAAGATGGAGACATCAAAAAAGGATTGTCAGATAAATATTGTGAGAGTTGTGGAATGGTCAATTCTTGGCCTCTAACCGATGTAAAACTTATCATTAGTAAAAAAAGGAGCTTCTTTTTCATATATATTTTATTTTACCTGTAAAGGGTGAAGTGTCCAACAAATTCGCGGCTGCTGCCATCATTCAACTCAATGATGTACCAGTAGTCACCTGAGGGCATGGCTTTGGATTCATAGAGACCATCCCATCCTGTATCCAAAGGTCCCATAAGTTTAATCTGTCTTCCGTAACGATCATAAATGATGGTAAACATATTTGGAAAACCTTCCGTGTTTTTTGCTTTCCATACATCATTTTGCCCATCATTGTTAGGAGTGAAAAAGTTGGGGATTTCTAAATCAAGGAAATTTATTGTGATGGTTGCCTGTGTTTCACAACCTTGACTGTCGACCACTCGAACTGTAAAAGTTCCATTACCTGATACTGTAAAGATGTTGTTTTGACTACCAGGAAAATCTTCAAAGAAATAGGTATACGGAGAAATTCCTCCGGATACAATCGCAGTAATCTCATTAATGTTGGTATTTGATAAATCAAGCTCTAGAGAATCTCTGTCTTCTATTGTAAAAGGAATGATCTGCATACAACCATCAATATGTAAAATTGAAAGTGTGTGGTTGCCTGGAGAAATATCTGTAAAGTTTGAATTGATTACAAAATCATCTGGATTAGTGGAATCTAAAGCATATAGCACATCAGAAGCTATTGAAGGGTCAATTAATGAAACTTGTATTGAGTTAGTTGGAAATCCAGAATCACAGGAATAAATGGTTTCAACAGTGGCATCAAGATTTGGCCCTTCAGGAAGTATATTGAAACTTGAATCAATCTGACATCCGTTGGAGTCAGTAATGTTTAAGTTATAGCTTCCTGGGGTTAATCCGTTTATTGAAAAAGAATTATCTGAAAAAATCATCGTTTGCATTGTGTTTAACTCCACAGTGTAAGGGGCTATTCCATTATCTATTGTTATATCAATTGAACCATCTGCACTTCGCCAACAAGACTCATGATTTGTACTTGATGAAATAGACAAGTCGTTTATGGTCACGTTAAAGCTCGACTCGTCGGAGCAGTTGGAGGCGATTCCTGTCTCGGCGTAGATGAACAAGGTCTGTGATGTTGTGATGTGGTCCCCAGCCATTAGTGCGGCACCCGTTCCACCTGTCCCTCTGAAATAGCCTCCGTTGGTAAGCACTGGCAGCTCAAAGGAGTCGCATACGGTGACATCTGGCAGTACGTCCACGGTGGGTGTTGTGTTGACGGTCACGGCCACTGTGGTTGCGGTGCTCTCACACCCGTCCGTTGTCTGTGTGACGAAATAGTTGCGTGTGCTCAGGGGGTCGGTCGAGAGCACCGGTGTGGTCAGTGCGTTGTCCTCGTACCAGGTGATGTTGGCGGATATGGCGGGCACCAGGTCGGCCCCCCTCGGGCTGTCGGCGGAGCAGAAGTCCTGGTCGTTGGCATTGGGCGCTACCGGTGTTGTGTTGACGGTCACGGCCACTGTGGTTGCGGTGCTCTCACACCCGTCCGTTGTCTGTGTGACGAAATAGTTGCGTGTGCTCAGGGGGTCGGTCGAGAGCACCGGTGTGGTCAGTGCGTTGTCCTCGTACCAGGTGATGTTGGCGGATATGGCGGGCACCAGGTCGGCCCCCCTCGGGCTGTCGGCGGAGCAGAAGTCCTGGTCGTTGGCATTGGGCGCTACCGGTGTTGTGTTGACGGTCACGGCCACTGTGGTTGCGGTGCTCTCACACCCGTCCGTTGTCTGTGTGACGAAATAGTTGCGTGTGCTCAGGGGGTCGGTCGAGAGCACCGGTGTGGTCAGTGCGTTGTCCTCGTACCAGGTGATGTTGGCGGATATGGCGGGCACCAGGTCGGCCCCCCTCGGGCTGTCGGCGGAGCAGAAGTCCTGGTCGTTGGCATTGGGCGCTACCGGTGTTGTGTTGACGGTCACGGCCACTGTGGTTGCGGTGCTCTCACACCCGTCCGTTGTCTGTGTGACGAAATAGTTGCGTGTGCTCAGGGGGTCGGTCGAGAGCACCGGTGTGGTCAGTGCGTTGTCCTCGTACCAGGTGATGTTGGCGGATATGGCGGGCACCAGGTCGGCCCCCCTCGGGCTGTCGGCGGAGCAGAAGTCCTGGTCGTTGGCATTGGGCGCTACCGGTGTTGTGTTGACGGTCACGGCCACTGTGGTTGCGGTGCTCTCACACCCGTCCGTTGTCTGTGTGACGAAATAGTTGCGTGTGCTCAGGGGGTCGGTCGAGAGCACCGGTGTGGTCAGTGCGTTGTCCTCGTACCAGGTGATGTTGGCGGATATGGCGGGCACCAGGTCGGCCCCCCTCGGGCTGTCGGCGGAGCAGAAGTCCTGGTCGTTGGCATTGGGCGCTACCGGTGTTGTGTTGACGGTCACGGCCACTGTGGTTGCGGTGCTCTCACACCCGTCCGTTGTCTGTGTGACGAAATAGTTGCGTGTGCTCAGGGGGTCGGTCGAGAGCACCGGTGTGGTCAGTGCGTTGTCCTCGTACCAGGTGATGTTGGCGGATATGGCGGGCACCAGGTCGGCCCCCCTCGGGCTGTCGGCGGAGCAGAAGTCCTGGTCGTTGGCATTGGGCGCTACCGGTGTTGTGTTGACGGTCACGGCCACTGTGGTTGCGGTGCTCTCACACCCGTCCGTTGTCTGTGTGACGAAATAGTTGCGTGTGCTCAGGGGGTCGGTCGAGAGCACCGGTGTGGTCAGTGCGTTGTCCTCGTACCAGGTGATGTTGGCGGATATGGCGGGCACCAGGTCGGCCCCCCTCGGGCTGTCGGCGGAGCAGAAGTCCTGGTCGTTGGCATTGGGCGCTACCGGTGTTGTGTTGACGGTCACGGCCACTGTGGTTGCGGTGCTCTCACACCCGTCCGTTGTCTGTGTGACGAAATAGTTGCGTGTGCTCAGGGGGTCGGTCGAGAGCACCGGTGTGGTCAGTGCGTTGTCCTCGTACCAGGTGATGTTGGCGGATATGGCGGGCACCAGGTCGGCCCCCCTCGGGCTGTCGGCGGAGCAGAAGTCCTGGTCGTTGGCATTGGGCGCTACCGGTGTTGTGTTGACGGTCACGGCCACTGTGGTTGCGGTGCTCTCACACCCGTCCGTTGTCTGTGTGACGAAATAGTTGCGTGTGCTCAGGGGGTCGGTCGAGAGCACCGGTGTGGTCAGTGCGTTGTCCTCGTACCAGGTGATGTTGGCGGATATGGCGGGCACCAGGTCGGCCCCCCTCGGGCTGTCGGCGGAGCAGAAGTCCTGGTCGTTGGCATTGGGCGCTACCGGTGTTGTGTTGACGGTCACGGCCACTGTGGTTGCGGTGCTCTCACACCCGTCCGTTGTCTGTGTGACGAAATAGTTGCGTGTGCTCAGGGGGTCGGTCGAGAGCACCGGTGTGGTCAGTGCGTTGTCCTCGTACCAGGTGATGTTGGCGGATATGGCGGGCACCAGGTCGGCCCCCCTCGGGCTGTCGGCGGAGCAGAAGTCCTGGTCGTTGGCATTGGGCGCTACCGGTGTTGTGTTGACGGTCACGGCCACTGTGGTTGCGGTGCTCTCACACCCGTCCGTTGTCTGTGTGACGAAATAGTTGCGTGTGCTCAGGGGGTCGGTCGAGAGCACCGGTGTGGTCAGTGCGTTGTCCTCGTACCAGGTGATGTTGGCGGATATGGCGGGCACCAGGTCGGCCCCCCTCGGGCTGTCGGCGGAGCAGAAGTCCTGGTCGTTGGCATTGGGCGCTACCGGTGTTGTGTTGACGGTCACGGCCACTGTGGTTGCGGTGCTCTCACACCCGTCCGTTGTCTGTGTGACGAAATAGTTGCGTGTGCTCAGGGGGTCGGTCGAGAGCACCGGTGTGGTCAGTGCGTTGTCCTCGTACCAGGTGATGTTGGCGGATATGGCGGGCACCAGGTCGGCCCCCCTCGGGCTGTCGGCGGAGCAGAAGTCCTGGTCGTTGGCATTGGGCGCTACCGGTGTTGTGTTGACGGTCACGGCCACTGTGGTTGCGGTGCTCTCACACCCGTCCGTTGTCTGTGTGACGAAATAGTTGCGTGTGCTCAGGGGGTCGGTCGAGAGCACCGGTGTGGTCAGTGCGTTGTCCTCGTACCAGGTGATGTTGGCGGATATGGCGGGCACCAGGTCGGCCCCCCTCGGGCTGTCGGCGGAGCAGAAGTCCTGGTCGTTGGCATTGGGCGCTACCGGTGTTGTGTTGACGGTCACGGCCACTGTGGTTGCGGTGCTCTCACACCCGTCCGTTGTCTGTGTGACGAAATAGTTGCGTGTGCTCAGGGGGTCGGTCGAGAGCACCGGTGTGGTCAGTGCGTTGTCCTCGTACCAGGTGATGTTGGCGGATATGGCGGGCACCAGGTCGGCCCCCCTCGGGCTGTCGGCGGAGCAGAAGTCCTGGTCGTTGGCATTGGGCGCTACCGGTGTTGTGTTGACGGTCACGGCCACTGTGGTTGCGGTGCTCTCACACCCGTCCGTTGTCTGTGTGACGAAATAGTTGCGTGTGCTCAGGGGGTCGGTCGAGAGCACCGGTGTGGTCAGTGCGTTGTCCTCGTACCAGGTGATGTTGGCGGATATGGCGGGCACCAGGTCGGCCCCCCTCGGGCTGTCGGCGGAGCAGAAGTCCTGGTCGTTGGCATTGGGCGCTACCGGTGTTGTGTTGACGGTCACGGCCACTGTGGTTGCGGTGCTCTCACACCCGTCCGTTGTCTGTGTGACGAAATAGTTGCGTGTGCTCAGGGGGTCGGTCGAGAGCACCGGTGTGGTCAGTGCGTTGTCCTCGTACCAGGTGATGTTGGCGGATATGGCGGGCACCAGGTCGGCCCCCCTCGGGCTGTCGGCGGAGCAGAAGTCCTGGTCGTTGGCATTGGGCGCTACCGGTGTTGTGTTGACGGTCACGGCCACTGTGGTTGCGGTGCTCTCACACCCGTCCGTTGTCTGTGTGACGAAATAGTTGCGTGTGCTCAGGGGGTCGGTCGAGAGCACCGGTGTGGTCAGTGCGTTGTCCTCGTACCAGGTGATGTTGGCGGATATGGCGGGCACCAGGTCGGCCCCCCTCGGGCTGTCGGCGGAGCAGAAGTCCTGGTCGTTGGCATTGGGCGCTACCGGTGTTGTGTTGACGGTCACGGCCACTGTGGTTGCGGTGCTCTCACACCCGTCCGTTGTCTGTGTGACGAAATAGTTGCGTGTGCTCAGGGGGTCGGTCGAGAGCACCGGTGTGGTCAGTGCGTTGTCCTCGTACCAGGTGATGTTGGCGGATATGGCGGGCACCAGGTCGGCCCCCCTCGGGCTGTCGGCGGAGCAGAAGTCCTGGTCGTTGGCATTGGGCGCTACCGGTGTTGTGTTGACGGTCACGGCCACTGTGGTTGCGGTGCTCTCACACCCGTCCGTTGTCTGTGTGACGAAATAGTTGCGTGTGCTCAGGGGGTCGGTCGAGAGCACCGGTGTGGTCAGTGCGTTGTCCTCGTACCAGGTGATGTTGGCGGATATGGCGGGCACCAGGTCGGCCCCCCTCGGGCTGTCGGCGGAGCAGAAGTCCTGGTCGTTGGCATTGGGCGCTACCGGTGTTGTGTTGACGGTCACGGCCACTGTGGTTGCGGTGCTCTCACACCCGTCCGTTGTCTGTGTGACGAAATAGTTGCGTGTGCTCAGGGGGTCGGTCGAGAGCACCGGTGTGGTCAGTGCGTTGTCCTCGTACCAGGTGATGTTGGCGGATATGGCGGGCACCAGGTCGGCCCCCCTCGGGCTGTCGGCGGAGCAGAAGTCCTGGTCGTTGGCATTGGGCGCTACCGGTGTTGTGTTGACGGTCACGGCCACTGTGGTTGCGGTGCTCTCACACCCGTCCGTTGTCTGTGTGACGAAATAGTTGCGTGTGCTCAGGGGGTCGGTCGAGAGCACCGGTGTGGTCAGTGCGTTGTCCTCGTACCAGGTGATGTTGGCGGATATGGCGGGCACCAGGTCGGCCCCCCTCGGGCTGTCGGCGGAGCAGAAGTCCTGGTCGTTGGCATTGGGCGCTACCGGTGTTGTGTTGACGGTCACGGCCACTGTGGTTGCGGTGCTCTCACACCCGTCCGTTGTCTGTGTGACGAAATAGTTGCGTGTGCTCAGGGGGTCGGTCGAGAGCACCGGTGTGGTCAGTGCGTTGTCCTCGTACCAGGTGATGTTGGCGGATATGGCGGGCACCAGGTCGGCCCCCCTCGGGCTGTCGGCGGAGCAGAAGTCCTGGTCGTTGGCATTGGGCGCTACCGGTGTTGTGTTGACGGTCACGGCCACTGTGGTTGCGGTGCTCTCACACCCGTCCGTTGTCTGTGTGACGAAATAGTTGCGTGTGCTCAGGGGGTCGGTCGAGAGCACCGGTGTGGTCAGTGCGTTGTCCTCGTACCAGGTGATGTTGGCGGATATGGCGGGCACCAGGTCGGCCCCCCTCGGGCTGTCGGCGGAGCAGAAGTCCTGGTCGTTGGCATTGGGCGCTACCGGTGTTGTGTTGACGGTCACGGCCACTGTGGTTGCGGTGCTCTCACACCCGTCCGTTGTCTGTGTGACGAAATAGTTGCGTGTGCTCAGGGGGTCGGTCGAGAGCACCGGTGTGGTCAGTGCGTTGTCCTCGTACCAGGTGATGTTGGCGGATATGGCGGGCACCAGGTCGGCCCCCCTCGGGCTGTCGGCGGAGCAGAAGTCCTGGTCGTTGGCATTGGGCGCTACCGGTGTTGTGTTGACGGTCACGGCCACTGTGGTTGCGGTGCTCTCACACCCGTCCGTTGTCTGTGTGACGAAATAGTTGCGTGTGCTCAGGGGGTCGGTCGAGAGCACCGGTGTGGTCAGTGCGTTGTCCTCGTACCAGGTGATGTTGGCGGATATGGCGGGCACCAGGTCGGCCCCCCTCGGGCTGTCGGCGGAGCAGAAGTCCTGGTCGTTGGCATTGGGCGCTACCGGTGTTGTGTTGACGGTCACGGCCACTGTGGTTGCGGTGCTCTCACACCCGTCCGTTGTCTGTGTGACGAAATAGTTGCGTGTGCTCAGGGGGTCGGTCGAGAGCACCGGTGTGGTCAGTGCGTTGTCCTCGTACCAGGTGATGTTGGCGGATATGGCGGGCACCAGGTCGGCCCCCCTCGGGCTGTCGGCGGAGCAGAAGTCCTGGTCGTTGGCATTGGGCGCTACCGGTGTTGTGTTGACGGTCACGGCCACTGTGGTTGCGGTGCTCTCACACCCGTCCGTTGTCTGTGTGACGAAATAGTTGCGTGTGCTCAGGGGGTCGGTCGAGAGCACCGGTGTGGTCAGTGCGTTGTCCTCGTACCAGGTGATGTTGGCGGATATGGCGGGCACCAGGTCGGCCCCCCTCGGGCTGTCGGCGGAGCAGAAGTCCTGGTCGTTGGCATTGGGCGCTACCGGTGTTGTGTTGACGGTCACGGCCACTGTGGTTGCGGTGCTCTCACACCCGTCCGTTGTCTGTGTGACGAAATAGTTGCGTGTGCTCAGGGGGTCGGTCGAGAGCACCGGTGTGGTCAGTGCGTTGTCCTCGTACCAGGTGATGTTGGCGGATATGGCGGGCACCAGGTCGGCCCCCCTCGGGCTGTCGGCGGAGCAGAAGTCCTGGTCGTTGGCATTGGGCGCTACCGGTGTTGTGTTGACGGTCACGGCCACTGTGGTTGCGGTGCTCTCACACCCGTCCGTTGTCTGTGTGACGAAATAGTTGCGTGTGCTCAGGGGGTCGGTCGAGAGCACCGGTGTGGTCAGTGCGTTGTCCTCGTACCAGGTGATGTTGGCGGATATGGCGGGCACCAGGTCGGCCCCCCTCGGGCTGTCGGCGGAGCAGAAGTCCTGGTCGTTGGCATTGGGCGCTACCGGTGTTGTGTTGACGGTCACGGCCACTGTGGTTGCGGTGCTCTCACACCCGTCCGTTGTCTGTGTGACGAAATAGTTGCGTGTGCTCAGGGGGTCGGTCGAGAGCACCGGTGTGGTCAGTGCGTTGTCCTCGTACCAGGTGATGTTGGCGGATATGGCGGGCACCAGGTCGGCCCCCCTCGGGCTGTCGGCGGAGCAGAAGTCCTGGTCGTTGGCATTGGGCGCTACCGGTGTTGTGTTGACGGTCACAGTGAAGCTTTTCTCGTCAAAGCAGTTGGGCGTTGTGCCTGTCTGTTGGTATATGAACACGGTCTGCGTGCTGGTGATGTTGCTTGGGTAGGGGATTAGGGAACCTGCTCCACCGGGGCCTCCCGTTGCGTCGTAGTACTGTGCGCTTCCCGGGTCGGGCAGGGCGTAGGAGTCACATACGGTGATATCGTTGACCACTGGCAGCACGGGGGTGGTATAAATGTTTATTGTCTGTTGAATATCTGCGGTATTGCTTGAGGTATCAGTTATTCTGTAGGTACGCGTTAAGATTGTGGGATTAACTCCCAAACCATACACATCACTGAAGAATGCTATTGATTGAACAGCGCAATTATCATCTGCAGTAACCAAATTTGGGTCTGGAACGGGGGGAACATCACATACATTTAGAGGTGATGAGACACTTCCAGTGGGAGGTTCAGTATCTTCGAGAAAAGCAAATGTAAACATGTCTGTACCATTAAAGTTCACATTGTCAAAAAATACATGTGGATCTGCTTTGCTAGATGCTTCTATAAATGTTATTGAACCATCTGTAAAATCCCCATTACCATCTTCGTCTATTATCAAAAAAAGCTCACAAGCCTCATAGTTCAGTAAATCTGAATGTGTAAGATCTACCCGGACGCTTACATTAGCAATAGGGTTTGCGCCTATAGAACGACTTTCAATGATTCTCCACTCTCTTTCAATTCTTCCATCAACACCTGCCGGAGCATCTACATTTGTAGGAAAAGCTGTATCCCCATGATCGTTTCCCCAAACCAGATAATTGTTCAATGTTGAGAAAGGAGAATTTCCTGTATCAATAGGAGTTCTACCGTCATTCAAATTATCCGTGCCGAAATCTGCATTTGTGGATATGGTAACCCTTGCTTCTGTGTTAACACTTTTTGAAATACGTTGGTGTAGGTTATATCTTAATCTATTAGCCCCGCTATCATTAAACCTATCCTTGCCAATACCCGCAATATCAAATTGGTATAAGGCATCGAAAGGCCATATGATTGTGCCATCGGCTGCAAGATAATTGTACGAATCATTGCCGCTTATGCTGCCCAAGGTTCCACTAGCATTAAGTGTGATTCCATATTTAATGGCCAAATAACTTTCCATTCTTTGAATGTGATTGGCATCTGCTAGACCATCCATCAACAATACTTCTGCAATCTGTCCTGAGAGATTGCTTGGATCCGCAACACCTCCCGGATCGGTATCGTTAAAGTGTTTTCCCATCCGATTATACCAGAATAAGGATTCGTCTGCTGTTGGGTCATTTCTAACTACACCTACAATATCGTGGACACCATTTACCCAAGTATCCAGCGTTTCTCTATCTACAGCGGTATCTCTTACAAAGGTGCCTATGGTAGGACGCCCCATTAAATCAATGCCTCCTTGTTGGAAGAATGTATTAGGGGCATCATTCCAAGTCCTGCCCACAGAAAAGCGGTTGCCATTGGACACCCCCAACGAAAGGTTGGTTAGTGTAAATCGATATGTATCTATGTCCCCCCCAAACAACAAACTTTGTGTATTTGCTGAATTACCGGCCCCGGTGGCTGAAAAGACAATAAAGATGATAACTTCATCTCTTGCATGTGAACGGAAATAGAGGGCGTCGCCCGCTCCTGAGCTATCAAATTCCACTGCGGGGTTAAAGTTCATGGCATTCCTGCGTAGTGTAGGTAGTCCAGGAATCGCTCCAATTGGGTTTAAATTCCCAAGCATAGCAGGGTACTCAAAGCCAGGGTTCAGGTTAAAATCTGGATCCATGGGATCGGTTATCAATCTCCAATCATTAGGATAAAAAGCAGGGTTTGGTGGGTGCTGTCTTGCATTTTGTGTAAAATCAAAATTGTAATCCACCAACTCATACCATACGTTGACCGGTGTGCCATCGGCTGGGGCATAAGGAGTAAATAAATGTAACTGACCAACAGGAGAAGCAACGTTAATTGCTCTGTCGGCAGAGTACCAATTATCGATTTCTTGGCCTGACAGATTGAATACTGAGATAAGGAACAGTAAAAATAGTGTTGATTTGTTTCTTTGAATGTATAAGGAATGGAAATTGCTATCCGTAAAAACATTCATAGGAAATATGGACGAGAATGAATGTAAAAATTTAATCATAAGCAAGTAGGATTACTCATGCTTTTCCACAGAAGAAAAAAACAGGACATTCTTGATAGTTATAAAGTAAATTACTTAATGGTAATGAAGAGGTATATAATTAACCTATACGTGTTTACAATTGACGAAAGGCTAAAATGAATAGATTTCCAAAACCTAAATTCACAACAATTTGAGAATTGTCTGGCCATGTGATATAACAGATATTGGAACTAAATGCCGCCGGGAGGAAATTTCCCGGGGGCATAGCTATTCCTGTACTAAAAATAATTAATTGAGAGTTTTACCAAAACCTATTATATGCTTAATCAATCATAACTCTAAGTACAAGACTGTTATTTAATTAGGTTTATTTCTACTCTTCTGTTTTGTTTTCTTCCAGCTCTTGTAGCGTTTGAAGCTATTGGTTTATCTTCACCCAAACCTTGGGCGGAAAGCCTATTTGGTTTAATGCCTTCATTTATAAGGAAATCTCTAACAGCGTTTGCACGGGCTTCAGATAATCTTTGGTTGCTGATGGAACTTCCCACGCTGTCGGTATGACCTTCCACAGTGAAATTTGCATTTGGATATTTCCTCAAAATCTGGATGATATCAACCATTACTGAAAGTGATTCTACCTTAATAGTAGACTTCCCGGTATCAAACAAGATGGTCTTGGCATAAGCATTCAATTGTTTTTGTACTTCCACTGTAACCTCTGGGCATCCTCTATTACTTATGGGTCCGGCAAGTGTTGGGCAAGAATCGTCTATATCTACCAGTGTATCTCCATCTCTGTCTGGACATCCTTTATTTTCAATAGGTCCTGGGGTATTGGGACAGCGGTCCTCTTTATCCACAATTCCATCTGAGTCGCTGTCTGGACATCCATTATGTTCTTTTGCTCCAGCTGTGTTTGGACAATGGTCATCTTTATCTATTATACCATCACCATCAGAATCTTTCCATGAACATCCATTGTTTTCTTGCGGGCCTGCCTTCTGGGGGCAATCGTCATCTTTATCCAGAATTCCATCGCCATCGGAATCTTTCCAAGGGCATCCTTGGTTTTCAGCTGGACCGGGCTTTTCTGGACAATTATCCAATTTGTCTTGGATGCTGTCTCCATCCTTATCTTTTAATTTATTCTGATAAAATGGTATTTTGAGACCTGCATATAGGTCAATGGATTTTGTGTTTTTGCCAACTATAGCTGACATAATTGACCCTGACCCCATATAAATAGGTCCGAACCTTAACCCAGCTCCCCATTGCAAACCTACATATTGCACTACGCTTATAGGGGAGTATAGGCTGAACAAGGTGCTTTCGTATCTGGGAGTCAACGAAACCTGACTCATGCTTCTATTGGCATTTATCTTATTTCTTGCTGTCAACGGCATATCTAAATTGGTGTTCAGATAAAATTTCGAATTGATATTCCAATCCATATTGGTATGAAGAGCGGCAGGCATAATTGAGTTTAAGGATGGAGTAGTGGATATAAGGTCAAAATTTTGTTCTAGGGCTTCCTCTAAGTCTGTGCCATCAAAATTGTCAATATCTTGGGTTGTGTTAAGGTCATAAGTGCTTTCCCTTCCATTGGAGTTTTTTATTTGTCCAATGTCGGTAACTGAAACACCAAATTTTAATTTATACTTGTTCTTGCCTTTATTAATTATGGAATTTCCATTGGCGTCCAGTTTAGCATAATTTGCGTGGTCTGGTCTCCATTCGTATGTGAATCCAATGTCTACAGCAAATCCATTTCCATTGTTTATGTCAAAATTACCTCCCTCATCGGAGGTGGAAGAGTTTGCAAAAATCAATTCGCCCGAAGTTTCCGCTAATCTACTGTCCGCGTCATAGTTTACTGATAAACCATCGGAAAATATGTATGCGTGTCCTGCACTTTGGAGGTATTTTACAGAAATACCACCTTTTAAAAAATGCTGTTCCCTGTTCAATAGTACGCGGGCATATGTTACCCCTATTTCGGCCCATAGGTTGAAGGAACCTGAGATAACTCCTTCATTAATCAAGAAATCTTCATTTTCATCAAAGCCTCCCTCTTTCTCTAATATATTTCCATCAATATCATTGGCATTGAAAAAAGCCCTACCTCTGGTAAAGAAGGCAAGCGAGTTGTTCTCATCTAGATTGAACATTACGGCAGGTCCTAATACATCTATATTCCAGGCCAGAGAATTGTTGGCTGAAGGAAATGTTGCCGCTTCATCAAAAGTTTTGTTGAAATCACTAAAAGCGTTATTGAGGTTAAAACCTATATAATCGTTTCCAAAGAAGGCGCTTGCCCCAATTAGGTTTATATCTATTTTTAACCTGGAGTCAACAATATTTGAAGGGTTGGAAATAACACCATGTATTCCACTATAATTATCAGTTAAAAAACCAACATAGGATTGGGCATTACTAATGTTTGTGATACTGATAAATATTACAAACAGCATTAATCTTTTTATTAAATACATTTCTGGGTTTTTGAGGTCTTACTATTTTTTGGTAAGTATTTGTTAATAAATAATTTAATAGCAGAACAAAGGGATGATAAATATGTGGTTTTAAATTGGAGGAATGAATGGAAACACTATTTCAATTGATAGATTTAGAAGTTCAGTTTATAATCGGTTTAAAGCCGCTTGTTGAAAGTCATTGAATGTAATCAGTTAATAATTAGATAATTGATGATTTTTGGAAATATAAAAGAGCCACTTTATAATAGTGACTCTTTTTTAATGGATGATTAAATCAATAAACTGTATTGGAGAATAGGTTTTAATCCATTACCACCAGGAGTCTTTTAAAGACTCCTTGGCGTAATGGAATCCTCAACTAAACTAAACACTTTAATAGGACCAAAAGTTCAAAAAAGTGAATTGCTATGTGTTTACAATAAGATGATTGAATTGAACCTGACACCTTAATGCATTGCATACTACAATAATAGTTAGGAATTGATTCTCAAAAAACCCTAAGCTCACGAATGGGTAGTTTCCTTTAATGAATGAGCCATTTGACTTTGTGGTTCGTATAAATCGCTAACCAATAAAGGCATTTCCAAAGGTGCTTTTTAGGCTCGCATTTTAACAAAATCTTAACATTTTTAAACTTTACTGATAAATTTGAAGGATGGTATGTAAAATTGATTTACGTTAAATCACTCTATAAAGGTCTTTAATTTTTATTGAAGGCTTTTCTCTTTAAAAACATTACCAAAAGAAAGAGAAGAATGATCCCTCCAATAACCCATAACCATGGAAAGGGTTGAGATATTTCAATAGGAGATGTATTTCCCATTAAAACAAGACCCGCCCAATATTGTGGATGAAGTGTTCTGCCTTCAGCGGTTTTCAAGTAGTCTAATTTGGCAAGTCGCAGTGCCTCATCTTTGGGTTGTCCGTTTTCGAGATAGCTATAAAAGAAACCTAGAATTTGAGTGCTTGATTGCTCATCAATCTGCCACAAACTGGTCAAGATACTTTCACTACCTGCATAATTAAAGGCGTGTGCTAGAGAAATCATACCCTCTCCTGGTTGATAGGCGGGTTTTCCTGTATCGCAAGCGGTTAGAATAGCCAAGTTTGAGTTCAGGTTTTGATTATATATCTCATAGGCGTACAGGTAATTATCATTAATATTGGTTGAATCAGAAACATTTTTTGCGAATACCAACCGTGAGAGTTCAGGACTTGTATTGTTTGATTCTGCATGCGTGCCAATGTGAATGATTTTATGTTCATTTGCAGTACTACTAAATACAGTTTTTGAGGCATTTTCATTTAAAAAAGACTCTCCACCAAACCGTTTTGATAATCTTTTTGCAATATCGGTACTAAATGGTTGTGGTAATAAGGTTAGGTAGGTTTTGTCTAGATGGATTGAATCGTTAATGGCTAGCTGATATTCTTCCTTCATACTTTCATTAAAAGTAGGGGAATAGGCAACAAAATTATCTTCAAATTCAAGTGTGCGATGATTCTTTTCAAGTAACAAAAGGCTATAATTGTATGCAATGTTATGTTTGTTTAAAAGACTATTGTTGGCCAATTCTCCAAAAGAATTAATTTTTTTAGGTGTCAAAAGCTCAAAACTTAAATTGAACAATTCCCGATCTGGAAAAATGATAATGTTTTTTGTATTGATATTATTTTCAATTGGTTTCCAAAGCCGCAAGTACAATTTATGGAGGCATTCGGAAACATCGTCAATATTTTTTTGATAGTTGGACACGATATTGATGCAATCAAAGGAGAAGCCCATAGAAATTGGAACAATTTTCATGGTGTCATTTGTAATTATAAATGCTATAAGATTGTTCTCTAAAAACAAATACCGAACTAATGTTGTATTATGGGCAATGTTATGCTGTAAGTCACTCAAGGGAGTCACAACAGATTGGTATCTCATTTCATAGTATCTGGGATATTTCTCTTTTATCTTGGAGAGATATTTTTGCCAAGCAGCCAACGTATTTTCCCATTCATCAACATCGAATTGGGTTTCTTCATCTATATCAAAAAATGAGTTTAAGGCCTCTCTATTTTCGTTTTCTTCTTGTCGAATATTTTCAGGTGCTAGCTGATTCTTGGACAGGTTTAGTCTTGTGCGAATTCGGTGATAAATTGCTGACTCGTGCAACTCAATGAGCTTGTTAAGATATTTTTCACTCTTTGTTTTGTCATAAAGACGGTAATATAATTCTTTTCCAAAATCGAATAATTCTTGGCTATTTTCTAAAAGCACGTTTGCATCTTCATCGCTAGTGACCAAGGATTTTCTTTTTTCAATGCTTTGTAGGGCTTTATTCATGATAGCAATTGTGCTGTTCAAACTTTTGGCGGATTGAACCGAATCTGTTTCATATTTAGCTTTTATAAGATAGAGCAATAGCTTAAGTTGGTTTGGACTAAAAAACTCTTTGGAGATTGCATTGTTAAAAGTTACAGATTCGTATGAGTTCAAGATTTGATTGCTCAGCTTGATAGTGCCTTTGTAATCTTTTTTATCAAATACTATTTTCACTTTGGCTATTTTCACCTCATTCGCCAAATAACTGTCATCACCATAGACTGCAATCACTTTTGATAACGTAGTGTTGATGATACTTTCAGCCTTATCGTAATTTTCGAGATTTGCATACGATCTTGCAAGATTGATAGTAGCGTAAACCTCATTTTGAGAAAAACCTTGTTCATTACTTTTTCTATAGGCGTCAATGGTACGTTTAAAGTTTGTTACGGCCTCAGAATACGTGCCTTTTCGGTAGGCTAAATCTCCTAAAGCTCCATGGAGGTTAGCTCTGTATGAATAATTGTTGCCTGGAATTGAATTTAAAGAAGCCCTTGCCTCTTCTAAAAACTTTTCCGCTTCATCTAAATCAGTATTGTACAGTAAAGATTCACCAACCATCAAAGCCGTTCCAAAATATTGTATGGTATTCTTTAAAAAGTGCTTTTTTGCATGTTTGTATCCCAGGATTGCAATTTGCTTTGCCTTCTCTTTTTGTCCCAAATCATAATATAGACTTCCTAAATTTCTATAAGAAATAGTCAAGTTACCATGAACTTTTTCTGTGAGGGGATGATTATTGGTTTTCTTCAAAAATGAATTATAATGATTGATTGAGTTTAAAGTAAACTGCATGGCATCATCAAACATTCCAGAAGATTGTTTTACCATAAACCAATTTCCATATATGGTTCCAGGGAGATAATCAGTCTGCTCGGGATCAGGATTGGTTTTGTCCACAGCTTTAATGGCCATTTCGAAAAAATAATTTGCACTGTCTGGTAGAGCACTAAAGTGCATAAGAGCACCTTTGTAATTATAGATCCTAGGTGCCAACTTAAAATCGATATTTTTGTTATTACGAATTAATTTGATAGCATTATCAGTACGTGTTACCAATTCTCCAAAATCACCCAATTTTAAACCTAGCTCACTTAGATGGTACTCAGATTCAACCATTCGGGTAACATCGCTCAATTTTTTAGCTAAAGCATTTGCGGTTTCTAAATAATTCTGGGCATTTGAAACTGTACCTTGGTCTATGTAAAGCAAGCCCATGCCCAAATTCGCCTGATATAGAACAGAATCACTTGATTTGAAAGAATCAATTTGAGAAAATAATTTTAAGGCTTTCTCAAATTTTGTTTCAGGATTTTGAAAAAACTCGATTTTGCCTGTAGGATATACCAAATGCCCCAAAATCGTACTATCAATATTCCGAAGCTCTTCTTGAATTATTTTTTGTGCTTCTACGAACTCATTTAAAGCAATGAGGCTATCTATTTCTTTTAAAGTATTGTTAGTCTGGGCATTTATATAAAATGAAAAGAAAATACAGACTATTGAAATCAGTGATTTTGATTCAAGAAAAAAACCTCGAAATTTCATTCTCGAATATTTTTGAGCAGTGCTTCACTTTTTTCATCTGAAATCTTTTTTAGGTTTTCGATGGCTTTTTTCTCATCTCCATTTTTTAATTGCCCTAAAGCTATAAAGTATAGTGCCTCTTTATTGAATACTGACTGCGGTGAAGACTTTAGTGTAGTTTTTAAAAAGACCAACCCCTCTTTGGTATTGTCGTTCGCAAAATGGGCGGCACCCAAAAAATAATTCAGCGTATCATTTTCTGGTTTTTGTACTAACAATTTCTCCCACTTTTGAATAGCTACATCGTAATGTCCTTGCTTGTAGTCAACCATGGCTTCGTAAAAATCATAATTGTCGTTAGAACTCATTACAGTAGGTAATCCTGGATCTGGGCTAAAATATTCCTTAAATAGTTTTTCACCCTGCGTAGGTTGATTCAAAAAGAGTGAAACTCCCAAAGCAACAAAAGCAGTTATAGAGGCCGCAATTAAAATTTTTTTGCGTTTTTCGTTAGAAGATTTGGTACCATGGTTCGATTCAAATTTTTGATGAAAGACATTAAGCGCAGTGCGCATCCCTTCTTCTTCTACTGCATGAAATAAGCTTTTGAATTCGTCAAATTGTACTCTCAGTTCTGCATTTTCATTTAGTTGTTCTTTGAAATCAGCCTCTTGGTTGTAGGTCATACTGCCCAAAAGAAAATGTTCAAATTCTTCTTGCTGTTCAGGAGATATGTATTTGAGGTTCTTATCCATTGTTTTTCAATTCATGGCTCAATGCGCGTAGTTTTTCCATACAACGGTACTTTTGATTTCTGGTCGAAGCAGGAGTCAATTGTAATTCCATAGAAATTGAATCCATCGACTTCCGTTCAAAATAAAAAAGATGCAGCAGTTTTTTACAGTTGTTTCCTAATTTTTGCAGGGCATTTTGTAAGATATCATACTGTTTTTCCAAGACTTCTTCATCAGAATCGTTTTCTTCATACACTAATTTTAAATGGGGAATTGTACTCGATGCCATGGTCTTTTTAAATGTTGATGAGCGTAAATGATCAGTCCATTTGTTTTTGGCAATGGTAAATAGATATCCCGCTACATTACTGTTTTTTTGCAGCTTATTATCCTTGATGTTTTTCCAACAGGCAATAAATGCTTCTTGAAACACATCTTTTGCCTGTGTTTCATCACCACTGTTTTTCAATACATGATTCTTGAATTTAGGGAATGTGTTTTGATACACCATTTGCATCACTTTTTGATCATTGTTTTTAAAAGCGGTGGTCAGTTGGTAGTTGGTCTCTTGTAATGTATTCCCCATACCTTTTTGAAAGTACGGGGAATTTAATAATTTTCTTTAGAACGGTTGTAAATAAATGGACAAGGTTAAAGTTTACACGTTCTATTGCTTATCTCTTAAATAAACCGTTACCTGTGCATAACCTTTGGTTGCTTTCATTCTTGCAAGTAATTCAGCATATCCAGCCTGAATAGCAGCTTGATTAGATTCCCAAGTATCTCTATGGCCTCCGGCGCTGCCAGTGCCGCAGACAATGAAATACTGATTAGAATCTGCAAGGTCTTCCGCTGCATTCTCAGGATACCATGTCTTAGAATTGTTCGCACAGTCAGGTATAAGCGAGGGGATTCTTTCAATTATATCCATATGATATCGTTCAACTTCTTTACCTTCTGGAATTTTATCTTCTTTAGTTGTTGGGTCAAACCCCCAATAAGTACCTGCTCCATAACCCCACCAATCACCATCTAGAGCAGGCTGAGAATTATAAACAGCAATATCAACTTGAAAGGTAAACTTGTTCTCATCATTTTCTATTTTAATCGTGGCTTCTGCCTCATCTAATAGTTTAAATGATTCGCTACTATTTTTTGGTTTACCATAAATTTTTGCTGTTATTTTATCACTGCCCTGAGGAATTTCGGTGTCAAATGCTACATATTTAGTGTCTCTTTCATTAAAATTAGTTTCGGTGATGTTGTATCCTCTTATTAGGCCATAGTCCCCTGTGGTTGTCCATACTACTTCGTAGTCTGTTTCATCGTTGGGGATGGTTGTTGTACCATCATTGTGAAAAAGTACTAATTTCACTTCTTCATCACCGCTTATGGTAATATTATCAGGTCTAATCACAAATTTTTGCTTTTTCACATCTACAGTCATGGTAGCTTCACCAATTTCATCTCTAGTATTACCATTTATAACAAAGACTTTTACGGTCACTGTCTCCAAATTTTGATTTTCGCCAAGTTGTGCACTTGAAGCATTACTAATAAAGCTAACTTTACTATTAGATGTTGTAAAAGATGAACCGTTGATGTCGTTGTCCAAATCATAGAGTACACCACCAAATTGCGTTGTGGTACTCCATTCATATTCAAATTCATCACCACTTTGTAAATCAAAAAATGCAAGGGCATTAATTTCCTTTGCATCCGTAAAAGGAATGGTTATCATTTTTTCTGGCGTCAACTTTACAATTCCTTCAGAGATGGTGACATCCCATTTTTCTAATTTGGCAGAGGATCCTAATCTTTGATTGATACAAGAAATACCGACAGATTCATTTAGAGATCTGAGAATGGACGATGAAATTTTCAGATACCGTTGTTCACCTTCTTGAATTAATTCATTGTTTTGGATAAAGGTATTTGACGAATTACCATCCGAAATGATACTATAAAGACTGGTCATAATATTTCTTAGATCATTGGACAATCTTATGTCATCGTATAAAAAGGGAATGAACTCTTTAATGGCGGTCTCATAATCATTGTCGAGCACTGCTGTTATAGAAGGTTCGTGGGCGCGTAAAATGGGTTCTACTGATGCTGTTAAGCTGGTAGCGCTTTGCAGTATTTTTGCCGAGTATACGTCTCGATTACCACCAATATCCATTAATATGGGAATAAAATAATCCAACACAAAAGTTTGTACGGATAGCTCTTCAAATTTTTCTTGTTCCTTATTGGTCATCTCTCGTTCAGCAGCAGTACCCTTTCCCGGACCGATAACCGAAAGTTCAAATGTTTCCGAACTACGGCCCTCCGGAAGTTCTAAATTAAGTGCTTCGGAGGTTTTACCAACATATCTTGCTCCTTGCGAACAAAGGGTAAAATTGGTGACCTGTCCCTGAAAGTTTTCGTCATTTTCATCAGCAAGTGAAATAAATGGGATATCCAATTCACGGTCTGCGGTATCATTACCTTCAATTTCAGAATTGATTACTGTTTCTTCCCCCAAAAGGTTTTTAAATGATTTTTTATATAAATAGGCATGGGTTCTTCTAGGATAACTGTTGGTCACGTTAAATGATTTATCGCTTACCTCGTTCAAAGCCAGACCGCTGCTTTGAATAGTGCCAAGATCTATCTTGTATTCAATATCAATAACCTCTTTTTCAGACAAGGCAGATATGGTGTTATTGAGTTCGCTCATATAGCCTCCTTCTTCAATTACTTTACTGTTTTGAACAATTAGGTTTTCTAAAGTAGCAACAAACTGTTGAAACGTTTCTTGCTGGCCAATATTTTGAACAAAAAAGTTTTTGTATGCGGTGCCGCGTAAAGAGGATGCCATACCAAAGTATACTAAAACACCAGCAGTTGTCTCAATTGAAATCTCCTTGGTTTCATCGGACACAAAGCCTGCCAGCAATACATTGTCATTGGAATCCAATAAATACGCCAATTCTATGGAACCCGAGTTAAAAGGAATATCGGAAGCTGTGTTGTTTTCCACAGAGACCAATTGTCCCAAGGATACCACTTTGGTATTGGCAAGGTTGAGATTACTTCCTTCCGGAATGGTTATTGCTACATCCACGAGTTCAAATTCGTCCGAACCAGTTGGGTCGTCATCGGTGGGGTCTACGTCATCGCTTATGGAGACGTCATCATCCATCATCATTTCTTCTATATTGTCCTTGGAGCTGCAAGCCCAGATAAAAAGGGCCGTTACAGTTATTAGCATTAAAAATTTCAATGAGGTTTTCATAATTGTTTCTTTTTAGATTGTAAAATTGGTTTTATAGTATATCGAGATGGTTGAAAAATGTCATCATTAATTGCCATTTACGTTTACCCACTCCCTATTATTTAGATTAATATCGCCATTAGGGGTATAGAACAAATCATCATTTTGAATAAGGTTACCATCACTATCCATCCAGTTTTGTGTTGAAAAAGCATTCACTTGATAATTCTTACCGTCCAAGGGGTTATAAACAGTTTCTTCTTCATTTATCATATTGACAAAATCGCGTTGCGAAGTACTACTTCCAGAACCAAAGTTTCGGTTCATAAATGAAGTATGGTTAGCATCTTGTGCTGCCCATATGCCTTTCATTTTACGTTGGTGTGCGGCAAATGCACGCTCTCTGTTAATTCTTCCTGTCCGAGCTTTCTGTGCTGCAATTTGGGTACGTTGTTGTGATAGTTGAGCAACGTATTGTTTCCATTTGGGATTTTCTTTTGAATTTATCAGCGCATTTTCAAAAGCGGCAATGGTTTCATCAAAATGACCAGCATCAATAAAAGTGTAATCTGTGCTGTACATCCACATGGTCATGGTGTCAATAAAGCTTAGTGGTTGCTGCATGTAAATTTTGCCTACAGATACCAATGCTTTTTGGCCCTTGTTGTTTTCCCAAACGGTAGCAAGAAGATCCACTTGTACTTGGCCATTGCTTTCAGTTCTAATTTTTCCTTTGAGATAATTCTCAGTTTTGTAAAGCCTTATGTTTTTTACAAACTTGAATCCGGTTTTCTGCATTCTTGTGGCTACTTCTTCCTTTAAGATTTGTTGGTTGCTAACCATGGAGCGATGCAGTCTGGCAACGCTGGAATTTTGCATAAACTGATAAGTCTGTGGATTTTGATAGGAGATATGAACCTTCATGGGCGTATTGAACGATTTAAGGTTATTGGGACCAGTTGTCTGAATCAGAAAAACCGGAAGTTTTTGATCGATGATATACGTTGGTTTGGAAATTACTTTCCATGAGACAGGATATTCGGTGCTATTAACAACAAGTCCTGTTCTGGCATCACGGAATTCATGTATTTTCATGCCTCTTTCTCCAAAGTCGTCAAAGAAGCCATTTTTTTTAGGGTTATGTTGATGAATTTCTTCGTCAAAACCTTCTTCGTTTTCAAAATTTGGTTCTTCAAAAGGCTCGTTCTCATTGATTATATCATATTCTTCATCTAGATATCGCTCTTCTTCTTCATAGTACGGTTTATTCTCATTCTCAGGGTCTTTATTGATGGTAATACATGAATTAAATAGTGTTAGGCCAAGGAAAAAGGTGAAAAGAGTTGTTCTCATAAGAGTAAGTGGTTTTGTTTATTGGATATCGTTGAAAAAAGAAAATGTCATCACAAATTTTGAAGATAGATTGATTAATAGAAGATTGAGCCAAATAAGAATTCTAGTTGGTTCATGTGATACAATTGGCAACAAAAAGACTGGCCGTATTTTCAATGTCAAATTGCGGGTAAACTACTTTGTCAAAACGGTTTTGGGTGTCCAAATCGATGCAGAACAAGAAATCGAGTTTACCCTAAAGAAAACTAAGTTTTTTAATCAATATAAAGCTGAACTGAATGATTGTCAACAACAAGTTGTTCGTAGAAATGTTGGAGGAAGTCCATCAGGGTTTTAAAGGTGGTATGAACTCTCACAAATGTGTATCCTTAACAAGTCCCCGCCATCACACTTTTTTTATACGTCTTTTGAAATCTAAATATTGAATCACACAAGGCATCAAAAAAGGGTAACAGCGAAGGCTCTATGGGAAATAAATCAAAACATTGAACCATGAAATCATCTCAAAATATCCAAATAGGAAGTGAAACTAAAAAATCAAAAAAGGAAAACACTCTGGATATATTAGGTAAATCATTTTTTTAATCCTTTAAATCTATAATTATAAGTGCTATCAAAAATCATGTGCAGTTGATTGGAAACGTTGGTATTGAGCCAACCATTACAACTCTTGAAAGTGGTAAAAAAAGTATGGTTTAGATTACCAAAAATAGAAAAGAGACTTCCGGAAAAAAAGAGCCATTTTCTCAAAAAGAATTAGATGATAATTTTGAGAGAATATACAAAGACGTAAAATCGATATTCAAGTGATTCTTAATGCAATATTTGACTTGAATATTATTTATTATATTTATAGACCGAACGGTCGGTTTTTTTATAAAATATGAGTGATAAAAAAAGTAAAGCAATAGAAGCTGCAACTAAACTATTTGCTGAATTGGGGTTTGAGAAAACATCAATGACAGCAATTTGTAAAGAAGCTAATGTGTCTAAAGGATTAGTATACCATCACTTTAAATCAAAAGAGTCCATTCTGATAGAAATATTTGCTTCTAGCACCAAAAAAATGCTTGAGTTGAGTCTTATTCAAGATAGTTCTTTGGAGCCTCAGGAAGAGTTAAATGAACTCATAAATAACATATTTCATCAATTAGATAACAATAAACTATTTTTTCAATTGAATTTAAACCTAATGTTTCAGCCTTCAACAAACGCCTTACTTAAAGAAAAAATTCTGAAAAGAGCAGACATTCTATTTAATTCAGTAAAGAGAATTTTTGATAAGGTTGAGTTAGAGAAAAGTGAAATTCTTGCATATACTTTTATTGCAGAAATTGATGGAATCGCTCTAAACTATCTCTCAGTTTTTGAAAATTATCCTCTTGCCAAAATGAAAGAAGAAATGATTAATAAATACAGCTCAATAACGAATAAAAAATAAAATGATAAGAAAATACAAAAAAGAAGAAATCTCGATACTTATCGATATTTGGGAAAAATCATCAGCTGTAGCACACCCTTTTTTGGATGATGAATTCACCAAAATGGTAAAAACAGCAATGAAGGAAACGTACCTTCCTAATTCAGACACTTGGGTGTTTGAAGAAAAAAATGAAATCGTTGGGTTTATCTCAATGTTGGATAATGAGATAGGTGGATTATTTATTTTACCTACACATCAGTCAAAGGGAATAGGGAGTTTATTACTTGAACACATCAGTCAATTTCATACTGAGTTGGAAGTAGAAGTTTTTGATGAGAACGAAATAGGAAAGCCTTTTTACATTAAAAAAGGATTCTCTCTAATAAAAGAATACATTCAAGATGCTACTAATCAAAAAGTATTTAGGATGAAAAAAACACTTGAATGAAAATGGAAGTATTAGGGTATAATGACACTCTAGAAAAATATAGAAAAAATCAGAATTTAGATTCATTTGAAGTTGGTAGAGTCATATTGGAACATAAAGAAAGGTATGTGGTAAAGACTCATGAAAACGAATTTGATTCGGAGCTCATAGGTAATTTAAGGTTTACAGCAGAAAATAGATATGACTTTCCTGCTGTAGGAGATTGGGTTGCTTTTTCCAGTTATGACGATAATAAAGCATTAATACATGCAATATATCCTCGAAAATCGATTATTGAAAGAAAAGCTGTTGGCAAATCTAGTCAAGTACAAATTATAGCGACAAATGTCGATTTTGGTTTAATTGTTCAAGCTGTTGACCGGGACTTTAATTTGAACAGGTTGGAAAGATATTTAACTATCTGTAATACTTCTAAAGTTATGCCTATAATAGTTTTGAGCAAAACAGACTTAATAGCCGAATCTGTCCTAGACACTATAACTAATCAAATTACTCAGCGAATCACAGACGTTCCAATATTAAATATTAGTAATCAAGGGGTAAAAAAATATCAAGAACTAGAAGCTGTAATAAAGAATGGGAAAACATACTGTTTGCTCGGTTCTTCAGGAGTTGGAAAATCTACGCTTCTAAATGGTCTTTCAGGTAAATTATTGATGAAAACGAATGAAATAAGTTCGAGTGTAAATAAAGGCAAGCATACGACAAGCCATCGAGAATTAATCGTGTTAAATAATGGAGGAATCATGATAGATAATCCTGGAATGCGAGAAATTGGAATTACTAATGCTACAGATGGCTTAGAAATCACTTTTGAATCTATCTTTGACTATTCTAGGGAATGCAGGTTCAATGATTGTACCCATGTACATGAAAATGGATGTGCCATCCTAAAAGCTGTTGAAAATGGAGAAATTGATGAAGAAGCCTATATCAATTTTCAGAAAATGGAGAAAGAAAAAACACATTTCGAGTCTGGTTCTTTGGATAGAAAGATGAAGGACAAAAATTTAGGAAAAATGATTAAGAATATTAAGAAGCAAAGAAGAAGCAATAAGTATTAATGAAGATATTAGAACAAATGAAAGATGAAAATATTTGATGCACATTTCCATATTATCAACCCCAAGTTTCCTTTAGTAGAAAACAATGGGTATTTACCCCCAGAATTTACAGTTAAAGACTATCAAGATAAAGTTGAAAGTTATGGAATTTCTGGTGGGGCTATAGTTTCAGGGTCGTTTCAAAAATTTGATCAAAACTACTTGTTGGACGCTCTAAAAGTTTTTGGAAAAAACTATGTTGGTGTTGCCAATATTCCAATTACAATGGAAAGTAAAGAGTTGGAAAAGCTGAATCAATCTAACATTCAAGCGGTTAGATTCAATCTTAAAAGAGGAGGTTCGGAAAGTCTAAAAAATTTGGTAGAATTATCAAATAGATTATTCAATGACTATGGTTGGCATACAGAACTATATGTGGATAGCAAGAACTTAAAGGAGCTAAAAACTACTCTTGAACAGATTCCAAAGTTTTCAATTGACCATTTAGGACTTTCAAATGATGGACTTAATGATTTATGTTTTTGGGCAGAAAAAGGAGTGAAAATAAAAGCAACTGGGTTCGGTAGGTTAGATTTTAACCCAATTACTGCTATGAAGAGAATTTATTCTATCAACCCTGATGCATTGATGTTTGGGACAGACTTGCCTTCAACACGAGCCAAAACACCTTTTACATTTGAACATTTAAAAATGATAAAAGATAATTTTTCTGATAAAGCTCAAGAAAAAATATTGTATCAAAATGCAATTAAATGGTATTCAAAGGTTTTTTAGATGGAGTTGATTTTAGATTTCATACTTGTAAGCGGTATTACAGTAATACTAATAATTATTGGTTTATTAGTTAAGTCCAAGAAAAAGCAATTGTCACAAAGTGTATTGATTGTTTTCTTCTCACTTCTTTTGACGGTTTCAATATTTACATATGCGAATTTGCATAATTTAAAATGGCTATTACAGATAACATTTATTCCAAATGATATTACTGCTGTAATGATTGGACCACTGTTGTATTTGTATGTAAAATCATTATTCTTGGAGGAAAAAAATCTAGTTAAAAACACACTAAAACATTTTATTCCAGCAGGACTATATTTAATAGGTATAGCAATACCTACGTTAATATATAGCGCATTTAGGTTAGACGAACTGTCTTACGTAATTTCTAATTTTACTATATTAATTATCAAACTAGAGGATGTTTACTTAATGCTGTACCTCGTTCTTTCTCTGCAATTATTATCGAAATATAGAGGTGCATTAAGAAACAACTATTCAAACTTGTCTCATTATCATTTCAACTGGATAAAAATAATGCTGTCGGGTGCATTATTTATTATCAGCATTAATTTGATTATTAGAATCTACGAACTTGTAACTAAAAACACTATTTGGTATCAAGAGTATTTAATCATAATGGTAATGATTCTTCTAATAATATACTTAGGATACTATGGAGTAAATCAGTCAAAAGTGTTATTGCCCGATTTTTTATTGAAAGAGGACAAGCCAATTATTAATGAGTCAAAAAATAAATTCTTATCTAATACTCTGAAAGAGGAATTGGAATTATTAAAGCAAAATCTAGAATTCATTCTAGATAGCCAAAAACCATATTTAGACGAAGATTTAACTCTGGGTAAGTTGGCTAAGCAACTTTCAACCACTGATAAAAAATTATCTATCCTTCTTAATCAATATCTTAATACCACATTTTACGATTTAATCAACAGTTACAGGGTAACCACTGTAATCGAAAAAATGAAGCAAGATGAATACAAAAGCTATAATCTATTCGGTATTGCATGCGATTCTGGCTTTAAGTCAAGAACTAGCTTCAATAGAATTTTTAAAAAAGAGACAGGTTTGTCACCTTCTGCTTACAAAGCAAAACTGTCTTAAAATTTCAGACTTTCTTTAACATACTCTAACGCACCATTGCTTCCATTGGTCAATAAATTCATTTTAAAATTATTTGGTTTGTGGTCAATCTAAAATCATGAACGAACATGAAAAAAAGAGTTTTAGTAACATTTTTTTGTGCATTTGCACTAATAGTAAAATCACAAAACTCAAGTGTTGAAAAATCAACATTTGGAATTCAAACGGGGTTCGCTGGACTATGGGCATATAATGAATTAAAGCTTTCGAATCAATTTGCTTTACGAAGCGAAATAGGGTTTGATGCCTATTATGGTAATGATGATTTTTATCCAGACACGGACTTTTTATTAACGACTGTAGTAACTTTAGAACCTCGATGGTATTACAATTTGAACAAACGAGAAAGCAACTCAAAACAAATAAAGGGTAATAGCGGAAACTTCTTCTCTATAAAAACAAGTTTACATCATTCAGACTTATTAATAGTTTTTGGAGATGACGAAGAAGCAAAAATTGTAACTGACTTATCTATAGTTCCTACTTGGGGAATACGAAGAAATCTTGGAAATCATTTTAATTATGAAGCAGGAATTGGTGCAGGCTATATCCATTTTTTTGGAAAGAATGCCGGATTCACAGCGGATAAAGGAGACCTTGCCATAAACCTTCATTTAAGAATAGGCTACAGATTTTAATTATGAATTCTATTAAAAAAAATAATTGCATCAAATTAATTGGAGTTCTAAAAACTTTTTTGGTAAAGGCGGTTATTTTTTTATCTGGAATTGTAATGTATGGACAAGAAATTGATATTTTAACCCCAACATCAAAACTTACAATTGATGATTTTGCTGTACCAAAAGTTTGGTGGAGTTCCGAGCAACATGCTAACTTTATATTTAGTTATGAAATGAGTTCAAGTTTTTTCTTGGAACTTCAGGGATTTTACGATAGCTTTTTATTAGCAGACGTTTTCAAAATGCCAATAACATCTAAGCTTTATATTTCCGATAAATTCTATTTTTTCTCAGGTGTAGAAATAGAATTAGAAAGAGATAAAATGCAATTAAATTTACCCCCTCCTCAATTGAAATTTAAAAATGGTTTTGGGTATGACGTCCAAAGAAACTTTATGCTTCAATTTGAACACGACTTGCATTTCAATAAATCAATCATTGGTGCTTATGGCACTCCTAGTCTTTTCTCTTTAAGTGGAAAGTATAAGTTCTAAATTAAGGATAGAGATACGTTTTAATCTCTAACAAAAGTTCTTATGCATACCTTCTTCTAAAGAAGTCATAACTTCTTTCAATAAACTCTCTTTGTCATTTAAAAACCGTTCGTAGAACTCGGGTACAACAATTGTCGAATCATCAAAATTCACTCCCCAAACTAACATTTCCAATATAATAGGAACAGTATTAATTCCTATTTTGGTAAGCCCATACTGCTTCCTTGTCTTGAGTTTCTCATATTTTTTACTGATAATAATTCCTTTATCTTCCAACATTTTTAGTCTATCAGATAATACATTCGTTGCTATTCCTTCTCCAGAATCTAAAAACTCATTATAAAATTGAAACCCCCTAAAGGCTAAATCTCTCATAATCAAAAGCGTCCATTTGTCACCAAAAATATCTAATGTCCTGCTAATTGGACAATCAGATCTTTTTTCTGTTTTTCTCATTTCATTTACTTGTTTTTAACAAGTTAATAAATATATTTGCATCGCTTGCTTTTTACAAGTAAGTAAATTTAAACATTTTAAATTAAAAGAAAATGAATGATACAAACAAATCTTTACAAGTGGTTCAAGAGTTTTTCAATGCTATAAACATGGGAAATATGGAAAAGGCGGCTAGTTATATGGCAGAAAATCATCAATATACTGGTCCTATGTTTTCAACAGATAATCCAGAAGATTATTTTAAAGCATTAGGGAATTTTGAAATGCAGTTTAATGTAGAAACGCAAGATTTAATTGGTTATGAAAACTCTGTAACCCATGTTTCTATTTTAAATGTGGTGTCTCCTGTTCAAGCTAGTATTCCTTGTTGTGAGGTTTTTGATATTGTAAATGACAAAATCGTAAGACAACGTTTCTTTTTTGACACGGCATTATTTCCAAAACCTTCAGTATAATTAAATTAATTATGAAAACAATAAATCTTAGTGGGCTTACAAAGTCCAATTGGCTATTTATAGTAATGGCCTTATTATCAATAAACACAACATTTTCTCAAACTTCTAAGAAAGCCAAGGCTGGTACAAAAGAGTCATTAGCAGTTGTCAGAGGATTCTTCGAAGCCATTAATTCTGGTGACATGAAAAAGGCGCGCACCTACATGGCAGACAATCACCAATATGTTGGTCCGATGTTCTCTACGAGTAATCCGGAAGATTTCTTTAAAGCATTAGGTGAATTTGAGATGGAATTCGCAGTAGAAACTCAAGATTTAATTGGTTACAAGAACTCTGTAACTCATGTTTCTATTTTGAAGGTCGTGTCTCCCGTACAAGCAAGTATACCATGCTGTGAGGTTTTTGATATAGAAAATGGGAAAATAGTAAGACAGCGTTTCTTTTTTGATACAGCATTATTTCCTAAACCATAAAATATAATAACTACTCTAGATTGATTAATGCAAATATACCCTAACAGGGTAATTTTTTAACTCAATTCAATACACTTGCTAAAAGCAAGTGTTTATTAAAACCGAACAGTGATTATGTGTGCTCTAAAAAAAGTAGAAAAGAGAGTTGATGCTATCACCAATTTTAAACGCGTAAGAGGCTATGGTGATGATTTATATGTAGAAGATTTATCCTATTAAACAGCATTAAAAACTAAAGAAGACAGTTTTTTAAGGTTAAGCGTTCTCAAATATTTTTAACAAACATTAACGTACCAATTCATCCATTGGTCAGCCCAATTAGCAACATTTTCTTTTATTTAAAATTTGTCCAAATCTTATATCTAATATGAAAAACTTAATTAAAGCTAGCATTGTATTATCTATTGTTCTTTTGGCTTGCAATAGTGATGATGATAACACTATAAATCCAAACAATGCGAAATATGACTTAGGGGAACTTCCCACTATCGTTACTGACATTCAATGGCCACTTGAACCAGAAATCACAGAGCAAAGAGTAATAACTAACAATACGGAACTGCAAGAGGCGAGGGCAATCAATGGTATATCTGCTAAAGTACTAGGTGGAATATACAGCAGTGTCAATATCACTTGTAATGATTGCGAATTCATTCTTGAAAATACAGCTGAGATTCAAGGTGGATTGACTTTTACTGGCACTCGTATACATTGGAAAGGCGGTTTAGTGAACACTGGTCCAGTTATAATGGATAGTGAACAAGGAGATATTTTGATTAACAACTTACACTCGATTACTCAAGGAGGAGAGCTAAACAATTTCTCTGGTCCAGCAACAGAGTGGAATCGTGTAGCTATTATTAATTCTACTTTGGAAGTGATAAATGGTAACGACAATGGTGATTGGGCAATTTTTATACAAGGCAAACAAGGAACTGATTTTAGAGGAAAAAACTTAATCCTTGCTAATGTACGTCTTGAGTCTGATGCGCAAAACAATCGATTTCAGTCAATTCAGAATCTAGTTATTGTGGACTCTTATTTTAATTCCAATATAACATCGAAGAATGGATTACGCATACACCAAGGTTGCGAAGATGTTTATATGCGAGATGTGGTTATAGTTGGAGCTAATACAAACTCAGGTGAAGAAACTCAAATAACAAATGGTGTCTTTGAACGAATTACCAGATACAATGATGTAAACAATCACTTTTCTATTGGCATAGGTGTTAATACAGTTAATGTAACCATAAATGATTCTCAATGTTATACATCTTCATCAAATAGCAATAGTATTGGAGTACCACCTGAACTTGGTGTGGCCACTGGTGATAATCCTGGTTTGTTGACTTGGGATGGGGTAACTGTTCCGGATGTTACCAATGTTGGTGCAGACCATTAATCTAAAAAATAATGAGAGGATGAAAAAGTTTTTTCTTTTAATAGTGCTACTTGCATTTTCATGCCAACGAAATAACGATTCACTTAAACATTCTTTAATGAATCAAGATTGGGAGTTCAAAATGATAAGTTCTGGTGATAATAGACCCAATTTTGGGCCAACCAATGACTCAATCCACTTCATTCCCATTTTATTAAACCAAGGATTTGAACTTGAAGAAATTAGAGAACATTTCAATTGGACAAAGAAGAGTTTTGATGAAAAAGTAGAAACTTTGTATGAATCTGAATTTCTTAAAAAAGATGAACGCGGAATTGTCAAGGCCAATGTTCTGATTTTCACAATAGAGGACGGTATAACTATTAGAAAATCAATCCTTCCTGTAGTACAGGAAATCACTGAAAGTATTATAGCAAGATATAAATTCATTGTATCTAAAACTAAACAAATAGATTGCCTAAAGGACTTTGATTTTGAAGCAATTTCGTTGTATATGCTTAGCAATATTCTTCTTGATGATGGTCAAATTGAGAATGTAGAGCGGGAATATCTAAAGGTAGAAAGGCCACTGAGAGGGGGAAAAAGATACTATGCTGCTTATCTAGGAAAAGAAAAAGGTTCGCTTTATGAATCCTTCGGAATTTATGGAAATCAAATGGAGGGTTATGAAGGGTTTTCTCTCTGTCGTTATGGAAATCAAAGGTGGTTACCTGAAGTTATGAAAACCAACGAATCATTGAAGTGGCAATATAAAGATTCCTTAAAAAGAAAGGAATTAAATATACCTGTGATTACTGAAGCTTGCAACCAAGAATTGTTGTGGGTTGCAAATGATTTCAAACCAGAACTACTAAGGCTCCTTAGAAAATATGATAGCACTTTGAGAAAAGGTTATTTGGAATTTACCAATTCTAGTCAGCTAAACTATGAGGAATACTTTATTTGGCTATATCACATTTTATATACGGAAATAACGGAAAATTTGATTGACCGCGAATTAATAGAAATTCCAGAAGATAAGGTGAGTTTTTATATTCTTCAATTTTAACACGAGCGCACTTCAAAGAGGTAATATCAATTATTATGGAAGAATCAAGAAAGCAAATATTAATAATATCTACATTGTTTCTTATACTAAGTTGTGGCAAGCAAAATGCTAGTTATGAAGCCAATATAAAGGAGAATATAGAGCTTGAGCAAGTGCAAATGAGTCATGAAGAACTAATACAAGCAATGAAACCCAAACAACATAACATTGAGAAAGTGGGCATTTTGGTTTACAATGGAGTAAATAGTCTCGACGTATTTGGACCACGTTATGTTTTATGTCAAATCATGGGAGTAGATATGAAACTGATTGCTTTAAAATCAGGTAATGTAAAGACGGTAACTGGAATTGAGTTTGTACCTGACACAACGATTGACAAAGTAGATAGTTTAGATGTGTTAGTTATACCCGGAGGATTCAGAGGAACAATTGAAGCTTCCTATAATAAAGATGTCCAAGAATGGATTCGGAAAATAGACCTAACAAGTACTTATACAACTAGCGTCTGCACGGGAGGTTGGATTTTAGGAAGCAGTGGATTATTAAGAGGTAAAAAAGCGACTACAAACTGGTTTAATGCCGAGGAGATGATGACAAAATATGGTGCAGAATTTACTAATGAACGCTTCTCAAAAGATGGTAAATATTGGACTTCGGCAGGAGTTACCGCAGGTATGGATATGTCCTTGGCGTTGTTAGAGGAAATAGCAGGAAAAAATTATGCTCAAGGCGTTATGCTAGATATGGAATATGACCCATCACCCCCTTTCGAAGGTGGCAGCCCTGAAAAGACAACTCCTCATGTATTACAATTTATGACAGCAATGTATAAATCTGGTATAGACCCTATAATCGAAGAGATGGAAAAAAGAGAATAAGAATATTATCTGGGAATAAGAAGTCTTGTATTTCAATTTTCTTGAGTTTGAGAACTCATTTTTGACTATCTATCCCAAAATCAATTTGAACAATTAAAAATAAATGAAATGATAAAAATAAAAACAGTAACACAAATTTTCCTATTTATTGTTCTACTGATTTCAAGTTGTAAAAACAATGCTAATCACAAACAGATTACCGATGAAGAATCGTATTTAAAAATAGTTTTTGAAGATTCAGAAGACTATCAATTTAATAATTCTGAAAAAGAGTTGATAAAAAAAACAGCAATACTTTCAGACCAAGAAATCAGAAAACTATTGCCTAGTTTAACCAAAAACCTGACTCTGAGAATAATTCCTGTCGATTATGATTTAAATATAGTGGGAGGAGTAACGGGAAGAACCAATACACCACATGAGGTTACGGCCGAAATATCATATACATACAAAGGTGGAATTAGTGCAGTAGTAAAGAAGTCACTTTCAGGTCATATCTATCATGAATTTCATCATGTTTGGCGTGGTTGGACTTTATCAAAAAATGAGTTTGAAAAGGGAATTTCTACTGCAGCTATAAATGAAGGTCTGGCAGATGTATTCAGCAAAACGTATACAGGTGTCTATTTAAAAGTAGGAAACCCATCAGATGATATTAGGGGCTGGACACAAGAAGTATTAAATCTTCCAAAAGATGCTGATTACAACCAATGGATGAACCAACACAGTGACGGAAGGTTTGCCATTGGATATAGAGTAGGTACCTATATAGTAGAACAAGCGCTAAAAAACACCAATATGACTATTGTTGAATTGAGTAACTATAAACCTGAAGAAATTTTAAAAAAATCAGGTTTAAAGAAATACTAAACGTAATACAGACTTTAGCTTTAAATCAAAAGGTCTGACTATATTTAAGATGCCCCAAAATCTTATAAAGATTTAAAAAATGAAAAGATTCTACTTCATATTTTTGCTACTTGCATTCGTGTTACTTTTCAATGCTTGTAACATTAAAAAACAGAACTCAAAAGAAAATGAATCAATAACTATAGATAACCCATACCTTGGTCAAAAGCCGCCTGGTTCAACCCCAGAAGTTTTTGCACCTGGCATGGTTTCAACAGAACATAGAGACCTTAGTGGTTTCTTCACACCCGATATGAAAGAATTCTATTTTACCAGGAAAGACCTTGAAACTGGAAAATGGTCGCTAATTGTTTTTAAATACGAAAATAGTCAATGGCAAAAGTCAGTTGTGGGGCCAAGGGTGGGTCGACCTATAATAGCTCCAGATGGCAAGACCATGCATTTGGGAAGGGATTATATGAAGCGTACTAATACTGGTTGGTCAGAGGTCAAAAGTCTTGGTCCAATGTTTAACCGAGAAGACTGGGGTATTATGCGCTTATCTTCATCAACCAAAGGCACCTATGTTTTTGATGACTATAAAAGTAATGACGTAATCCGAATATCAACGCTTAAGAATGGTAAGCGCGAAGAACCAAGACTTCTCGGAAAGGAAATTAATACAGGAAAATACACTGCTCACCCCTTCATCGCTCCAGATGAGTCCTATTTAATCTGGGATAGTGAAAGAGACGGCGGATATGGCAAGTCTGACCTATACATCAGTTTTCGACAAAATGATGGTTCTTGGGGTGCTGCCATTAATATGGGAGATAAAATAAACACAACCTTCGGGGAAAGTGGCGGGTACGTAACGCCAGATGGAAAATATCTTTTCTACAATTCAGGAGACTTAGAAAATAAGGATATATTTTGGGTGGATGCTCAGGTTATTGAGAATCTCAAGCACAAATAATTTATCAAATGAAGAATTCCTCACTATAAGCTCACCTTGGGGAATCATATTGGTTAAGTTGGCTACATACAATTTACTTCAAATTGACAAAAGAGTAATCCTTTCAATTTAACAAATAAAATCAATACAACTCATTGAAAATGAAATGTTAAAATGAACCCACATTGGGTTTATCCATTGAATAAAGTGTATCAATACTTACCAAATTTATAGGACGAAAGTCAAATCAACTATACAATATGTTATTGAAGTTTAAGGGCTCGGAAATGTGTTGACGATTAAAAAACACGTTGACACTTTGTGAACGTTTAAATTTAAAAAAATAATTTTTAAACTTACCTCTTAAAGTAACAAACCTCCCTAAATCATATGTTTAGCGAGGTTTTGTTTTAATTTACTTTTCTTAAAAGCGGTCTGGACGGGAATTAATTAAAGGTTTTTCTACACTTCTAAAGATATTTAGAAACACTGATTTGCAATAGCCAGACCACTTTTTGCATACAGGAACACAATAAAACATCTACAGACGTTGTACTGATTTTGTTACTTATTTAAATAGTATTCGAAAACTTATGCGAAAATTGGACATATCAATAATAAGGATTTGTAATACCAGAAGTGTCCCACTTGACAATCGCTATTTTATCTGTGTTATAACTGCTCGCGAGAAAAAGAAAAACTTCACTATAATGGACAAAAGTGAATCACACTAAATATAGATAACCCCGTGCAGTTTAAAAGTATCTAAAATCTCCTCACTTAAAGGATAATCTAAATAAGTAAAACCAAATTTAGAAATTATACTTGATATGCCTTTTCAAGAATCATTCATTAAAAATATTCGTTTCTTCAAAACTAATTTTCTTTAATGTATCGATATTTGTTAAAACTAAATCACTAACACTTTTCGGTTCTTGATAACTTTTTAGTTTAAAATTCACTTGAATTCCTGCTTCATTTTCTTTTTTAGCTTTTAACAGAGCCTCATAAATTTCAATTAATGGATTCTGCAATAGTAAATACGCTCCATATGTTGCCTCACGAGAAACCCCTGCAGCATATATTGTAGTAGGTTCTTTTTTATTATAAATGCACCAACCCCACATAATCACAACGACTCCCCATGTTTTTTTCTCTTTTGAGTTTGTTATGCCCTTATCAAACTCTTCTTCATATACAGGCCTATCGGCGGCAAGAGTTGAATGCCTCATAAATTGATTCTCTCTATATATGAAAGAAGGATATCCAAATAAAAAGCGAAATGTCCATGGATTTGATAGTGCTCCACCACTAAATAAACTATTCTGTTGATAGAATTTTTTCCTAAAGTCAAAAACCTTTTCGTGTCCGCCAATAAGTTCTTCTATACTTAGTTTTGGAAAAAAAGAATGCAATTTAGATGTTAACTGGGATCTGCCTTTACCTTCAAGTGTGGCTCCTTTATTCGAAACATGGACGGGAATCATATTCAAACTAACATTTCTCTTGCTTTCTATTCCAAGAGCCAATGACCATAGCATCCCAAAAGTGTCATTATTTATTTCATTAACTTTTGCATAAAAACTTTCAATATCATAACCAGTTGGCTCTGCAATTCCAAAATACTCATAATAATCCATACCATTTTGGGACGAAAAACCCTTTAAATAATCTAATTTTTTTTCTGTTATACTATGTCTTTGGACTTCGGTTTTATGAGCTAAACAAGATTTTACTTTTTGATTCCAAAACTGGGAAACGTTAATTGATACTTGCTTGCTAATTTTTTTTTCTTGGATATGATGTAAAACATAATACATCAAAAATCCACGACTTTTAGCTGCAAACTTTAGTGATTTATTAACTTCTATATGATCTTTATGTAAATCCTCATTGCATGGACCAAAAATCAAATCAGGACTGATTTTGTCAATAATATCATAAAGTGTTTGATCTAAATTATTCTTTTCAAGAAGATGCAATTCTCCATCAGGGTAGTCAAGAAAAATTATATTTTCAGGAAAAGTTTTTAAAATCCTTGCTGCTTCCAAAGCTTCTGTTTTTCTGGAATTAGCAACTTTTTTCTCCTTAGATTTTGTTACAATAACAAAAAAAGTGTTCCACTTTAAATGATTCAATTTTGCTACTGTAGCACCGGCGCCTAGTTCAATGTCATCTGGATGGGGTCCTACAAATATTGCACTTCTTTTTGATTTTAAGTATTTTAAATCGTTGTAATTAACTCTAGGTCTTTTGTCTTTAATTGACACACCCTTTAATCTAACATGTGTATTGGGAAAGGATAATTTATCACCTGTTTCCGTTTTGACCTTCACTTTGTAGCTTTTCCAAGCCTTAATGAACCCATTCGTTGCCATTGGTTCTACTAAAACAGTATTTTCCCCAATATGGTTTTCTACTATTCTTCTCATTTCATTTGGATTCACACTAGTTAGTTGTTCGCCCAACTCATAGATGAAGTTTTCTGCATTGTTAGATCTTATAACTTTATGTAAAACTTCAAGACATAAAACAGAATCAATATTTATAAAATTGTTAGCAACCTCTATAACTTCTTTTTTGGTAATTGACAATTTTTCATTTACAATATCCGCAATCTTCTTTAAATTCTCAGAACTTGTATTACCAATTGCCAATTCCAATGTTTCGGGCCACCTTTCAGGTCTCATCGGTTCTCTTCCGTAAAATATGTTGTTTTTGTAAACAGAGAAAAGCTGTCCAAAAAAGACTGATAGCCTAAATCCGGGACTTCTTTTTGGCAATTCATGTATGACTGCTTGAGTTGAAAGAATCATGCCATATAGCTTTCTATCTGATTTAAATTCTTTCATCATTTTTATTAAGTCGTTCATTCTTTGAGTAATATCGCCTTGAACAACTAATAACTCTTTTCCAAGTTCTGATCTTAACTTGTCTCCTCTTTTCCTAGCTAAGGAAGATGCTTCGTCACTGATTTCAACTAAAATTGCATAAGAAATATTAGTTTTTCTAAAAATATATTCAATTTCCGATCCATCCGAACCTCCTATGCTCAAATAAAGATATTTTGAAAAATCCTCATTTACGAGTTCATCATCATTGGACAAATGTTTAACTATATATTCGGCTTTCTTTTTTCCTTCTTCTTTAAATATTTTTTGATATTCCTTGTCGGTGATTGTTTCATTTTGAGGATTATTGTAATTTATTAAGTCTGCTATTATTTGATTGACATCCATACCGTAAAATTAGTGGTTAAACTAAAATAAATTCGTTTTGAGAATGATTCAAAATCATTCAAAATTATAGTATTTCTTACCTGAATATTGATTGGTTGACAAAAACCTAAACTTTCTTAAAACCCCCTATTGTTTTGATGATTTGAATAGTATAAATCTCTTTGTGGTTTAATATAACTTATTGTTATTTAGGAGAAATTACAAAGTCATTGTAGGATCGAGTTAGAATATAATCACTTTCACATACCTTGTATTTATCATCAACCACTATTTCTTTCCCTAAAATTAAATTTAGGTAAGCCAAAGGGAAATTGAACCCCGCTTTTGTAAACAAATCAATTCCTGAAGACATTCTAGGATTTATTTCATTTAAGAACAATTTCCCTTCTGGATCTCTCTTGAAGTCAATACAGGAAATCCCTACATAACCTAATTTTTTAATCGCTTTTTCTGCCATTTCGAACATCGAAAAATCATAAATGGTTCGTGCCACTTGTGAGTTTCCACATCGATAAATAACTTTTTCATATCCGGCAATAGCCAGTGCTTCACCATTATAATTGGTTAACACAGTTACCTGATATTCCTCATTGGGTAGATATTCACAAACAATCGCCTGATAACTACCTTCTTTATTTTTTTCTTTATTAATTGCATATTTATAATCGATTTCAGAATCTACTTTATAAACACCTCTCCCTCCTCTAGAGACCATTCTTTTGACAATCATAGGATAGTCAAATATATTTTCAATTACCAGCTCTTTGGTAATATATGAAAAACGTGGAGTGTTAATTTCGCTGAAGGATGGTTGTGAAAAAAATTCGTATGTTTTTGCTTTATTATTTACTATTTCTGCAGCATCTAATGAGGGTAGAAACATATTGACTAAATCATTAAGTCTATTTATTGATTTTAAAACTGAAACAACTTCTTCATCTGTATTTGGGATTAGTACATCAACACTTTCGGCTTTAATAATCTCTATAATTTCATCAATATAAGTTGGATCATTAGCATAAGGAACTACATAGGCTTCATTTGAAATATTGAACCCATAAGCATATGGATTTGCATCAACGCCTATAATATGAAGTTGTTGATTTGAAGCTTGTAAAGAGCTTATAGCTCCAATGGAAGCAGGTCCACCAACTCCTGTTATTAGAATATTTTTCTTCATAAATACTTTTGTCATATTTTTATTAAAAGGAAAATTTCATTTTGCGTAAAATACTATTAAGGAAGGTGTTAAGATGCAATTTAAGAGAAAATCTTAATTTTCTATTGAACAGGAACCTTAATAATTTACCTTTTTTCTATAGTCATCATTATATACTTTCCGTATATATTCTGGGGGTTTTCCACATCGAAATACAATCGTCTGCCATATTAGGCCGTTCGTCGTATTTTTTTACTTTTCGTCTTGATTGACAATATCTTATATGCTCTCTTTTTGCATGCAAACCAACTGATAATGAAACCTTTATTTATTCTTGCGCTAATTATGATGTGTTCTTGCCGTTCCACTAAACATATGGTTTCCGCAAATCCTGAAATAACAGCGGTTCCTGACCCTATATCTGATGAAGTTTATGAGAATTACAATTTAGAAGCAGAGCCTTTTGAGGCGGACTATGCCCTGATATTGGCAGAAGCAGTTGAAATTGAATCAGATGTCGTCACCATGGTAGAAAGTTCAATGGCAAATATGAGCGAACTTACTGAGTTTGATGTCCACAACATGAAAGTGATGGAACTGGGCAAGATGATGGACAGCATTGCCTATGATGAGGCCTATGATGGGTTCAAAATCAAAATACGAAGCAATTTTTATTCCTTTCAAGCTATTGAAAATTACAGTAGTGCCAATTTTCTCAAACTTTACGATAAACCCGCTCTAACAGCAAAGGCATTCAATCCAATCTTGTCCCAGATACGATTTCACATTGAAAAGATTAAATCAGTGTTAAAGGCAATTGAAGACGGTTATGGTAATTATGAATTTGTCAAACAGGTCAATTTTATAGATGCTAAAACCTCTTTTGAGTCCTTTGTGTTCCAATGGTCAAGGGATATAACCAAACCCTGCAGATTCTCTGACGTTTGTACTGAAAACAAAGATATTCTATCCAATTTGAATCCCTTAATAAAAGAATGCATAACCAATCTCGAAACAATCCTTAAATTATGAAAAATTCAATTTTAGCAGTATTCACATTATTAATCTTAACGCCCTGTTTAGGGCAAGAAAATAGCGATGAGAGTAAGCCAAATGCCGCAATCGGTGTTGTAGAGGCATTGACCAACACTTTTCTGCCAGGTGTTTTCAGTGGTGTTAAAGGTTTGCTTGAACAGTTTGGGAACAGAGCGGATAGAGAAGAGATGGAAGATCTCAATGCCAAGGTCACAGAGTTAGAGGATCAGTCAATAGAGCAAAAGCAAGAAGCTAAAGAAATTTTTGAAGACCTTAACAAATACTACGAATCAGAAGTGCTCGATTTTGAGTCGCTTAACCTTGTTTTCCTAAAGGTTAGTATTTTTTCAACTAAAGTTGGTACGCTGACCATGGCATCAGACCTTCTCACCGACGATAACGTGGCATTCACGGATGGGGAAGCGGAAATCGCTGTTATCAACCTAATTAAGGATGCTTCGAATTCGGTAGTTTCGAATTTTGATGTAGATGAAACCATGCTCAAGTCAAGAAACCCACTACTAAACACAATTATTACAGGACATATAAGAACTATAAAGGCCGTAATCCTAAGAATGGAAAATAGCGGTCTTACCGCAACAAGTACGACTAATATGACTTCAGATGATATTGACAATTACTTTGAAATGGTAAGAAACCTTAAAAACAATGGTAATAGGAGGTTTGCTGACATGGAGAACAGTGTTACAGCTATCCAAGAAGCACTGGCAACCTACTTACAAAGTTTCCAAACCAAAACCGAAAAAATCAATACCAAGGTGACCGAGACCTTAAAGAAACTCTAAGACAGGTACTCTTACGCTTTCATTTAAGTTAAACGGACATTGCAAAGCTTTAATTTTAGGGCCTTATTTTAATGTACACGGGCAAAGAGCATAAAAACAGACCTTAGGGTTTTATTCAAAAGTCATTTAAAGTGTAATAATTGATTTGGTGAATCATCTCAAAAAATCATAATTAACTACCAAGATGAGTGGTTTAAAGGGTGCTCAAATTTGGATATTTCGCACTCACCTCCTTTTGAAGATTAAATATTGTAAAACGAGGTTGAAATAAATTTAGCGTACGTAAATCATACATTAATCAAAACGTAAAACCACAAAACATTGATTAACAATGAATTGGAATTTAACCCTAGAATCTGGATGGAAAAACCTTTCGAAGCCTATAAACACTTACGAATACCTTTACATACTTAATCTGTGAATCTTTTTAAAGTTTAAACTACTGTGTGCTTACCTAAACATTTGTGGATATTGCACTGACTTCGATATCAAAACTTCATCACTTATTTTTTGCTAAATGCGAAATTTAACTTGCGGATGATTTCAGTGAAGTTGGCGAAAATCAATAATTTTAAACTATCTAAATTAAGAGTCTATATTTTAACGAAAACCAACTAGTTTATATGGCTAAATTTATTAAAGGAAATCAACTTAATGCGGAACTTGAAAGAATTTTTGATGAAGCGGAGCAGCAACTAATCATCGTGTCTCCCTACATAAAGCTTCATGCGAGGATTCTTGACGTGCTTAAATCAAAAAAACAAAATGATAAACTAAGAATTGTGATAATCTTTGGTAAGAATGAGGACAACATTGCGAATAGTTTTAGAAAGAATGATTTTGAGTTTCTCAAAGATTTTCCAAATATTGAAATTAGATATGAGTCACGTCTTCATGCCAAATATTATGCAAATGAATCTTCCGCTTTGTTGAGTTCAATGAATCTCTATGATTATTCTCAAAATAATAACATTGAGTTTGGTATTTTAACCAAGGTTACTTTGTTTGGAGAATTAACAGGAAACTTTTTCAGCGATACATTGGATGAGGAGGCATTTAAATACTTTGAACAGGTAGCCATTAACAGCGAATGTTTATACAAAAGAACCCCTGAATACGATGAATCATTAATGGGGCTTAAAAGAAAATATACCGAGTCTCATACAGAAGATCAATTGTCGGAATTACTCAATTCAAGTGTTCAAACTCAAAGCCCATATAAAAGTATTGGCACTAAGAAAAAAAAACATGGATATTGCATAAGAACCGGGGTTGAAATACCATTTAATTCTGAAAAGCCCTTTTGTGACAAAGCTTACAAGTCATGGTTGAGATACAAAGATAAAAGTTACCAAGAAAAGTATTGTCATTACTCGGGTGAAGAGTCAAATGGAGAAACTTCTTTTTCAAGACCTATACTAAGAAAGAACTGGCACCAAGCAAAAAGTAAGATCAGGTAATTACGGTGAAAATATATTGCTCTTTCGACAAAACAGAATTAGTCTCATTTTTAGTTTGAAGCGTAAACAGACATATCATAAGTTGTTGGAAATGGCCTTAAGTAAATCGGTTGATTATTGATAAAGTAGTGTTAATTTTAGTGAATCACCATTTGTTCCAATACATAACATATTCTTACCTCCGAATTCGGTGTTAAAGAATTTTGTAGACGGACTTCCAGCATTTGATATTTCAATAAACTAAAAAATGGAGGTAGAACTAAAAGAAATTGAGTTATGGAAACGTATCCGTCCGAATGTCAAAGACAATTTTAACTATGATGAAGAATGGGAAAAAGCAATTCAGCTCTTTTCTCAGAGATACGATAGAAAGTTTTTCAACCCTATTATAGAAATACTTAAATCACAAAAAAGTCAAGGTGAAGGCTTTGCCATTTTAACAATCCAATGTGCTTTAAATGAATCATTAGCATCATTTAGGCAAGGGAGAATTTTTAATCATAGATCAAACAAAAATTCACCGACCTATGAATATAGAAATAGTTCTAACTTGTTTATTTGGTTTTTGTTGAATGAATCCATTTTTAAGAATAACTTTTGGAAATTGGAAAAAGGTGTAAAATTAGTTAACTCCCCCTTTAGCGCTGAGGACTTTTATGCGGATGTTCGTTGTGGTCTTATACACGAAGCGAGAACTAAAAACGATTGGCATGTTAATACAACAAAGAATTCAGTAAAAACTAGCAAAGTATTTCTTGATAAAAGGGGAAATAAAATCAGTATTTACCGTACTATTTTACATTATAGATTAAAACAATTGATGCAGGATTATTGCAATGAACTTCGTGCTACGGATCAAAATGGTGCAATCTTAAGAAAGAATTTTGGAAGAAAAATGGATCACTTATTCTATATGCCCATTGATTTAAATTGTCAATGGTGGAGATAATTTTAATATAGAAAACCTTATGATAAGTGACCATTTACCAAGAGCTTTAATTCAGCAAATTGCAGAATACCTTAGAAATCAATGTACAGACTCAATTCGTAGGTCATTTACACAAAACCAATTTGACAAAAATTCTGTAACTGCATCATTCTTTAGTAAAATTGAAAAGAAACCTGATAAATTTAAGGGGTATATATATGGTGAAGAAAATCTTTATTATGATTACGGCAATCAGGCAGCCACATTTATGGATATAGACGGAAGTTCTATGTTGATAAATCAAAGAGGTGTGTCGAGACTTAATATTTCACAAATTATACCGACCAATAAATCCAACATTTGAATCTTTTGGAGTCTTTGCAGAACTGAGTCAATTTGAATTTAAACCGCTGGTATTAGTATGTTTACACTCTAATGCTTCTTAAGAGGTGGCAATATAGGCTTAGAAATAGCCGAATTTTTCAAAATAAGCTCACTTCATTTCAAGTCTTTTTCTGCTATTGTATATAGCTTTCTCAGTAAATAATGACTTGAACTTGGGATCAATAACCATGTTTTCAACTGCTAAGTCAGCCCTTCCTTCCATAAGCAATCTTGTGAAACCTTCGGTTTGTTTTTCGTCTTCAACAACTCTTTTAGTTGCTTCAATGGCCCCGTGCTTATCTACCATTTGAATAAAGGTAAGAGGCTTATATACTTCTTTTATAATTTTGGAAATCTGCTCTTTCAATTCTTTTTCAAATTCCTTTTTTAGTGAAGTGCTCGGCATGTTTAGTGTTTTTTGCTAAGATAGAAAATAGGCGAATACTATATTTAGGCTTAGGGAACTATGCCAATAAGATAGTTAAGGAGTGTTTAAAACGACATTAATTAGAACTGTCACATGGATTCGGTTATGCGGTTCTACTTACCGAACCCAATAAAAATATCGGAAAACATACCTAATCTTCCGAATGCTCTTTTTTATATTTTTCCTGCATCTGCAACACTTCCCCCCATCTATATCTTCCAACATTGGACGGATTAGATTCCCATCTTGTGGTTGAAGCCATTCCTTTTTCCAATGTTACTGTTGTGAAGTGTTGAAAATCCACCGAGAAATATAATCCTTCCCAGTTTCTATCTCCATAGATTTCTTCAAATTTCTTTTCGATATGTTCCAAGGGCAAGTCCTTGAAGTGAGTTGTTACATTGAAGATTTTACCATCTTGTATGTAGAAGTCAATAATTATGTCAGATATAGCTTGAAGATTTACGTATAACTGTCGATTCCTATATACTAGTACATTGGTAATCATTCCATTCTCTTTGATTACTTCGTATTCTATAGGAATTCTTTGGTTTCCTGCGGAATCGGGCTTTTTAGAATCCCTTGCCTGTAATTCCAACATATATAAAAATCGGCTAACAGGTGTTCCGATTTCAAATTGAGAAAAAACGGTAAAGGATGACAATATTATTAAAGTAGAAAGGACTGTTTTCTTCATTTTAAATCTATTGTGCGCCAGCCCCGAACACCGATTACTAAAAACAACAAGCGTGGAACTGTAGCTTACTGTTTCAGAGGCACCGCCAAGCGCCCACAATCCAAATAAACAAACAGCCCACGCCAAGCATGGGCGTCAGGTCTATTCATCTTAGATTGCTTTTTTGAAATTGGCGGTTTCCTGAAACAAGAATAAATAGCTAACGCTATGTCAATATGTTGATGTTATGTTTTTCTAATACATTTTGTTTAATTGTTAAAGATAATGCTTCAGTATAAAACCAGTAATGGAAATAATGGGATTAGAGAAAAAATTGAGCGCGCCTGTTTTAAACAAAAATCACACAGAACATTTACTTCCTATGCAATTGGAATCATTATCTTAGTATTAAAGGATCCTCAAAGTCCAATTTCAAAAGATGACAATCGACAGCGCATTAAACGTTTTTAATTCTTACAAAGAAGAGTTTGAAGCTCTCAAGAAACAGAGTATTTCTGAAACAGATACTAGATGTAAAATACTAGATCGGATTTTAATTGGAGTGTTAGGCTGGGAAGAAAAAAACATAACAAGAGAAGATTATGTTCAAAGTATGGGTTTTTATGATTATATGGTCTCTACTGGGTTGGCATCATTTGTTGTGGAGGCAAAAAAAACCTTGGCCGGACTGGTTTTACCTAAAAGTAAAAAGGCAAAGCTAAAAACATTATTATCGGACCCTTCCAATAAGGAGGTCATTCATCAAATAAGGGGTTACTTAATTGAAAAAGGATTAACACATGGAGTGATTTCAAATGGTCATCAATTCATAATAGCACGTTTTTTAAACACTAATGGCGAAGATTGGAAAAATAATTCAGCTATTATTTTCAATGGTTTTGATGATATCGAAAAGCGATTTATTGAATTTTATGAAGTTTTTTCAAGAGAATCTATTTTGCAAAAAGGCAGAATTGAGATACGTGAAGAAACTAAATTCGATAAAAAGTTAATTGGTCTATCAAGGCTTCTTAGAAAAAATGAAAAGCTAGTAAGGAATGAACTTAGCGATAAATTAATTAAAATAATTGATATAATATTTAGGGAAATAGACAATACCTCATCCTTAGATAAAATAGAAACTCTGAAAAAATGCTATGTGTTCAATGATGATGTTAGGAAGCATCAATCTGAAATGAGTCTAATGTTTCAGGATTCACCTCCTAAATTTGATGAAAAGGTTTTTGGTGTTCGCAACACTATACATACACAAGAAGCTATTGAAGAAAAACTGTTAGATGGCTCTTTCAGTTTGCCAAATCCTATAGTTCTTATTGGTGGAAAAGGTGCAGGGAAGACCACATTTATAAAGTACTTTTTCAAAGTTTCGATTAAGGATACTACCAGAAAGAAAATCCCTAATGTTTACATTGATTTTAGAGCAATCTATTCACATTTAGATAACCCTGAGATTATATATCAAAAAATTCTAGATGAGCTTTATCGTGAGCATTCTTATCTGAATTTGAAAAACTACGCTATACTAAAAAGAATTTATCGTGATGAAATAAAACATGAAACCAATAATGGGCTTTGGTCAATTTTTAAAAACAAACCTGAGGAACTGGAACTTAAGATAAACAGCTTTATCGAACAAAAACTTGCTAATTCTCAAGACCACTTAGCAGCTGTTTCAAAATATCTTATTAACCCTTGTCACAAAAGATTGTGCGTTATTTTTGACAATGTGGATCAGCTTGATTTCGATGTGCAAAAAAATGCATTCCTTTTCGCCCAAAGTATTCATCTCTCCTTAAAATGCATTATAATTATTTCTTTGAGAGAAGGTTATTACTACCAATGGAAAGATAAGCCCCCTTTTGATGCATATCAGCCAAATATATTTCACCTTACAGCTCCTCCTTACAGGGATGTCCTTAAGAAACGAATACAATATGTTGTTGACGACCATACTTATTCAGACACGGAGGGAAGTATTGAAAATAAAATCTTCAAATTGTCCGATGTCACACAACAGACATTTTTTAAAAATTTGTATACAACCCTGTTTAGACGAAAAAACTCAGAAATCTTGGAGTTTTTGGAGCAAACTTCCTATCCAAACATTAGATTAGGTTTAGAAAAATTCAACAATTTTCTGATATCAGGTCATACGAAGGTAGAAGAGTATATGACCAAAGACGATTTCAATATCCCAATTTGGGAATTTGTAAAGTCAGTAGCATTGGAATCAAACTACTATTACTTCCATAATAAAAGTAAGATTTTCAATATTTTTTACCCCTCACAACCTGGGGGGAATCATTTTACAAAGCTCAGGATATTACATTATTTGATTAATGAGGCGGAACTAACATCTTATAAAGAGCATTATATCCCTTCTTTAAAACTGTTAGACTCTTTTGTTAAATGCGGATATAATAGAGATAATGTGCTTTCCGAACTTCAGGAGCTACTAAAATTTGGTCTAATTAATTGTGAAAGTTACGTATCCGATACCCATGAAGTTCCATTGGACATTACGGGATTTCAGATTTCGGTAACCCAATCTGGAATTTATTATTCCACACGTTTAGTGACCGAATTTTTCTATATGGATCTTGTATTACAGGATACTCCGATTTACGAACCTAGTTATTTTGACGACCTGTCACATCTATTTTGTTCTCCAAACCCGCATGGAAGTAGGCCAATAGATAGACGAATCCAATGTGTTGAAATTTTTGTTAAATATTTAATTAATCAAGAAACTCGGGACAGACTTGAAATGGCACAAACAGATAATAAGGCTTTAAGGATGAACATAATGGGATTTATTCTTGATTCAAATTTGAGAGCACGAATGAAGACTTTAAGTTTCAATCATTTAAAAGGGATAGTGGTAAATCTTGATTAGTAGGGAAGGAGACAGAATATCAGAAATTACCAACTCGCACAAAGTTTTCTATAGTACAGGTCTGGTGTGACAGTTTGTTATACTAAAGCACTGTCAATTTTTAATAGCAAAACCATTATTTTCCATTATTCAGCATATCAAACCATCACTAAAACTATATCAAACACAGAATAACCAAAAAATAAAGTCTAGTACTCAAAAGAAGTTATGATCTTCCCTACATGAAAAAACACCGTAAAAAACGCTTTACAATCACAACTCTGAAAGGGATAAAACTTGTAAAGAAAAAAGCCAGTTTCTAAAAAAGGAACTGGTTAGGATTATTTAAGTCTTTATGTAAAACAACTATTCGGCTGTTATCAAAGACCAGTGTTTTTCTAACATATCTGCTGTTTCACTTTCCGTTACTTTAATGTACTTCATGAATGTTTTTTCCGATTTGTGTCCGGTGATTTTCATGATACTTATGGATGGGAAGCCCTGCTTAAAAAGGTTAGTGGCAAACGATCGCCTCGCACAATGGGACGAAAGAAGCTGCCATTTTTCAAAAACTTCTTCTTTTCGGTTGATTCCAAATGTCCTGACTTTTACAATTTGGGTTTTCAGACCTGCAAGTTTTCCAATTTGCTTCAATTCAGCATTTATTGTTTGGTTGCAGTAAATATTAGGCAGCATTCCATCATACTTTTTTAGAATGGTCTTTACAAAGGGATGAAAAGGAATCACAACAGTGCTTCCCGTTTTTTGCGTTTTGATTGTAAGCCTATCACCACTTATGTTCTTGGGTTCAATTTGCCTAAAGTCGCTGAATCTTAAACCTGTATAACATGCTATTACAAAAAGGTCACGGATTTGGATTTGTTTTTTGTTCAACCTATTAATCAAAAGAAGTCTGCGGATTTCACTCTCATCCAAATAAATGTTGGAGACATCCTCTTGGTAAACTTTAAAGCGCTTGTTCCTGAATTGTAAATTTGAATTGTATCCTTGGTCAACTCCTGCATTAAGAATGGTTTTAAGAGTCTTAATAATTTTTCCAAAAGTGTTGTTACTCGAACCTCTTTCATGAACATAATACTCCATGAAATCATAATACCAGTTTAATGTAAACGAATTCCAATCCAGCCATTTTAATTTACGCGCTTTGCGGTATTGGTGAAGAATATGAAGAAAATCTTGATAGCTCCTAACCGTTGAGGGCTTTTTGATTAGCTTGGATTCTTCAATGAAACTTTCGGCGAACTTTTGGAAGCTCATTACTTTCAGCCGTTTCCTCTGTTTCCCACTTGTAGTATTGTTTTCGGCATATTTACTTTTAAGGTAACCTACTGTTGGCTCAGTACCATCCAATAGAGCAATGTTTATGTGGTTTTCCATCTGCTGCCTAAACTTGGATAGGTACAAATTGATGGTTGAATAACCTTGGTGGCTTCTTTTTACTTTCTGTGTGACTGTATCCCAATCTTTAACAGGTATTTTTTTCTTTGTAGTAAAATAAACGGTTTCACCCCGATGAACATACCTTAGAAAAATAAGTGTGGTACCATCTTTGGATATTGCTGATTTGTTTTTGCGTATGATGTATTTAAACGTTGGCATAATTACGATTTTGTGGTTAATAATAGTAATGGGAAGGTCCCTATCAAATGCCACCTTAGACAACGGATAGGGACCTTATGGTTAACCTACTTTTTTGAAGTGACCCTTCTTTGGATTGACCAAGAATGCTTTATCCCTTAGTAGATAAATCCATTTTTCTGCTGTTTTGGGCTTTATACACATGTCCTCAGCAATCTGTTGGGATTCTGCAAAGGTGAACTGTGATGGAAGGGCATAGTAGTAATCCAATTTGATACCTCTAAATAGGTTTTCAGCTCGTTCCTCATTCATCTGCCTTAAAACATCAATGGCATTATTGAGTATCAGTTCGCTGATTGCCATTGCTGAATTAAAGTCTTCTGGAGTGCATTGGAAACTGTTATGCATGCTATCTGTTTCCAGTCTCCTAAGTGTTGTGAGTATCATTGCAATTTTAAAAGTAATTGCCCCTAGCCTATTGACCGTAGCCCTACCGTCGAATCCAGCAATGGTCTTTATCCATTCAATCCTTTTTTCAAATACTTGATCTAGCTTGATTTTTTGGGAATCACTGAACAGAAATGTTACAGGTTCAGGAAGCGATTCAAGGTTGAGGAAGTATTCCAAAATCTGTTCACTTAAGGTCTCAAAGTGTTTGGTAAAATCAAATTCTTCATCCTTGAAGACACTTAACCATCGGTCGAGACCATTGAATCTAAATGGGATTACACGGCTGAACAAGCCATTTTCTCCATCTGGTATTAACCTATAGAATTGTTGTGGGGTTCCAGAGATTAGTAATGACAACTTTCCCTTTTCAACTCTTATGTGCTCCCTGTCCTTTTTGCGCATCACACTAAGAGGTTCACCTTCGTAGGATTTCCGTAAATAATCACTAAAAGATCTTAAGTTGCCACTATTGGACTGAACCAAGCCATCAATTTCGGTGTCATACATTAGGCCATAACCATTATTGTCACTCATCTGTTTAATCCAAGCAGCTGAAGTAATATCACACGGAATTAATTTTACCTCATAAGCAGGTTCAGGACCAAGTTCACTGGAATCCATATCACCATTTTTTACAAGCTCTTGTTGTTCCCTGAATTGACTTATAGCCTGTTTGGAGTTTTCTATTAAGAATTCATCAATAGGCAAGATTAAATTTCTAGCCCATTTAATCTGGCTTTTACCCGAAGCGGGTGGAGCTATAATTATGGTAAACAGGTTTGGGTAAATATAGTCGTCTCTAAAGCGACCAATTACCTTGTGCATTGTACTTCCAATAGTTGTTAAAAATGATAACAGCATCATCAATTTAATTTCACCGTCAAATGGCACAAGGCATTCTCCTAAAAATGTAGGTAGGGTTTCATAGGATATTTGGAGGGCATCTTCATTGTCCATTACAGGTGAAGAGTCTGTACTCTCTTCTTCCTCTACTGGGTCTAAATTATCTTCTTGAGGGGAAACAGAGGATTCAGGGGAGAAAGGCTTTGCACCAATCAGTTCAATTAGATCCTCTTTCGGGAAACCCAGTGAAATGAAGTCAGACACATCTTTACCTCCCTTTTGAACTAATGTGTCAGGTAGTTCAACTATCCTAATGTTGTATTCGTGTTTACTTTGGTACTCAACAATTTTCTCGGCACATTTTTTTCCTGTCTCATCCTTGTCGTATAAAATCACAAGTTCAAATTTGTCGTTCAGAGCATCATGGAAATCTAGAATGTAGCACAACAATGTTTCGGGAAAGTAAGTGTTGGTTTCTGAAGACAGACAGAATGCTTTATATCCCATGGATTGCAGTACCAATGCATCTTTTTCCCCAGCACAGCAGACTAATGATAAAGGTTGATTTTTGTGTTCACCATCCTGAATATCTTTGAAAGACTTTTTTAAGAGGTGAATCCCATAAACATATTCTTTTGGCATACCTCCTCGCCATGTGAACTTAAACTCCTTTTTATAAGGCTGGTAAATCTTTGCCGATTCCGCTACCTTATGGGCAATCATCACTTCTTTTGGCTTTTTGTTCAACCTTAATGCCTCACCGTTGTCCCTTCTGAAGGTTTGTGATTGGATAAAGTAAGAGCTATTGCTCTTCATGACTTCCGGATCAATATGATATTTTGCCAAGAAGTTTTTTTCATCTTTACCTAAACTTTCAAAAGGAATATCCTCTATTAGGTAATCCACACCTTCTGGCAACTCAGCTGTTTCAAATTTTGGAGCGGTTCCTTTCAATAAAGGAGGTTCCTTTCCAGTAACTTCTTTGTAGATGCCATTCATTATTTGGATAAAGTTTCCCTTAACCTCATTCAAACCTTCTACAGCAGCATAGAATTTAAACATGTCGCCATTATAATCTGGATCAGCAAAATCAATAGCCTTCCAAACTCCATTTTTACAATATATCCTCAGCGAAGGATTCTCTTCGTCTCTGAATCTGTTTATTATGTTTTTGCAGTTTTGACCTTTGTTGGCGGGCTTTTCCAATTCTGGGAATAGTTTGGAAAAATAAAGCCAACCATTTTCTGTAACGGACATAAGATCCGTTTTTGATATATATGAACTACTCATAATTTACTTTTTAATTTTGTTATAAAATCATTGACCTCTCCCATTTCGAAGCGTACCGAGTCACCAATTTTTATAACAGGCATACCCTGTTTACGCAATTTGATAATGGAGCTCTTTGAAATTGAAAGCTGTCTACATAATTCTTCGGTATCGACCAACAGCTTTTGACCCTGCGGAGTAGCAACCGGTTTTTTTATAAGCTCCTCTTTAATGGTAGATACAACCCTCTCGGAAACCTCCTTAGCCAATTGATCGATGAGAAGGTTTACAACTGAGTTGATGTCATTTTTGCTGTGGTCCATACCTTGAATTTTGGCGCAAATTAGGATTGGACTTTGGCAGAATTAGTACGGTTATTCGGTAATGCCGTGTACTAGAATTGAAGGGTAGTTGGTTTTTTCAAGGATTGGCACTTGAAAATAATTGAAGTATTTAGAAAAATGTCGTGCAGTGATCTTTAGGAGGTCAAATGGTCAATTTGTGCCTTTTCTATAGGGTATTTATCGATGTGGGTAGCTTTTCGCAGTGTCTCTTGGTTAATATCACTTCCATTGGAGGAAAAACAATTGCAGACCGTTCCCCATTTTTTGTATTCTTTTGGAAACTTTACTTCTTTAGTTTTTTCCAAACTAACTATAAAATAGTTCAAACAATCCAATGGCTTCAACCATTTGATTTTTTCGTGCTTCATGAGATAATATCCTGTAAAGGCCTTTACAAACAATTCTTTGCTGTAATCGTATTTGATAAAGCCTGCCTCCCTAAGTTTGACTCGGATAGCATAAAGATCAAAGGTATCCGAATCACTTATAAATGTGTTGACAATTATACCGCTGTACTGCCTTAACCTAAAAGCAAAATCATGATAAGTTTTTGCCAATACACAGTGTCTATACTCAACATTATTGGAAAGTTGTTCCATTATTGGGGTTTCTACAACTTCAGTATTCCATGTACCCCTCATAAGAAATTGTTGATATTGCTTTTGAATACCTTTTATATCCTGTTCAGTATAATCAACCCATCCTAATGGCAGGATTTTTTTCATTTTATATTCTATGGGGATTAATTGTGTGTATGCTTCTTCCTCATCGAGGATTGTTACGTCTTTGAATTTTTCGGGAGATGAGGTAAGTAGATTTTGAATGGTGTCCAAGAGCATCTTTATTGCGCTGCCTCTATTGGTATCTGCCCTCAATTTGAGGTTGTAATTGGAAATAAGGTTCTCAAGTATTTTTTTGGATTCAGCTTCAAGGATGTCTTTTTGATGTATTTGGATTTTGTCAAGGCATTCTTTGGAGATAAGATTTTCTTCGTACTTCTTGGATTCGAGGGTCATCCAATTGATATTGCCATTTTTCCAATCTTGGTATGTATAACGCATACCCAAATTTAAAATATTGAAAGGAAAGATTGTGGTTCAAGTGGAGCACAATCAGGGATTTGAGATGAATTGTTACCGAAATCGATACCTGTAAAAGAAAAAAGCCCAATAATCTTTTGATTATCAGGCTTTTAATAATGCATTTCTGCGGTCTGGACGGGACTCGAACCCGCGACCCCCTGCGTGACAGGCAGGTATTCTAACCAACTGAACTACCAGACCAATGATTTTATCTCTAAAGACCCTGACAACAGTCAGGTTCAAATCTTGTTACATGCTTTTGGTTAAGCGAGGGCAAATATACATCCCCTTTTTCTTATGAACAAACATATTTTTTAAATCAGCTAAATTTTTGTCGCTCGGTCATGAACGTATTCAAAACTTTGGAAAAATTCGAGCGAACATCAACATCAACATATTTAATTCTATATTGGGCGCACTTCAATTTCAAATCCTCTTGATATTGCCCAATTTTTTCATTGTAAGCGTTTCTAATGTTATCTGCGTATAAATCTATATGTGTTCCAGTCTCAACATCAACAAAGCGCTTAGGGGTATTTTCAAAATTAAAATTTAGCTCATGTTTGTGGTCTAAAAGATGAAAAAGTACTACAGCATGTTTATTATATTTTAAATGGCGAAGCGCCTCAAAAAGTTGTGCTTCTTCCTTTTCGGTCTGGAACATATCCGAAAACAAAAAAATAAGACTCCGACGATGTATCTTTTCTGCAATCTGATGTAAGTAGGTATATGTTTCGGTTGTTGATGAAGAATGGGCTGCTCCAGAAACGTCATTCAACTTGGAAAATAGCATTTGAAAATGTCGTTCACTACTTTTTTCAGCAGCATGAAAATTGTAGGAATCAGAATAAATACTTAAACCAACTGCATCACGTTGCTTTTTTAATACGTTCATTAAGGCGGCGATGGCCAAAACCCCAAAACCTATTTTATTCAGATTGTCAATGGCAAGTTGTTTTACTTCTGGATAATACATGGAAGCCGAATTGTCCAGAATCATGTGACATCTTAAGTTGGTTTCATCTTCATATCTTTTGGTGTACAATCTATCCGTTTTGGCAAATAGCTTCCAATCAATATGTTTTGTGCTCTCTCCGGGATTGTAAATCTTGTGCTCAGCAAATTCTGCAGAGAATCCATGAAATGGACTCTTATGAATGCCACTTATAAAACCCTCGACAATTTGGTTTGCCAAAAGTTCAAGGTTTTGAAAGAGTTGGGCTTTATGAAGTTCTGACCTAATATCCATTATGGGTTCAATATAAAACAAAAAAGGTTTGGCAATTGCCAAACCTTTTTTAAAACTTCTTTTATTTACAAAGCTTACAATAAAGCTTCTATAGCATCAGTATATACTTTCTTTGGAGACACTCCAACTTGACGGTTAACGATTTCACCATCTTTGAAAACAAGTACAGTGGGAATGTTACGTACACCATATTTAGCGGCAAATTGCTGATTGGCATCAACATCTACCTTACCAACCACGGCTTTTCCTTCATATTCAGAACTAACTTCCTCTATGATAGGTCCTACCATTCTACAAGGCCCGCACCATGCTGCCCAAAAGTCCACAACGACAGGCTTGTCGCTTTTAAGTACTACTTCATCAAAAGTTGCATCTGTTATTTCTAGTGCCATTTTATTTGTTTTATTATTCGCAAAGTTAGTCAAATATCATACAGTTTCCTTACGGTATCTAGATTCCTTTTACCTATGGTGTCATTGTTCAATTCTATGGTTGTTTACTTGTATCTTCAGGATAAATGGAAATTAAATGTGTTCTAACTTTTACGGCAGTTTCCATTGTGTCCAGTTGAATTTTCATCGATTTGGAAGAAATTAGGGGCATATGGCAAGAAATACAATTATTATCTTTCATACGCTGCACGTCCTTGGTAGCCATACAAACTGTTTTACCCTTGGAGTGACATTGTATACATTTTTGGATGAATGTAGAAGTTTGATTTCTTTGATTTTTATGTGGATTATGACAACTGGTACAATCCATGTTCTTTGATTTTGTAAAACACTTACTCGCCGTTAATAAGCCATATTGGTTGCCATGCACATCCAATGAGATGTTATTTTCTTTGGTTTCAGATGTTGAGAATTTGCTTAGATCATCACCAATTGTGAAGCTAAAAGGAGGTTGAATTGGTTTCCTGTCTCCAGAGTGGCATAAGGCACATGCATCTAATTTTTGCTGCTTTGACAGTGCTGAATGTTTTATAACGTATTTAGAAACTTTGGCATCGGGGTTTTTTATGTGATACCCAACGTGTTTTGCTGAAGCTCCATGACAGCGTTCGCAATCTATCCCGTAAATAATTTGACTTTTATCAAAATGATTTCCCTTTTTGTCTGGAGTTGTGTTTTTTGCATAGGTGGAGTGGCACTCAAAGCAGCGCGCAATAACTGGTCGTGGTGAAATAAGTTCTTTTAGCCCCGGGCTACTGGTCCAACGGTCAGTTGGTGTAAAATAAGAGGTTTGTAATTGAAAAAGCGCATCTTCTTCCCAACTTAAATAGGATTGCCCTTTTGTGCCAGACCCAACAACAATATCTACTTGTAGATTAAATAATTCCAGTTCGTTGTGGATGAAATTAGCTCGTTGATAAAATCCTGAATCTGTTGCCATCATCGTAAACAATACACGGTCGTTTAGCGTGAATGTATTTTTCCCGAATTCAAAATTACCTTTGATTTTTGAAGAATCTGCAAGAGCCGAGGTTTTGAAATGTGCAGTGCCTATATGCGAATTATAGATATCGGTATGACAAGGGATGCAACTGGTAGAACCTGCAAAAGCTTTTCCATTTTCATGAATGGCGATAGGTTCAATAATTAGATAATCAGAAGCTATCTCTGGGTTTTTACAATTGTAAATGGCTAATGCAACAAAAAAAAGTCCAGCACCAATCAAAAAACTCTTTAAAATAGTTGATTGATGGGTATCCATAAACTTATCAAAGTTTAGTTCAATTTGTAGTGTATCTCATTCTCTTCCAGTGCAGAAAGAAGTTCACTGTTTATTTTCACCTTTTGCTTTCTACTGGATAGATTTAATTTTATTTCATCCTGCATTTCATACACAATAAAATTGAGCGGATGGTCACCTTTGTATGACCGTAATGTATCCTTTAAAGTTTGAATGCGTTTTTCTTGTAAACGGGCAATGTCCAATTTGATGGTCAATTTTTTGGCATAGGCGTCCATTACGTCTTGAAGCTGTTTAAAATCATTGAACTGTAATCTTGGGTCACCTTTTTTACCCGTATCCCGATTTACCCAACCTTCACGAACAAAAGCTTTTACATGAACAAAGGAATTGATCATTAGAAAATGCCTGAACTTTAGGTATTCCTCCCCAAAAATCCGGAATTCATGAGTATCTGTATAATCTTCCAAGGTAAAAAGTCCCCAGCCCTTTCCATTTTTTGAAATTCGGTGTTGCACATCTGTAATCACACCCGCAACCGTTAGTTCTCTATTCACATAATTTTCCAAACTGGTAAAGGCAGATACACTGCTGTTGCAAAATGCAGTTATCTCTTTTTTAAAGTCATCCAAAGGATGTCCCGAAATATAGATGCCAACAACTTCCTTTTCGCGACGGAGTTTTTCCATAGTGCCCCAATCTTCACAGGGAGGAACAACAGGTTCGGCAATTTGCGCCTCGCTCATTCCTCCAAACATATCCATTTGTGAGGAGTTTTGGTTTTCCTGATATTTTGCTGCCGATTTTATTACTTTTTCCAGAAAAGTTATGCCATCTCCCTCATCATGAAAGTATTGAGATCTATGAGTATCCCCAAAAGAATCGAATCCTCCAGCTAGAGCAAGATTTTCAAAAGATTTTTTGTTGGCAGAACGGAGTTCTACGCGTTTGGCCAAATCGAATACCGATTTATAAGGGCCGTCTTCTTTTCTATTTTCCACTATGGTTTCTACCGCAGAACGTCCAACACCCTTAATCGCGCCCATGCCAAAACGAACTGCGTTACTCTTATTCACGGCAAACTTGTAATAGGACTCATTTACATCTGGCCCAAGTACTTCCAGCCCCATACGTTTGCATTCCTCCATAAAGAAGGTGACCTGTTTTATGTCGTTCATATTGTTTGACAATACCGCTGCCATATATTCAGCAGGGTAGTGGGCCTTCAAATAGGCGGTTTGGTAGGCGATAAACGCATAGCAGGTAGAGTGACTTTTATTGAAAGCATATGATGCAAAGGCTTCCCAATCTTTCCATATCTTTTCTAGAACATCCCTTGGATGACCGTTCTTTTCGCCCCCATCCAAAAACTGTGGTTTCAATTTTTGAAGCAGGGCAAAAATCTTTTTACCCATTGCTTTTCGCAAAACATCGGCATCACCCTTCGAAAAGCCCGCAAGCTTTTGCGAAAGTAACATCACCTGCTCCTGATATACCGTAATTCCATACGTTTCCTTTAGGTATTCCTCCATATCGGGAAGGTCATAGGTAATCTCTTCATCCCCATGTTTACGCGAAATAAAGCTGGGAATATATTCCATCGGCCCAGGGCGGTATAGCGCATTCATGGCAATAAGATCATCAAAAACCGTTGGTTTCAGGTTTTTCATGTGTTTTTGCATCCCCGGGGATTCATATTGAAATATTCCTACGGTATCCCCACGTTGGAATAACTCATATGTCTTTTCGTCATCCAATGGAAAATCATCTGGGACCAATTCAACCCCAGTTCTTGCCTTGACAATTTTCACTGTATCCTTAATCAGCGTCAATGTTTTCAATCCAAGGAAATCCATTTTAAGAAGACCGGCACTCTCCACAACAGAGTTATCAAACTGGGTCACATACAAGTCTGAATCCTTTGCTGTGGCTACGGGGACAAAATTGGTAATGTCATCTGGAGTGATTATGACCCCACAAGCATGTATTCCAGTATTTCTGAGTGACCCCTCAAGCACGCGAGCCATTTTAACTGTTTGCCCTTCTAAATCATCACCCTCAGAAATATTCAAGAGCTCATGAACTTTTTCCAAATCGTCTGAACGGAATTTTTTCTTTAGTTCTGATTCCTCAACTCCAAAGATTTTGTTCAGTTTGGACATGTTGGGAATAAGCTTTGCAATACGATCTGCATCGTTAAGGGGCAAATCTAATACCCGGGCAGTATCCCTAATGGAAGATTTGGCCGCCATGGTACCGTAGGTGATAATTTGTGCAACTTGATTGGCGCCATATTTATTGATTACGTAGTCCATGACCCTACCTCTGCCTTCATCATCAAAGTCAATATCAATATCGGGCATGGATACCCTATCCGGATTTAGGAACCGCTCAAAAAGAAGGTCATACTTTAATGGGTCAATGTTGGTGATCCATAAACAATAGGCAACCACCGAACCTGCTGCTGAACCCCTACCAGGTCCTACGGACACATCCATGTTTCGAGCTTCTCGGATGAAATCTTCGACAATAAGAAAATATCCAGGGTATCCAGAATTTTCTATGGTTTTTAGCTCAAAATCAATACGCTCCGTGATTTCCTCGGTGATTTCACCATAGCGTTTTTTAGCACCTTCGTAAGTGATATGTTTTAAATAAGAATTTTCACCACGCTTTCCACCATCAACTTCATCGTCCTGTACTTTGAATTCTTCTGGAATATCAAATTTTGGAAGTAATACATCCCTTGCCAAATCAAAGGGCTTCACCTTGTCGACTATCTCCTGCACATTTAAAATGGCTTCTGGAATATCTTTGAACAAGGTCTTCATTTCATCCGAAGACTTATAATAATATTCTTGATTGGGCAACCCATAACGATACCCCCGGCCTCGGCCTATAGGGGTGGTTTGTTTTTCACCATCTTTTACACAAAGCAAAATATCGTGTGCTTCGGCGTCTTTTTTATCACAATAATAGGTGTTGTTGGTAGCGACCAGCTTTACTTGATGCTTTTTGGCCAATGGCACTAAAACTTGATTTACCCGGTCTTCATCTTCTTGACCGTGGCGCATTATTTCCATGTACAGATCGTCGCCAAACTGTTCCTTCCACCAAAGCAAAGCTTCTTCCGCCTGCTTTTCACCTACATTCAATATTTTGTTGGGTACTTCCCCATAAAGATTTCCGGTAAGGGCAATTACATCTTCTTTATATTGTTCAATAATTTTCCGGTCGATTCTGGGCACATAGTAAAACCCATCCGTATAGGCAATGGAAGACATTTTGGCCAGGTTTAGGTAGCCATTTTTATTTTTGGCAAGTAGGACTATCTGATACCCATAATCTTTTACATTTTTATTGGTGTGGTCATCGCAAACAAAAAATTCACAGCCTAGAATTGGGGTAATTTCTTTTTCTGTTGGAACCTCTCCATTAGTGGTTAGTTCAGCATTTTTCTCTTTTACATTTTTATTGTGGGCTTTTACTTCTTTTACAAAATGAAAAGCGCCCATCATATTGGCATGATCTGTTAGGGCAACAGCGGACATTCCATTTTTAGCGGTTGATTTTACTAAATCTTTAATGTTTATGGTGGACTGAAGCACCGAAAATTGGGAATGGTTGTGTAAATGAGCAAAAGATGCATCTGCTAGGCTTTCAACATTTTCGTTGATTTCTGCCTCTGAGATTTCACCAGTATCTTCTGCCCAAAGGGCATCTGAAATAGCTTTGGATGCTTTTTTAAGATTGATGTGCTTTAATCCAATAAGCTCAATGGTCTGTGGATTGGCTTCTGAGAAATGTTCAAAATAATCAGGTTGAACATCCAGCTCGCTGATAGAGAAATGCTTTTTTCGAACAAGTTCTAAAAAGCATCTAGTGGTAGCTTCCACATCTGCAGTGGCATTATGTGCTTCTGCAAAAGGTTCCCCAAAAAGGTATTCATGCAATTCGGTAAGCGTGGGTAATTTGAACTTTCCCCCACGACCTCCAGGAATTCTGCAAAGTTCGGCCGTAGCCTCGGTACAAGTATCTAAAACTGGAAGTTCGGCCAGAGAGTTTTCAACACCCAAACGATGGAATTCGCATCCCATGATATTGACATCAAAATCCACATTTTGTCCCACAACAAATTTTGCTTTGGAAAGCGCATCATTAAAAAGTTCCAAGGCTTCACTTAAGGGCACTCCATCTTCCTCTGCCAAAGCTGTGGAAATACCATGTATTTGTTCCGCTTCATAGGGAATATTAAAACCATCTGGTTGTATCAACATATCCTGATGCTCCACTAAATTGCCCAATTCATCATGTAGCTGCCATGCAATCTGTATGCATCGGGGCCAATTATCCGTATCAGTGATTGGCGCGTTCCATCTCTTGGGCAAGCCTGTGGTTTCAGTATCGAAGATTAGGTACATAAATCTCTTTATCAGTCAAAAAATAGTAATGAATAAAAATAAGCAAGAAGAGAGGTTTCAGAAAAAAGAGTTGTAAAGATTTATCAACCAATAAAAAACACAAAACATATTGACTGTTAAGGGAATTGAATTATATTTGCACCCGCTTAAGTAGAAAGCGAAAAAAAAGAATTAATAATCAGGGTCGGGCACCCTACAAATTAATGTGATATGCCAGTAAAGATTAGACTACAAAGACACGGTAAAAAAGGTAAACCATTCTATTGGGTGGTTGCTGCAGATTCCAGAGCAAAAAGAGATGGTAAATTTTTGGAGAAATTAGGAACATACAATCCTAATACAAATCCAGCCACTATTAATTTAGATATTGATGGATCTGTGAAATGGTTGAGCAATGGAGCACAGCCTACCGATACTGCAAGAGCTATTTTATCTTATAAAGGTGTTATGATGAAGCACCATTTATTAGGTGGGGTTCGCAAAGGAGCTTTAACCGAAGAACAAGCAGAGGAGAAGTTCAAAGCCTGGGTTGAAGAAAAAGAAAAAGCTGTAGCTGCTAAAGTTGGTGGTTTGGATAAAGCAAAAGCTGAGGCCAAAGCAAAAGCATTGGAAGCTGAAAAAGAAGTTAGCGACAAAAGAGCTGCTGCTGCATTGCCAGAAGTAGAAGAAGAAGTGATTGAAGAAAGTGCGCCTGTTATTGAGGAAGCCGCTCCTTCAGAAGATGTAGCTGAAACTACAGAAGAGGCTCCAGCGGTTGAAGAACCAGCTAAAGAAGAAGCTGCTAAGCCGGAAGCTAAAGCTGAGGAAGCTGCTCCTGCTGAAGAGGCCGAAGCTAGCAAAGAAGAAGAGTAAATACTCAGACGATGCGCAAGGAAGATTGCTTCTACCTGGGCAAAGTCGTTTCAAAATATAGTTTTAAGGGTGAATTATTGGTAAAATTAGACACCGATGAACCCGATATTTACGAAAACATGGAATCAGTATTTGTTTCAATTGGGAACAATCTGATTCCATTTTTTATTGACCGTTGCCGATTACATAAATCTGCATTGCTTCGTATTGATTTTGAAGAAGTAAAAGATGAACCTACCGCAGATAAAATGATTGGAGCGGAATTGTACTTGCCACTTGAGATGCTCCCACCGTTAACAGGAGACAAATTTTATTTTCATGAAGTCATTGGGTTTACTCTTATGGATGAGGTCCATGGGGATATTGGAATCATCAAAGCAGTAAACGACAGTGCCTCCCAAGAACTTTTTGAAGCTGAAAAGGATGGGAAAGAACTATTGATTCCAATTACCGATGACATTATCAAAAAGGTGGATCGCCAGAACAAACAGATTCATGTAAAGACACCAGAAGGGTTGGTGGAATTATATCTTACCTAGAAAATTAGCCTTTGTTTTTTACTATTTCATCCATGGATGTAGATACTGGGTTATTGCCTATGGTTTTTGTTGTAAAGAATGTTTTTCATTTTTGCGTTTTCTGGTCAATACTGCTATTCCAATAGAAGTTATCAATAGAATTATTTTTCCAACCAAATAGCCATATCCATAGTCAGTGAGTCGATTTAGATCGGTGATTAAGATATCTGCAATATTAAAAAGCACAACTATAGCAATTCCTGTAGATATATAAAATAGCACTCTTTTCATTACATCAATTAAAGGAGAACCTGATACGTATCAGGTTCTCCTTTTTTAAATTTTATTTTGTTACCGTGGTTGTAGATGGAGCGTAAATTCCAAATGTCAATGCTGAAACCAGTCCGTTCACAAAGGTCTGTCTAGTGTGTACAGTATAGTTTTCGGCACCTTTAGCCATTGCTTTTGAATCGGAAACTCCAATAGGTGCCAGGCCAGAAATTAGATAGTGATTCCATTTTGTTGTTTTATTGTTTCCCTGGGCTCCATTTCCTACTACACTAGTGTAAGAATAACAAGAAGTTAATAACATCGATGCAGCGAATACGACAGCCATCGTTTTCATTGTTTTTTTAATCATTTTTTAAATTTAGGATTAAACATTTATATTACTCGCTTTGAGTCCGGTTGGATAATAATTCTAACATAACAACAACAGCATAAAAGATTTTTCATAGTTATGTTTAAAATTTGGTTTCGAATTATTCAAAGCGACCAATGTACTTGGAATACAAGAGGTGGAGACTTCTAATCTAACGGATAACAGTTTTGACTTTATAAAAGCATGAATTGAGTTTGTGGGATACATGTTTTTACGATTACATTTGGAGCAATGAAACCATTTCAATTCAAAGAATTTACTATTAGTCAGGATCGCTGTGCCATGCAAATTGGCACGGACGGCGTGTTACTTGGAGCTTGGACATCTTTGGTTTCGGAGCCTGACTCCATTTTAGACATTGGTTCAGGAACTGGGATAATTGCCTTACAATTGGCGCAACGTTCCAATGCGGAGGTAATCGATGCCATTGAATTGGATGAGAATGCATACGAACAATGTGTTGAAAATTTTGAAGCTACGCCCTGGGCAGACCGATTGTTTTGTTATCATGCAGGGTTGGATGAATTCACAGATGAAATTGAAGACACCTACGATTTGATAGTTTCCAACCCGCCTTTTTACGCTGAGAAAGTTACAAGCGGAGACAGTTCAAGAGACAAAGCGCGTCAAACAAGTTCGTTACCTTTTCACGAACTTTTAGAGGGTGTTTCAAAGTTACTTTCCGAAACCGGAATATTCTCTGTAATCCTTCCATTTAAAGAGGAAAGCAACTTTGTTGCTTTAGCTCAAAAGCAGGGTCTTTTTCCAAATCGAATTACAAGGGTCAAGGGGAATCCGAGCACAGAGGTAAAACGCAGCTTATTGGAATTTAGCTTTTCAAGTGAGCACGTTAAAACGAATGAATTAATAATCGAGTTGGAGCGTCATCAGTACACTGATGAATATATCAACCTTACCAAAGCGTTCTATTTAAAAATGTAACAATATGCGATTACATTGTTACATTTCATTAGTATCTTTAAACAAATTTTTTTGAATGAAACCAGATTTGTTTGAAGCTCCTGATTACTACAATCTTGATGATTTACTTTCTGAAGAGCATAAATTGGTGCGCGATGCAGCCCGTCAATGGGTGAGGCGGGATATTTCACCTATTATAGAAGAGTATGCCCAAAAAGCAGAGTTTCCCGATCAAATTATTGGGGGATTGGCAGAGATTGGCGCTTTCGGACCTTACATTCCTGAGGAATATGGTGGAGCCGGGCTTGACCAAATCAGCTATGGGTTGATTATGCAGGAAATTGAGAGAGGGGATAGTGGAGTACGTTCTACGGCTTCGGTGCAATCTTCTTTGGTCATGTATCCCATTTTTGCTTACGGAACGGAGGAACAACGAAAAAAATACCTGCCAAAACTCGCAACTGGAGAGTGGATGGGCTGTTTTGGACTTACGGAACCCAATCATGGTTCTAACCCTAGTGGAATGGAAACCAAATACAAAGACATGGGAGACCATTTTCTATTAAATGGAGCTAAACTTTGGATTTCCAATTCACCTTTTGCAGATGTTGCCGTAGTCTGGGCAAAAAATGAAGATGGAAGAATCCACGGCCTTATCGTGGAACGTGGCATGGAAGGTTTTTCAACCCCTGAAACCCATAACAAATGGTCTTTGCGTGCCTCTGCGACAGGGGAACTTATTTTTGATAATGTAAAAGTGCCCAAGGAAAATTTATTGCCCAATAAATCTGGATTGGGAGCTCCACTGGGTTGTTTGGATTCAGCTCGTTACGGGATTGCTTGGGGAGCCATTGGCGCTGCTATGGATTGTTATGATACGGCCTTGCGCTATGCCAAGGAACGAATCCAATTTGGAAAACCCATTGCGGCTACCCAATTACAGCAAAAAAAGTTGGCCGAAATGATTACAGAAATCACCAAAGCGCAATTGTTGGCATTCCGATTGGGACAGCTTAAAAATGAAGGGAGAGCTACAACTGCCCAAATCTCTATGGCCAAACGAAACAATGTGGATATGGCAATCAAGATTGCCCGCGAAGCGCGACAGGTTTTGGGTGGAATGGGAATTACCGGTGAGTATAGTATCATGCGTCATATGATGAATTTGGAAAGTGTGATTACCTATGAGGGTACACATGATATCCATTTATTGATTACCGGAGCTGATATTACGGGACACCCTGCTTTCAAATAGCTTTTTACTTGTTTTCATATCGGCATATCTGGGATCGGAGATATAATCCTGTTTTTGGATTTTGATGACTTCAATGCTTAAAAAACCAAATTCCTCCACAACTTTTCCATAAAATCGATAAATGCCTTTACCCCTAAAATGATATTTGGCAGCTACCGATGGGAATAACACCGTGTCGAATACCTCCCCGTGTTGATCTACCATAGTGGCAAAATGCATACGTTTTCCAGTATGGGTGCTGGTGTTTTTTACTGTAATCAGATAACCATAAATATCAATATGTTTGTTCAAATAGCGATGCAAATTCCGTTGTCCGTGAGTATTTTTAGGAGGCTCTGCCAATAACTCAAAAGGACTGCAGAGGGCAAAACCCAAGAGCTCCAATTCTTCAAAAGCAGTTTCCAAATCTGTGGTATGTAGTTTAGGAATCTGAAATTTTTGGTGACGTGGAGGAAAGAGTTTCGGATGTTCCAAGCGGTCATTTTTTGATAGCATCAAATGTGCTTTCCAAAGCAGTTCATGTTTGTTGATTCTGGTAAAACGGAACGCATCAATACGAATCAGGATGGCAAGTTGTTCAACCGAAATCATCACTCTGTCCAAAAAACCTTCCAAAGAAACAAAGTGTCCGTTTAGGGTTCTTTCCTTAACAATACGCTCCATGACCCTGCTTTCCAAATCCCGTAGGTATAGCATCCCTAGATAAATATGGCTACCACAAATACGGTTGGCTATATTACTGTTGTTTACACAGGGAGGATGAATGGTGGCACCCATCATACGGGCATCGTGAATATAGAATTCGGAACGATAAAATCCACCTCCATTATTTAGGACTGCTACTAAGTATTCCAAAGGAAAATAAGCTCTTAGAAAAAGGCTTTGATAACTTTCTACCGCATAGGAGGCCGAATGCCCCTTGGCAAAGGCATAGCCTGCAAAACTAGCGACTTGATTCCATACCTCATATATTAAGGTGTCCGAATAGCCTTTTTTACGACAGTTGGAAATGAATTTGTCCTTTACCTTTTGAAATTCTTCCCGCGATCGGAACTTACCGCTCATACCCCTACGGAGCACATCGGCCTCGCCCAAATCCAAACCTGCAAAATGGTGCGCTACTTTGATTACATCTTCTTGGTAGACCATTACGCCATAGGTGTCCGGCATAATATCCAGCATTACAGGATGTGCTTTTTCTTTGGCTCTTCCTTTATGGCGATGACGAAGAATATATTCCCGCATCATACCGCTTTTGGCCACTCCGGGACGAATAATGGAACTGGCGGCCACCAATCCCAAATAATTATCCACTTCCAATTTTTTGAGCAGCATTCGCATAGCAGGTGATTCCACATAAAAGCACCCCATGCACTGTGCAGTTTTGATGAGGTTGTTTATGGTATCGTCCGTTTTGAAACCTTGGATGTCGTGAATGTCAATATTCTGATGTTTTTCAGGTTGATTATAGGCTACAATTTCCAAGGCCTCCTTTATTTTTCCCAATCCGCGTTGGCCCAAGATGTCAAATTTGTAAAGTCCAACATCTTCTGCAATGACCATGTCGTACTGGGTAGTGGAGAATCCTTTTGGAGGAAGATGGGTAGCTGAGAACCAATGCAACGGTTTTTCACTGATTAAAATTCCGCCTGCGTGAATGCTGAGGTAATTGGGTTTTCCCTTCAGTAATTTACCATATTTAAGGACAAGCTTGGACATACTGTCCAGTTGATTTGGATTGTACCTTCCTGTAGACAAAAAATCGATTTCCTGCTTGGGGAGCCCAAAGACTTTTCCCAGTTCCCGGATAATACCACGCTCCTTAAAAGTAACATAGGTGCCCAAAAGGGCAACGTGTTCAAAACGTTCAAAAATGTATTGGGTCATAGCCGGCCTGTCTCGCCAGGAAAAATCAATGTCAAAATCTGGCGGATTAGCACGGTATAAATTGATAAATCGTTCAAAATAGAGGTCGAGTTCCATGGGGTCCACATCGGTAATGCGAAGCAGGTAGGCCACAATGCTATTGGCACCACTACCTCGCCCCACATAATAAAAACCCCTTCGGGATGCTTCGGAAACAATATCCCAATTGATCAAAAAATAGGAGACGAACCCCATTTTTTTAATGAGATCCAACTCCTTGTCCAATCGTTTCTTGATGGATGTGTCAATTTTTTTATAACGATAGGGGAGACCTTCACGACATAATTTTTCAATGAGTTGTTCATCTTCTTTTATACTACCTGTGTAGTTTTGAAGGTTTTGTGGCTTTCGCCCCTTTGAAAAATCAAAATGTATAGTACACTGGTTTAGTAGCTTTTCAGTGTTCTCCAAAATAAAAGGATATTCTGAAAAGGCGGTGGCCAGGTTTTGGATGGGAAACATTTTTTCGGCTTCGTTGGCCTCTTCTTCCTGTGGAAGTTTACTCAACAACACGTTATTGTCAATAGCTCGTAGCAAGCGATGGGCATTAAAATCGGCCTTGTTCCTAAAAGTGACCGGTTGCTGCACGACCAATTTCTTTTTTAGCTTGACCAATCTGGAAAAGGGCAATCTTCTTAAATCGGTGATGGAAACTCCAATAAATTCATGTTCCGAAAAATTCTCGAGTTCATTTAACAAGACTTGCTCAAACGGATAGACTATAAATGCATTTTTAAAAGCGGGAGCCCGTTGTGGAATTTCCAAAGTTTCGTGAAGATGGTGCGACAAAAAGTTGTTCAATTCCAGGTAGCCTTCGTTGTTTTTGGCAATTCCCAAGAAACAAGGTTTTACCCCATTTCTAAAATCAATTCCTAAAAGGGGGGTGATACTGTATTCCGAAGCCTTTCTCACAAAATTGAGTCCTGCAGAAGTGTTATTGATATCAGTCAGTACCAAACGGGTTACGTGGTTTTGTTGGGCAAGCTCCAAGAGTTCCAGCTCTGAGAAGGTGCCGTAGCGTATACTATAATATGTGTGACAGTTTAGGTACAATGTTTAGTAATCAGTAATCAGTTGTCTGGATTTTATAGTTTTACAGCCTACAGCCTACAGCCTACAGCCTACAGCCTACAGCCTACAGCCTACAGCCTACAGCCTACAGCCTACAGCCTATTGTTTTCTATGCGCCAACACCACCGGAGGTTGTCCGTTAAAAGGGTTGTACATGCTGCCTATAGTTTTTGCTCCCATGGCAGAGGCTCGTATAACACTTCGTCCACCAAACCTATTTCGCACATAATCCATGGCCTGATATAGGTTCAAGGCTTCTTCAGTATCTTCAAAAAGATTGATTTGATAATTGCCCGAGACCAAATGACTGAATCGAATCCCGATTAGGCGTACCAACATTCGCTTGCTATATAGCGTATTGAACAGTCCCAGGATTTTTGGAATAAGAATATGATCAGCACTGGTATAGGGAATCCGTAATTGTTTGGAATAGGTATTAAAATCTGAATATCGAATTTTCACCGTGATGCATGCGGTCAGTTTATCGCCCCGTCGCAATTGATAGGCCAAATTCTCGGTCATGGCAAGTAAAATTCCTTTGAGCTTGGTAACATCAATGGTATCCCTGTCAAAGGTACGTTCCGTAGAAATGGACTTACGGTCATGAAAGGGGATTACAGGAGTGTTGTCCATGCCATTGGCGCGTTTCCAGATGATTCTCCCGTTGGACCCCAGTACCCGTTGCATAATATCCATGGGCATTTTCTGTACCGTTTTCACTTTCCGAATACCCAAATTTCTTAGGGTTTGATAGGTTTTGTCGCCCACCATAGGGATTTTTTTGATGGACAAAGGAGCCAAAAATGGTTTTTCCAGGCCAAAATCTATTTTAAGCTGGTTGTTAGGTTTGGCCTCATTGGTGGCTACTTTAGAAACGACCTTGTTTACGGAAAGTCCAAATGAGATAGGCAATCCGGTTTCTTTTATGATTTTTTGTCGCATTTCTGAGGCGTATTTATAACAACCAAAAAAACGATCCATACCCGAAAGGTCGGCATAGAATTCATCAATACTCGATTTTTCAAAAAGAGGTACATGTTCTTTGATGATTTCCGTGACCACATCGGAATATTTGCTATATGTGCCGGCATTGCCGCGAATTACGACGGCTTCCGGGCAAAGCTCCTTGGCCATTTTCATGGGCATGCCTGAATGTACTCCAAACCCTCGTGTCTCATAACTGCATGCTGCCACTACACCACGATCGCTGGTACCACCTACCAATAGTGGCTTGCTTTGAAGCTCCGTATTAATGATACGCTCTACGGATACATAGAAAGTATCCAGATCAAGATGTAATAGGGCTAAGAAAACAAATAATACATAAAAAATAAGTTCAAAAATCGTTCAAATAATAGATGTTTATTGGGGTTGCCCGCGTTTTTAGGGTGTGCCTCCAACTTTAAACGAATTATACATAAACTACCATTGACTTCCTTTTGTCTACAACCAATTGATTTTAATTTACAATTGTTTTACAACCGAATACGTGCTAAAACCTAAAATAACCTATGTATTACTGTTTAAAGGCGTTTAAAGGTATTTATAATTGAGAAAATGCAATAGTTTCTTCATGTATATATGCTAAATAAAACGAATTTATAAAAGTTTGAAAATGTATGCATTTAAGGTTGGGGATAGTGTTGGGGATAGTGTTGGGGATAGTATTTTATTGATTTTAATCACTTATAAATGGAGTTTTTGGCTTAAAATATGTTAAAATTTACATTAAACACGGCTAAAATTCACTAAAAGCAACATATAAATATTACTTATAACACCTGACAATGCACCTAAAATAAGTTATAATTATTCTTATTAAACTGATAAACAGATATTTACATGTTATTATAATTAGATTCTATAAAATAAAACTGGTATTATTTGTTTATATTAGTGTTAAGCATGGGTAAAAACCACAGTATTTTTAAGGTTTTTCTATAACTACCGCAACAAATTAATACCTAAATTGCCCTTCCCCTTAGATTACCTTTTATCTTAATATCTTTTTGATAAATTAAAAAGTAATTTCCTACATAACAGTCATTTGGAGATAATTTTATGACATTATTAATCATAAAAATTTCTTCACATGAAAAGAGTAGTATTTGTTTTGGCGTTGGCGTTTGCGGTATCATCAATCTCCATCGCCTGTGAAAATGAAAGCACAGATGAAATCATCGATCAAAACACAATCGAAAACGAAGAAGTCAAGGAATCGGATATATAAGGACTTTATGGTGGCATTGCTCATTCTAGCCATGTCATTTTTACCTTATTTGCACGATTTTGAGATTTTTAAAGGGATGGAAGGTTTTAGTGGCTTTTCATCCCTTCGTGTTGGTATATGGGTAGTATCATTGTTTATAGTAGGCTTAACTGGATGGATTTTTGCGTTTTTGAATGCAAGGGGTAAATCCTATAGACTGGCAATGTTTGCACCTATATTTATGCTGTTCTTCCAACTTAACATTTACTTATGGGATGCAAGGAACACCACTACAAATGAATTCACTACAAAAGTATTGTACAACTTGGGTTTTGCACTTGTATTGATTGCATATTATTTTATCAATAAATCCAGAAATAAATGAAGAAGAGTTTGTTGGAGCAAGCACTGGATTTAGAAGAGAACAAGAATCTTTACAGTGCGACTGAGAGGGCAGCGATAAGAAATAGATTAAGACAAAATCTTAAGCAAAATCTTAATAAATTGAACGAAGCTTTATATGGCGCATTGGATGACCTAACCAAAATTTAATTACTTTTTTCTTTGTTTTTCCTCTTTAAGTTCATTCATATCTACTACCAACGTACCCATCAGCGTTTCTAGCCTCTCCATTTTCATCGCCATAATGTTCTGATTGGCTATGGCCTTTTTTTCGTTGATACGTTCAAAAAGTTCGATTAACTCTCTTTTTGAGCCTAAACCAAAAAAAGAAACAACCTCATTTATAAGATTTACATCTTCACCTTTAGAGATTATTCTTTCATTTAGCAAACCACTTTGGTCGATATTTAACTCCATTTCACCGATACCAGTAAAAAGCCAATTTGCATTTAATTGAGGAAATTTCAGTAAAATTTTTTCTACCACCTTAGACCCAATACTTCTGTCATGCAAAATAGCCCCAGAAATACTACCATTACTGACTTTAAGGTCTTTTTCTAACCTCGAAGGAGTAATACCTTTTCGGGTTAAATAATCGTTTAAATTCGACGTAATCATAAAATTTTTTCGATTCCAGTTTGGAATATTAGATTATATTCTAATATATTTGTTTCCACATCGGAAAGTAATATTTTTTTATGAAAGCGGAATTAACAGAATCAGAAAAAGAGATACTTATGGGTAAAGTTCGCGCCATAGCTCGTAAACATAAGGTAAGTCATACTTATATCAATAACATTATTTCCAATGATGTTGATATTGACAGTAACAAGGCGTCGAAAATATTCGAAGATTTAAAAAGAACTATCGAATTTTTTCAACCTATTCCCTGATAGTATGTACCAAACTTACCAAAATACTATAGCGGTTCCGGCAGTTGTTCTTTATGAAGATATGTGCTTGATGTCATATCCAAACTATAAATATTACTGTAGGTCTGGAAAGATAAACAAAATAAGAAACGGTGGAAATGGAAGACAGGCTTTAATTGAATTTTCAAGTCTTCCACAAACTTTCAAAGAAGCTGTAAAAAATGCATATGGAGACCCATACAGCCAAGACGACGTAAAAAGGTTCACGGATAGGTTGGAAAACAATATAGAGGCTTCAAGGTATTTTGATGAGTACATTGATGAAGATGGCCGTGGACTTCTTCCCGAACGCATTGCACAGTATTATGCCGAAGCTCAGATTTTAGACTTGTACGACAAGCTAATTTATGACATCAAGGTAAAACAGCGCACTGGTATGCGAATAAAGATTGGCCCGGCAAAAAAAGAAATCTGTGAGGTGATAACCAAACTTCAGGCATTCACCCGACCCGGCACTTCCATAAGACCCTATCCGCACAACCTTCCCAAGAATTATAGGGCATTGGACAATAAATTGAAAAAATACAAATCTGAAGGCCTTCAGTCGCTCATACACAGCGCCATCGGCAATACCAACAGCAAAAAGATAAAGGGTGCAGTGGCCGAATGGATATTGGGTTTTTATATGCTTCCCAATAAACCAGTGGTTCCGGTATTGCATACGGAATATATGAAGGTGAGGACGGCCAACGGTTGGCCGATATTATCCGAATCGGCCATAAACAAATGGCTAAAGGAACCGAGACAGGAAAAATTATGGTGCTATGCCCGTCATGGTGAAGATTACTTCAGGAACAAATTTGGGCATAAGATGCGCCGTGACAAGAACAAAATGTTTCCGAATGCCTATTGGGCCATCGATGGTTCCAAGTTGGATTGGGTGCATTTCAAGGACAATGCGCAGGGAATGGGTGCTGACATCAAGATAGATTTGGTCTTCGATGTTTACAGTGAGCGGATATTAGGGTTTAGCTTTTCCCAAACAGAGACCCATGGCGACCACTTTAAGGCCATTAAAATGGCGGTTAACAACACTTTAAGGCGTCCTTTTGAATTTTCCTATGACGGTCAGAGCGGACACACCACCAAGGAAATGCAGAACCTATATGGTAAACTCGTCGCCAACAACGGCGGCAAGCACTATAAGCACGCTGCTCGACGTCATGGTTCACCAGTGGAAGGCCTTTTCAGTAGGTTCCAACAGCAAGTATTGAACACTAAATGGTTCTCTGACAAGCAGGGTGTCCGAAGCAAAAAGATGGACAGCCATGTCAATGTGGATTTCATCAAATCGTTCAAGCACAAACTCAAGCCGTGGCAGGAACTGGAAAGGGCATTCAATCAATGTGTGGAGCAGTGGAACAGATCAAAGCACCCCAACCATCCTGAGACCCGAATGGAGGTATACCAGAACCATATAGAGGTATTAAAGGAGGAAATCACCGTGTTCGATGCCATGGATATGTTTTGGGTCTCCACAAAGGATTCAAGGAAGTACACCCGTGAGGGTATTCGGCCTATCATTTCAGGCAAGGAATACCACTACGAAGTATACGATGCCGACGGGAACATAGATATCGATTTCAGGGACAAATGGACAAACTGCAAGTTCTTTGTTCAGTACGACCCTGACCAAATGGACAACTATGTTAGGTTACATGTGGAACTTCCCAATGGTAACCGTCAGTTCATAGCGGATGCGCAGCCAAAGAGACTGGCCAACCCCATCGGTGCTACAAGAACCAAGGAGGAAAGCGTAATCATGCGTAAGGACATGAAGGTCAAAATCACCGAGGAAGAACGAATCAAAAAACGTGTGGAGCAGATTAGGAAACGCACGGGACTTACCCCTGAAAAACTGGTCGAAGACCAAGAACTGGATATGAAATTGGGTGGCAGCCTTCCCAAAGAAAGGCGCAGCGAAGTCGAATCGCTAAGTTTTCTCGATAGAATGTAACACTATAAACTATGGATTTTTCAGTAGCACAAATGCACCGTATCGCAGATGAAGTCGCCAGACAGGCCAAGAAGACATCACAGGCCAAGGTGGCTAACAGGGCCAGGGTATCGGCCGCCATAATCAACCAGATAATCAACAAAAAATGGAGTACCATAAGCGTTGATATGTTCAAGTCCATTGAAGTCAACCTTCGTATGGATTTTTCTTGGAAATCCGCACCTACCTCAAATTTACTTCTCCTTACCCAACTCATCAAGAACGCCCATGACAACAGTATCAGTATCGCGATAAGCGAAAATGCAGGACGCGGAAAGACCCATGCATACCGTCAGTATGTGAAGAACCACGATAACGTGATTCACCTTGAATGCGCAAACTCATGGACAAAGAAAAGCTACATGAAGCATCTTATGGCCGCTGCTGGCCTTAATAATAGCGGAACGTTGGAATTCCTTGTTGAGACCTTTATAAAAAAATTGAAGGGAATGCACAGGCCCATAGTAATCATTGACCAGTTTGATAAGCTAAAGGATTCACAGATGGACTTGTTCATGGATTTTTACAACGAGCTTGATGGATACTGTGCCTTTGTTCTAAGCGGTGTAAAGGCACTTGAAAAACGGGTGATGAACGGTGTTAACCGTGATAAGATAGGATATGCAGAAATGTACAGCCGTATAGGTAGAAAGTTCATTGGTCTTGACCCAATTTCAAAATCCGATGTTCGAAAGGTTTGTAACGCCAATGACATATTTGACGCTGAGACAATCGGGTATATCTATGCCAATTCCGATGGTGATATGAGACGTGTGAAGCGAGACATAGAGATACAGCAACAAATCATGGCAAAGGCCATAAACGAAATAACTGTACAGGAATTTCAAGAAGTAGGAGAACCTGCTTAACGCATACCGTAGAACACTATGCGAAAAATGAAACGGCGGGCAATCAGTCCGCAGAAAATGAAAAGCCAGAAAGTGGAGACCATACCGTTGATAGGAAATTTCAAGAACCTGATTGGAACGCCCGAATGCCGGGGCAGTTGGTTTCTTATGGGTGATTCCGGCATGGGTAAATCTACTTTCCTGATGCAACTGGCCAAAGAGCTTACGAAATACTATAAAGTCGATTATAACGCACTGGAAGAAGAAGACCGTGGCAGTATGCGGTCTTTGATGGAAGAAAACAAGATGACAGAGTGCCGAAAGGGTTCTTTTATGTTGTTGAACGGTTGGCCCATAGAAGACCACCGTGAAAGATTGATGCAAAAGCGAAGCGCCAAAATCATCATAATCGATTCGGTGCAGTACCTAAAAATGAACATCAGGGAGTACAAGCAACTATTGGCCGACTTCCCTACCAAGTTGTTCATATTCAACAGCCATGCCGATGGCAAACAAGCTGTTGGGGCATTGGCCAAGAAGATTCGTTTCGATGCCGACGTAAAACTGTTCGCCGAAGGATTCAAGGTGACCAGCCGAAGTAGAATGAGCCGTGGCAAACTGCCTGATGAATACATCGTATGGCAAGAAGGTGCGGACAAATATTGGAAGAACATTTAAAATAAAAATATCATGGACAAAACTTTTCTAAGATTAAAAGAAAACAGGGAATACATAATAGAATTGATAATAGCTGCACTGTTTGGGGTAGCATTTGGTTTGTGTTTGGGGTTTATTGCCACGATAGCTATGTACGGTATTTAAAATTGAATAAAACCAAAAAAAATGACTGAAGAACAACAAATAAAGGTGGTTTTAGGGTTTGATGACCAGCAGATGGAAGAACGTATCATGGAGGATTGGCTTAGATGGTGCGAAAACAAGAGCTATAGTAACCAATATTCAATACCAACCCAAAACGGCCACGTGATATTCGCTGAAAGGGACGATAAAGACCTTCAAAATTTGGTAGCTGACAATTCACTGTTCAAGTTTTGGTTGGATGCTTATTTGGACTGTCTATTGGATTTTCTGGACCATGTAACGGATATGAAACCATTGCCAAGCCCGGAGGAAGCACTCCAGATATTGAACAGGTCTGTAGTGGATACGCACAGGCTTTTCAGTAAACGCCTTTTAAATCATGCAAGGTCTAAGAAAATCGTGGAATATGTCGGAAGCTGAGATAAAGAAAAGGGCGGACTCAATGAAAAATTATCTGTTCAATTCAGTGGAAGGATATGCTAACCCACACTTTGAGAAGATTTACAACTATACAATGAAGCTATATGAACTTATCGAAAAACCCAAAACAAACGAAAGACAAAGACCTGTTCCCGTCACTGCAAGTGAGTAGGGAAGAACTCATGGAAATTGAGGTGATTGACCCTGAAATAGTAGAACCTTAATAATTGAAATATGAAAAAAAACGAGAACCAAGAGCCAACAATCGAGGAATTGGAGGAAATGTTGGCCAAGAAGAAAGCTGATAAGCGAAATGCCCAAGAGAGGGAAAGGAAGCGCTATGAAAAGGAAAAGGACTATGTGGCAAACAATATTTTCAGTTTGGCAAAACAGGCGTCGGAATTTATGGCCGATGTAAAGAAGACCTGCGGTGTCGAAATGAACAAGATGGCCGCTGAGCTTGAGAATTATGGAAAGTTTCCGGTAAAGAGCAAAGGTGGTTTCAGTATTGATAACGCTGCTAAGACCGTTAGGATAACCCGTACCAGGGACACCCAGCCACATTGGGATGAACGGAGTGAGAAGGGCGCACAGCTTATCAAGGACTTCTTGGCCGATTCCATCAAGAAAAAGGATAAGGACGGCTATGAAATGTTAATGGAACTTCTCACCAAAAACGAGGCCGGACAATTGGAATACAGCCGTGTGATGGTAATTCTCCAAAGCGAGGATAGATTTTCAGACGCAAGGTGGCATGAGGGCATCAAGCTATTAAAGGAAAGCTACAGCATTCACATGAAGGGATTTGGGTATAGGTTCAAGTTCAAGAATGCCAATGGCAATTGGGAAACGTTGGATATGAACTTCAGCAGTCTTTGATATGGCATTTGATGTAAAGGCAACTACGGTTAAACATGCCAACCTAGACACGGAAAAATTGGTCTATGAATTAGAGCGAATCATCGAGGATTTTGACTATGACCTTAGTAGGGCAAAAAGTCCCAAAGTAAAACGAAGGCTAAAGACCAACTTGGTTTTCTTTTCAAGTATCTATAGAGATATTACAAATTATGCCCAAAACAAAAATACATCCGATGCAACACACTGAATTAGAGAACAATCCAAATTTTTTGAGAAGACAGGCAATCAAAGCTTTGAAGATTGCCAAAAAAATAGAAGCAGAACAAATAAGTAACGGTGCTGTCTGGTATGAAGGTGATTACCGAAGCCGGGTACTGGCAAAGAGGTAAAGCGAGGGAATTGGCTATAAACGGTCTCGGATTTCTTCGGGCAAAAAGCTGTGTTTTAAAGCCCTTTTCCGGCCCTAACGGTTCCGGTTCCCGCCGGAAAGAGTATTAAACGGAATTGAGGATAAACGGGGTGCCGATTCGAAAGCATATTTGCCCCAAAGCACAGAAAGAATGACAGCCGGGAAAGACGGGCATTTTTAAAGAGTATAAACAAAAACAAATATCATGGCAAAAATTTATATAGCTAGTAGCTGGAAAAATCAGCATGGAGTCGAAATGTTAACAGAAGAACTACGTGACCACGGTCATAATGTGGTTAGTTGGATTGAAAACAACTATGGGGAGAATCACAACCACGTTACCAAAAAATTTGATTTCGAAACATGGGTCAATTCTGCTGAATCTGACCAAAGTTTTGATTTTGATGTTAATGGCGCCGCCACTTGTAACATATTCATTTATTATGCGCCATCTGGAAAGGATGCCGCAGCTGAATGTGGAATATGTTATGGACAAAGGTTCTTTTCGAAAACAATTCCAATGATCGCACTTTGGTCAAAAGGGGAAGATTTTGGGCTAATGAGAAAGATGTTTGATTATTTCTGTCAAAGGCATTATGAGGTTGTCCCTCTTGTTAATCAGATAGAAAAAGAATTTCTAAACCCATCAAAAGTAAAAAAGTAGCCCATGGAAAATCAAGAAACATATAACTACATTTTTGTATGCATCCTTTTTATCCAAACTCTATTGATTATAAGGATTCAATACTATTTAGGACTGCTTAGACGGCTCCACCTTTTTTTTGAGTATATGGGCAGGTCAATTGCTGTCATCGTCTTTATAGCGATTGTCGTGACCTGCCTTGTGCTTGCCATACATACAGTAATCGACCCGCACATGTGGGACGTATTGAACTGATTGTTATGAAAGCAACAAAGGCCCAGAAACAATACATACATGTCAATACGCCCAACCGCGACATCAAAGAGGAATTTGTGCAGTGGGCAACCCGTGATGTGGCTAAAATAAGCTGTAACGACCTGACTTTCGACGAGGCGAACCGCATCATTGAAAAACTCGGTGGCACACCGCACAAGCACGCATCCTATGGTTGGGGCATGTTCGACAAGAACAACCATCAGCATAAGACCATATTGGCCCTTTGCATGAACTACGGATGGAAGAAATTAAACCCGAAGTCCGGGCGGGACATTGCGGACATTGCGGCCCTTGGAAATTGGCTGCACAATGACCCTAGATGTCCTGTCAGAAAACCATTGAAACAGATGGAGCCAAAAGAGACCAGTAAAATAATAGCTGCCCTTGAAAACATGGTGGCCAGAAAATACAAGTGATATGAAGTTGTATAGAGTCATATACGATGGACGGGTTGAATGGGTGGTGGCCAAGGATATGAATACGGTTTTACAGTCGATAAAATTTGAACCCACAAAAATTGAAAAAACCCAAAACAATGTAAAGGTATTATGAAAAGAGCATTTGTAACCCTTTGTTTGGCCATTAACATGATAATCTATTTTCCCATTTGGCTGATTTTGGCCCTTTTCCTATTAGTCGAATCATTTTCAGATGAACATTTTAACTATTTAAAGGACTAGATATGCAAATAATCCACATACACCCATCCCCGATTCCATGGTACATACGTCAGTTGCAGGAGGCCTGTACACATCCACAGACCAAAATGCATATCAAATCTGCATCTGTAGGCTGTGAGGAAGAACACTATACCTGTACGTATTGCGAAAAGAAGGTTGCTATAATAACCGATTGCGGATGAAGTACAGATACAAACTTTTGGAGTTGAGGCGCAATCGGGACGGCCTCATGCGTTTTCTGGAATTATGTGACATAGACCCAAAAGAAAACTTTGACAATCCACAGAACTTTCTTAGGATGGACGAAAAACTGGCATTGTGCGCGGAGATAACCCGGATACAGAAGCGGATAAACAGGATTGAGGCTATGCCCCACGGAAATATTGATAATGATTGCGGTGATTTTGAAATCATGGTGCCTTCAAGAATGAATCCTCCAACAGAAAAGCTTCCCAGAAAGAAAAAGACCCAAGTACCCTACACATTCAACACATGGAACCTATAAAGATAGAATTGAACTTGGAAAAATTAAAGGCCATCAATGGAGAATTGGCCGAACTGAACTTTGAGCCTTCAAGCATAAGGCTTATCAATGTTAAACGCTCGATATTGAGACAGGTTGGCAAGAAACTCATGAAGAAACAGATAGATGTTTATCCTAGTAACAAAACGTTCAAATTCAAATTGGAATACTATGAGGCCGACCAACTGGAAAGCTGTTTAAGAATGTCGATTGTTGACCTTGGCCATCGGGAAGAACACTACCATACCCTTCGGATGGTAGCTGATGAAATCAACCAAAAACTGGCATAATGGACAGAATAACTCTTACATATCTAGGAAGGACTTTAAGTAGGGACAAGAAAATTAGATATAGATACAGGAACTCTAAGACAGGTAAGGTTGATTGGTATGGGAAAAAATTAATGGGTGAATCAATAGGTTCAATTATTGAATGCACACCAACTGATAAGGGAGTTAAGAAACCTTATGAATTCAAGGGCCGACTTGAGCAAAAGGAACTGGACGAATTGACAGAAAAAGATTGGGCCGTTCAAAAAGAGTACGAATTGCTTAGAGAAATAAAAAAAGTTCCTAAATCTAAATACAACAAACTTGTTGGTGAAATCAATGGTTTAATGTGGAATCTGACACCTAACCAAAAAAAGCTGTTTAAGATGAAATTATTAATGGATTTAAAATAGCATGGAACAATTGACAACTTATACCGTAAAGGCCAAGAATCGTGAAGATGTATGGGTATTTAAATATCATTTAAACGGTGTTTTAAGGTCGTTTGAGGTGCTGGAGGGAATATTGGGGGAACAACAAATTAAATGGCTGTTCAGGGCAGGAAATTTTCCCTATATAGAAACGCAGGTAAAGAACTTCATGACCAACAAGAATCTAAAGCCATTTTTTGAGGTGACCATAGGTCTTCCCGATACAAGTTTTGAGGCGTTTTGGTCTTTATTCGGAAAAAAGCAAAAGCGAATAGACAGTGAAAGGCTCTGGAAAAAACTTTCATTGGCAGACCGAATCAAAGCGCTTGAGGGTGTCAGACGATATGACAATTGGCTTAGATTGAACAATGGTATCGCCAAGTGTCTTCCTGATAGTTATTTGAGGAAGAAAAGATGGTTAGATGAGTTTTAAAAAAATGAAGCAGTTAAGTGTTTTTTCAGGTGGATGTGATGGCTTTAGTCTTGCCGGTAAATGGCTTGGATGGGAAACTATTGGATTAGTTGAAAATGACCCATCCAGAATTAAAAGACTAAAAAAGAACTTTCCCAAGGCCCCAATATTTGAAGATATAAAAATCAACAATGAATATGGAGAATTTGACATTATTTCAGGAGGAGACCCTTGCCAACCTCACAGCAATTCAGGTAACCGAAAAGGAAAATCAGACCCCCGTTATCTATGGCCTGAGAAGTTTGCAATTATTAGAAAATACAACCCAAGATACGTGGTTAATGAAAATGTTTTTGGAACAGTTTCCAACGGTGTACTCGACCAAAAAATCAACGATCTTGAAAGTGTCGGCTACACCTGCTGGCCGCCTATTGTTATCCCTGCAAGTTACGTGGGCGCATGGCATACCAGAAAAAGAGTTTGGTTGGTTGCCTACTCCCCTGAAGAACGACGGAAAATCATATTATGTCGTAACTCATCAAGCCGCTTTAAAGCGAATAAGCCGCCAATTACATTGGATACACAAAGCAATCCTTTTTTACAGTTTGAAAAAAGCATGGGCCAACCCCCAATTTTCGGAATGGATGATGGGATACCCGATAGGGTGGACAGACTTGGAATGATAGGAGATTCAATTGTTCCACAAATTGCCTATAAACTATTCAGTGTTATTGATTTTATCAATAAATCTAATTTATAATCGAAATGCCAAAGGACAGCGATAACACCAAGAGAAAATATGAGGACATCCGGGCGGCCTATCAAGAGTGGACGGCAAAGGCCTACAAGGGCGTAAGGATGTACACCGATGAATATATCTATGTGAGGCTTGAAGAACAGTTTTATCTGAAGCCCAAGACCATTGAGAACATATTATACTACCGTACAACGTATTAGGTTGCAATTTGTCCCGGACACCCTAGTTTTGGCCCGGAATTTGATACTTTAATTGAACCAAAACCTGAAACAATGAAATATCTGATATTTACACCCCTATTCTTAATCGGTCTTTTATCCTTTGGACAGACGGCGGACGAATATCTTGAATTGGCCCTTCAACAACATAAAGAAAACCCTATTACTGCCACTGCAAGAACGTATTTTCATAAGGCATTAAAATTGGAACCTAATAATGAAAAGGTGTTGTATGAATTTGCAATGTATAACATTGATAAAAAGGCATATGATAAAGCACAGGATTTGTTGACCAAGTTATTGGATATAGCAGAAGATAACCCAAACTATTATTGGCAAAGGATTCGAGTTTTAGTACGTCCTAACTCTTTGGACGAAGAACTTTTATTGGCTCGACGCGACCTGGAAAAGGCCATTTCCTTGGGATACAACGATAAGGCAAAAATCAAACAGGCGAGAGAACTTATCGACAAGTACTTGAATTGAATAAATCAACCCCATTACGGAAACCTGCAATGTCCCTTGGAAATCTCGCGTTATTTTTGACACAAACAAGGCATTATGGCATATTTACCGGAAGTTTATAAAGGGCAAAAATACTTGGTGGACAATGAGGTGTTCAAGGTCACAAGTATTAGGGCGACAAACGTATGTTCAAACCGTAACTACATAATAGCTGTCGGCTTCAAGAGCAAGAAAACCTACTTTCAGGAGCGTATCCAAAATGTTATCGACAACCCTGATTTCAAGCTTCTCAGGGAATCAAGAATTTCTTTTCTTTTTCGACAGTTTGGCCACTTCCTTTTTCGATTACAACGTCGCCGGGCGAAGCTTCTGTCAAAGGCGGTGAAGCGCTTGCGTCTTCGACGAGCATCGTAAAGCTCTGTCTGTAAAGATTTCCTGCACTTCCAGTATCCACGGCCCCAAATCCAACCCTTTTGCACTCACTGTAACAATCACCGCTGCTTCCATGTAGAACGGCGTGGATTTCGCTTATGCAATTAAGGAATGTAAGCGCATCGGTCTGGTTGTATGCGCCGTTATAGGTGTCCTCAAATGTCTCATAATAGTAATAAACGTCTACCTGTACCCGGATGCGCTGTGCATGAACGCCAAGGTCTTCTGGTTCTCCAAGTATACTGAACGCCAAGAATACGGCGGGTGTTGTAAAATTGTGTTCGTCCTCCAAGAACCCCACTTGGTTGTGCCATAAGTCCAACCATTCCACTTCACTTATGGCGTCCGACAATTTAGTGGCAATTTCCCTGTACAATAATGCCCAAATCTTTAAATCTTCCATTAGATTGCTTTAAATCGTTTGTTAAGTTCCTTTAATAGCCAATCGTTCAACTGTTCCATGAATATTTGGCTTTCGCCCAAGAATTGACGTTTGGGCATCATTATCACAAGTTTTTGCTTCTTGGTAAGTGCCAGGCCTTTCCACATTTCCTTTCCTGTGGCCCTGTACATGAACCAAAAGTACTTCCTGCTTTTTTCCGTTATCGGTATAACCACCTTTCCGCCCTCATTGTGCAACTCGGCATATTCCGCCCGGCTTCCAAATTCAATACGCTGTTCGCTGGCAGTGAAAACCTCAATGCTGTTCATTAGAAATGCGGATTTTATCAGGATTTTTCGCCCAGGGTCTATATCGTTGCTTCGCTTCGCCCATGGCTCCAGAACCGTATCTGTGAACCCTTGGTTTAAAAAGCTGTCCTGAAAGAAGTTGACCCCGGCCCTGCTGGCATACCTCACAGCATCCTTCTTCAGCTTTTGGAACATAGCTTCAAAATCCGGAATGTCATTTACCCTGCCCATCAAGATATTCTTTATAGGCTTTATTTGCCTTTTTGTCCATTGTGAAATAGGGATGTCCGTTTTCGGCGAATACCACACCTGTCTTTCCTACATTGTTCCTGAAGGCCGGGTGTATGTCAATCTTTGGTCTTCTGCCATTGGCTTTCTTGTCGGTTGGGCGTGCGCTGCACCTGCACTGATGCCCATTTGGTGGATAGTTGTCATTCCAGAAAAAATCATCCAACGGTAATATTATTCCACTCAATTTTTCATGTTCTTCGCGCACCTTGTCATCGCCCACGATGATGTACTCTAGGTTCGGGAAAATATCTTTGTCCGATTGGTACTGCGCCCATTGTCTAGCGGCCTGGCTTGAGCGTTTTACAGTCCTGTGTTCGGATTGCAGATAGGTTCTGTTGAAGGTTTCGTGTACTTGTTGAACCTTTTTTTCAAACTGCGGATAACTTACCAGTTTTCCATTCTTGTCAACCAAGAAACCGTGCATCTGCTCAAGCTGCTGATAGGTCTTGGCCACCGAGAAACGGAAAAGGTGCTGTTGCATCTTTATCCCTGTGGCATCGGTTGCGTACTTAGCGCCGAAACCTGCCTTTGCCGCCGTGTTCAGTTCCTTGAAAGTACGGTCGATAAGACCTTTGTGCAGGTCGGTCGGCTTCAGTTTGTTGTTGAACAGGTCTTTTGCAATCTTGGTAATCATTGCCTGCCATGGTTTTAAATTTATTGCCTCTATGGTCGGTTCGGGGCTATCATGGCCGCACCCCTCTCCCCCTGTATAGAACAGGCCTATGTCCATAGAGGCGTTTACTTTGCTGGAGGCTCCTCCTTAGTGGACGCTATCGCCCCGTTTTGGGAAAAACCTGTTATCGGAATCCCTGTTTTTTGTGACACCGCCTCATGGTCTATCACGTATCCTGCCTGTGTGAGCGAAACGACCTTATCTATATACTCTGAATTCGGCATGTCATAGCTTTCGTCCCATTCCAATCGATGGCCACTAAGGCCGCTGTAAAAACTACTTATCTCAATAAGCCTAGGTATAAGGTGCTTGTTCACTATGACCTTTACAAACAGCTTGTCACTCTCATGCCTGTCATTGGCCACTTCAGCCAACACCTTCAGGCTTCCATAGGTTCCTGTGCTGTCCTTTTGGTCGGTGGTTCCGTCCTGCCCCAAAATAAGTTTTGAAATCTCACTATTGATGACGCTTATAAGCTCTTGGAAGGTCTTATGGGCATCGGTCTTGGGCAATTCCCCTAGGGCTATGGTCTCATTCCCTTTTATTACTCCAACATGGTTGCTTATCATCTGAAGCCCCATTTCCAATAGTTCATCTGCCCGTTCTTGGGTCATATTGTCGGTGGTGATCCACACACCTGGGATTCCGTACTTCTCAATATAGTCCAGCCAGCTTCCCATGGCCAGTTTTTTGGCCAATATCAATGGGGTAAGTTGGTTCAAAAGACCCAATTCGTCATCTTCACCCACCTGTAGATAGTACCGAGAAAGGTTCCCGTCCTTGTACGGCCATCCAGTTTCATCGCCCGGTTCCTTTAGGATAAAACCCTTTTTTGGATTGGTGTGTTCCATTGGAATCAATGTTGCCTTGGTAAGTTCCAAAAGCTCGTCAACCTCAAAAAGCTCGATGACCTTTGGCCCGGTGTACATCGACCAAAGTGAGTGCCTTAAGAACTGTTCGAACCAAGGGCTTTCAAAAAGCACCTTAAGTTCTTCGTTCTCACCACCGGATTCATTGACCAACTTGAACTTAGAGCGCAGTACCCTATAAATCCTTGTTTCAATGGTATTGTGCGTATGGGCGTCCAACAAAAGATTTTCGTAAAGCTCTGCCAAGAACAACAAATTTGGGTTTTCAGGGTCGGTGGCAAGTGCCACGGCATCCTTCCAATCCTTCAGGGTCTTTACCTGAAATGCCTTGGGCTGTCTCTTTATCTCCGTCGGCCTATTTTTTGTGCCACCCTTTCGGGACTTATCATTTTTGGCCATCTGTACCCTAATCTTATCTTCGGGCAACCATCCCAAAATCCTGTCCTGTAGTTTCTCCTTAAAGCTCATTTAAAAGGTGTTTAAATGTAAAAATCATTGTTCTTTCTGTTGGCGATTATGGGCTTTGCCACTTCATCCCCGTTATCATCCGTAATCTTTGGCAAGCCTTCGGGAACCAACTTCCCGGCCTCAATCTTCATCAGCATCTTCATTACACGGTCGTATTCATCCTTAAAATCTGATGGAACCTTGCGTGCGGCGTTCCTACGGACAAATTTGTATATGATTATAGTGCAGATGATGTCCACGATAAGATGGTGCCTTTCTAGCTCGATGGCGGCAAAGATGGCGTCAAGGTCGAACCGTCCGTTCAGCTTTGAGCGAACCAAAGCGATGGCCTTAAGCTCCAAATCCTCCAAAATAGCATCAAGGTTCTGTGCTTTTGGGTCGCGTAGAAGCTGTGATTGTATATAAGAGTCAAAATCCTCGTCAACAATAAATTGGTATGCCATTAAAATCTTCTTTTACGTTCATATTTGCCCACTTTGGGCTTTTGTCCCTTGCCTCCCCTGTAGATATACTTGCTACATTCGGATATTGCGGATTGGTCGGCATCTGGGCCATCATCCTTGGTCTTGTATCCTGGTTCTATCCCGTAGAGCTGGGTAAGGCCAACAGCGGTGTCGTTGTGGCTCTTTAATTTGTCATTGTAATATATTCGGCCATTTTGGTAATAGGATTGAAGGGTGATTATCCTATCATATTTATTTGCCCCAGATGTCTCAATCTCGGAAAGGTTCAGACTGATGCCATAATCATCTTCAACTTCCTCAATCGTGCGCCTCACCTCGTCGTTCCAGAACTGTGATTCAAAGCCCCAATGGACGATGACACTTTTTGGTAGTCCCATTTGGAAGTCGGCCATCCATTCCAGAGGTGACCGCATCTTGCACTGTTTTACAAAATTGTCGATGTTCCAAAAATTACGCCCGTGCAGCCCCCAGACCTTTACTGCATTGAAGTCGCTCGTAGGTGTCCCGGCATAGGCAACGTCCCAACGCCCTATGATTATCTTAAAATGGTTCAGTGATGGCATCTTGCCCCACTGTATCTGTTCTTCCTTGAATATCTCACCCTCAATATGCGGTTCCCCGTTGTACTCGGCCTTTGCTGCCAAGGTGCCAATTTCCTGTTCCACTTCTTTATAGTACCACCTGGGGTACTTTTGGTGCCAGGTGGGTTCATAGGTAACGGGATTGTATGCTTTGACGTGGAACACCTTCCAATCCGGGTGCCTTTCCTGTAGAATGGTCTGAATCATCATAGGGGCAAACCTGTTGTTTGCATATAGGAACCTACGTATTGGCCCGTCCATGGTGGGCAATAAGTCCCGTTCTATCCAATTGGCCAGTTTCTTTTGGCGCTTTGGGTTGGCTATGGTCTCTTTGGTCTCCAAGTCGTCCACTGTAATCAGGTCGGGCCTTTGGTCTTTTACCCTAAGTCCCCTAACCGACTGCCCTGCTCCCAATGCCTTACAGATAAAACCACTCTTTGTGATGTAGAAACCGCTTTCCCATTGTCCGGTTCCCTTCTGTTCGCCAAAATCGTTTATAATTCGGGGGTTTGCCTCCCATTCCGCTTTGAGGTCATCGGCAAGTTCACAGGCCCGGTCGAAACTCGTCGTCACAATTACATGATAGTGCGCTTCGTCGTTCATCCATAACCAGAACGGCTTTATCACATTGTCCCATACGGACTTGGCCAATCCCCGGCCCCATTCATCGAATTGCTTTCCAGTTCGGTGCTTTTTGGTGTATTTGGCGGATTTTACATGAAAGTCTGCACACTCGGATGTTGCGTAATGCGGAAAATAGTATTCCACCATAAACTTGACATCCTTTTTGGCGCGGTCGATACGGGCCTTCTTTTCGTCCTTTGGTTCATCGGGATTGACAGCGGCGCCGGAAGACCTGACAAACTTTAGTTTATCCCGATACTTTTCTAACGCAATTTTTTCCGCCTTTGTCATGCAGCTTTGTTCTTTTTGGCTTCAATGAAAGGTTCCGAATGCCCTTTGATGGGTGTTTTGGAAAGGGTATGGGTCACTGTGTTCAACTTAAAGTTATAGTATAGGTTTTCCACCCACATCTGTCTTTTGGGCCTTTTGCCCGTAGCCCTGAGCTTTATGGGTTGACCGACCTGCACCCCTGCACCCCTCTTTAGATAGAATGCGCCTATGCGCAACCTTAATTTGTTCTTTGTCTCTGTCTTTCTTGCAAATGCAAGCCATATCAATAACAATTGTACGGGCATATCTATAGTTTTTGGGTTCTTAAAAAATCCAGGTAGGCATCGAGGTTTTCATAATCCCCGCCTACGACGCTCTCGTATTCCTCCAATAGCTTTTGGGCAAAGTGCCTTGAAATTAAGGTAAGTGCGTCCAATATTTCTATATCGGAAACATTGCCTGTCTGGCAGTCCAATTGTTTTTTCCCGTCGTCGGGCGTTATTGTTATTACAGCCTTTCGCATCACCCAAGTTTTAATGATACCTCGGTCAAATGTTCCTCTTGGAAATCCAGCATATCCATGTAGAGTTTGGGACTGTATTGGCGTACGGACTCAAAAATCTGGTCCATGACCTGTATGTAGGTCACCAACGATATGTTGTTTTCCTTGGCTATCGCCTCCAATTGTTTGTTCCACTTGCTGGCGGCGTCCGTCACTCGGTTAAGCTCGTTCTGAAGCTCAAGGAACTTATTGGTCTCCCCACGCGTCCGAGCCATTTCCATTTCCGATTCGATACGTATGGCCTTGGCTGCTAGGTCGCTTATCAGCTTGCGCAGATTTTCCTCTTGTGTGCGCCTTCCGATAAACCGGGCCTCGCGTTCCTGTTTCCATCCAAATTTCCTTACCCATACCCCGATGGTCTTCTCGGTAGTGTCCGTTAATTGGGCAATTTCCTTTTGGTTCTTCCCCTTTAAAAAAAGTTCCTTGGCTACCGCCTGTGCTTTGCTTTTTCCCATAGTGATGGTACAAAATTGTACTATTTATCCATGTCTTTTGAATGCATTTTTTAAAATAGAAGAATACAGACACTATGACAGTTTTTGTATGACACTATGGCAGAATTGCTATTTTTTGCACTTTGGATTTTGCTGCACATTTGTCACATGAGATTACCCGAATATTACAATTTCCAGTGGTTGAGGATGGGGCCGGAACCTACCGATGAAAGGGTGCCGCTCAGCATTACCGTTGAGGCAAAATCCAAGGTTGCCGTTATTGCCATTACGGGTTATATATCTGAATATTCAAAGAACAACAGCGGGCAGGTCATCAAGGATATTGCCGATGCCAAAGATAAAGGCATAAAAGAAGCTGAAATATACATCAATAGTCAGGGAGGAAGTGTTTTTGAGGCAAATGAAATCCTGAACCTCATTGATGACAATTTTGATAAAATAACGGTTAAGGTCGGGGCTTTGGCAGCTTCGGCGGCCACCATATTCCCAGCCAAATACCCAACAACCGTAAAGGCGAACAGCCAAATAATGATACACAAGCCCATGATGGGCGTAGGTGGCAATGAAGACGAGATCGAGGCCCGTTTAAAACTTCTCAAAAACCTTACCTCACAGTACCGTAAGATGTATGCCAAAAAGATGGGCATTACTGAAAAGGCATTGGAAGCACTATGGAAGACTGATTTTTGGATGACGGCAGACGAGGCCAAGAAAAGGGGCTTTGTTGATACCGTCGAGGGAAGTGATGAAAAAATTGATGCGAACACTAGGCTCCAACTTGTGGCCTGTGGCGCACCGAACATACCAAATCCTAATTCAGGGAAACAACAAATTTCAAATAAAAACAAGATACCACGTATGGAGTTATCAGTATTAGCAGTACAGTTGGGGCTACCATCTACTGCAACACAGGAACAGGTAGATGCCAAGATAAAGGAGCTTAATGAAAAGGCTGCTAAAGTGGAGGCATTGCAGAATGCAGCCGACAATAAGGAAAAGGCTGAAAAGGCCGAAAAAATCAAGGCCATTTTGGACAAGGCCGAGACGGAAAAGAAAATCGATGCTACGATGCGCAGCAATTATGAAGCCATCGGAGAGAACAATTTGGAGCAATTGGAGGCCATACTTGAAAACGCAAAGCCTATCGAGGCGGTATCTGGCCAGTTGAACAAGAAGAATGATGGTGGTGCCACTGCTTCAGGGAAAGACCGAAGCGGATGGACCTATAAAGACTATCAGGAAAAAGACCCCGAAGCGCTCATTGAGATGAATGAGAAGGAGCCTGAAAAGTTTGAGGCACTGTATAAAGAATTTTACAAAGAAGACTAGGCCAAAGGCCACGACAAGATAGTTCCCAAATCCAAGTCCGACTTGACCCAAAAGGTGCATAAAAAAGAAAAAAACAAATCCAAAAATGAAAGCAAAAACAATTCTTAGAACCATCATGGCCGTATTGGCCATCATAGTGGCTACATTCTCATATGCGCACGATACCCCAGAGGTATCCGTTGCAATGGCCGTGGCCCTAAACGAAATGGCGGAAAAAGAGCTAATAAAGCATTTCCGGCACAAAGGCACGTGGTTGGAGCGTGTCCCATCCAAGAACAAATGGGTGAACAACGATGTCATAAAATTGACAGAAATAGGGGCTGACCCAGATGTGTTGATAAACAATAACACCTATCCAATTCCCATTAGTAGCAGAACGGACGATAGTGTTGCCATTTCCTTGTACAAGTATGATACGGAGAATACCCGAATCACTGATGATGAAGTCTATGCACTACCTTACGACAAGGCTGGAAGCGTACAGGAACAGCACCGTGAGACCTTGGAGGAAAAGACAGAGGAACATGCGCTGCATTCATTGGCGCCATCCGCCAACACTGCGGACACCCCAATAATTGAGACCACCGGGGATGATGACGGCAATGGAAGATTGAGACTGAGAAGCCAAGACCTTATCAACTACAAAAAGACCTTGGACGACCTAAAGATTCCAAAGGCCGGAAGGATATTGGTATTGAGTTCGGAGCATGTTGCCGATTTGTTAATCGAGGACAAGGCCTTGGAAAGACAGTACCAGAACCATACAGATGGTATGATAGCCAAAAACTACTATGGCTTCGAAATTTATGAAAGCAACTACAGTCCTGTCTATGATGGTTCCCTGAACAAGATAGCATTTGATAGTGTTACCCCTGGTAGTTCAGCTTCAGTGCTGTTCCATACCAAGACTACTGGAAAGGCAAGGGGTTCTGTTAAAAGATATTTGGCCAAATCGGATGATGACCCACAGAACCGTGAAACGGTCGTAGGCTTCAGATTGTACTTTTTGGCAATCCCGTTGAGGGCCAAGGGACAGGGTGCAATCGTATCCGGGACACCTTAATAAAACATAAAAGGCGGGCCAGCACCCTTCATCAGAACTGGTGCGGCCTGCAACCCCTAGGGCATGAAATGCAAGATTATTGAAATAGCGCTCAGCCAGTTCGGAATCCGCGAGATCGTTGGTGAGGAAGATAACCCCGAAGTTTTAAAATACTTCGATGACCTTGGATGGGACGGAAAAGACCTGAAGGATGAAACAGCATGGTGCGCCGCTTTAGTGTACTGGGTGCTTCTTAAGGCCGGATATAAAGTTTCCGGGAAGCTGAACGCTCGCAGCTTGCTTAGGGTGGGTGTCAAGACCGAAGCCCCAGAGATGGGGGACATTGTTGTCCTGTGGCGTAAAAGCCCTGATGATTGGAGGGGCCACACCGGGTTCTTTATTAGGGAGACCGAAGACCTGATTTTTATACTTGGCGGAAACCAAGGTAATAGGGTTAGTATACAACAATACCCAAAAACAAGATTGCTGGAATATCGTAGCGTATGTCAAACTGGTTGAAGAATATATTGGAAAACTCTATTTATATCGCCCTTATCGGTGTGATGTTGATATTTAACACGAAAATGGTCGTGTCACAGTTTGAAGGGATGGTGCAGAGCGCAATACAACAGGAGACCACCAAGATTGAGAACAGTTTTGAAACCAGGATAAACAAACTCAAGACACGGGACGGCGGCACTATAGACTTCTCTGTGGAACCACGGATTGACAATAAGGCGCAGACCAACGTAACAAAGGATTCCGTGCCTGAAAAAAGAGGTTTTTTCAAACGCCTTTTTGGTAATAAGCAATAACAAAACAATTCAAATCAAGATGAAAAAAGAAAAATTGGACAAAATAGCAAGTGAAGTTTTCAAGGCTCACCCTAATGCTGAAAAATGCTATGTGTCCTCTGATGGACAGGCGTTCATCAATAAGAACAGTGCAGACCTTCACAAGAATACCAATAAAGGTTCTAAAGACCTGAAGGTTTTCGAAGTGGCCAACACAAATGTAGACCAGTCCGGGGATGAAATCACCTTCCCTCTGAGCGATAAGGCCATAAAGGCATTGAAGTTGGACGACCTGAAAAAAATGGCCGAAGACCTTAAGATTGACCTTAAGGAATTGGATACAAAGGCCAAGATTGCCGAAGCCATCAATGATTTAAAATCTAACTCTTAAACACTGTTTAAATGGGATTTAAAGGCGCAACGGTTGATAGGTTACAAGGTGGCCTTGGTCGTACAAACCCGACAAATGATGGTATTTGCTTACTGATAATCGGTGGCGCTGTTGCTGCCACTGGCCTTGCGCTCAAGACCGCCAAGGAGTTCCTTACCGTCGAAAACGCTGAATCTGTTGGAATAACAGCTTCTTACGATGATACCAATGATATTTTGGCCCACCACCATATCGATGAGTTTTTCAGGCTTTCGCCAAACGGAAACCTATTCGTTGTGCTGGATGACGACACTATGACCGATACTGAGCTAAAGGACATCCTAAAGGCCAACAGTGAAATCAAGATGGTGGGTTTTGTCCGAAATGCCGCTGCCGCCTTGGCCGACTTCTCGGCTTATGTCGCTGGAAAGCAACAAGTGGTCAATGACCTGCGAACCGAGAACAGGAATGTAAGTTCGGTTCTTGTCGAGGGCAACGTTTTTGCTAGTGCCACATTGGTGGCTGCCTATGATGACAATCGTGAAGAGGAAGTGGAAAATGTAAGTGTTGTCATCGCACAAGACCCTATAATCGCTGCATTAAAGGCTGCATACGTGAACTACGCCGCCATAGGAACGGCATTGGGCGCACTATCGGTACGCGGTGTGCATGAGAACATGGGTTCCGTGGACATCGAGAACAAACCAAGCGCGTTCAAAGGCAATCGGGACTATCCATTGACCGACACGGCACGTAGCCGTTGGCTCAGTGCAAACCTTCAGAACGGTAACCCTTTCAGTGGGCTTTCCGCTACTGAGATTCAGGCGTTGAACGACAAGGGCTACATATTTGCGGGGAACTATAACGGTTATGCTGGAATCTTCTTTTCCGATTCCCACACGGCCACTGAATCGGCAAGCGATTACAGCCGTATCGAGAACAATAGGACTTGGGACAAAGGTGCAGACCTTTTGCGAACTGCGCTATTGCCCAGGGTAAAAGGAAACCTTGGAACCGACCCTGATACCGGAACAATATCCGCCGTTGAGGCCGGGGAACTTGAAAGGATTGGGCTTGACGCGCTAAATACCATGATTGCCGCTGGGGAAATAAGTGGGGCCGATGTCTATATCGACCCATCCCAAACATTGGCCGACGATACCCCATTACAGATAAAAGGGCAGTTGGTGAAGAACAATATCATCCACGAAATT